>JAILRG010000079.1 GCA_024698325.1 Treponema sp.
TACGTGATTGACGTGCTGCTCGGAAGCCGCCAGAAGCGCATCAGCGAAAACCACCACGACGGGCTTTCCACCTATGGCATTGGCCGGGAGCTGACCCGGGAACAGTGGTTCGACCTAACCGAGGCCCTTATAGACGACGGCTATCTTGCAAAAACCGAAGAGTATAGCGTACTTAAAATCACCGAAAAAGGAAGCGCCGCCTTGCGTAACCGTTCAGAGATAGCGCTTGCAGTGCGCTTTGCCCTTACCTCGGCGCTTTCATCCGGCGTAAGCTCCGGGCTGCAAGGCGGCGACAGTGGCTCAGGCTTTGCGCGCGCTCAAGGCTCTGCCATGGCTGCAGGCGGCGTCTTCATGCCTAAAAACCGCGCTGCCAGCGGAGCAAACGGCGGCCTTATGTTCCCCAAGCCAGCCGGAAAAAAGAGCAAGAAGCAGCTTTCCGCCGACTACACCCGCGCGGCGCTGAACGCGCTCGAAGAAAAGCCGGAGGACTCAGCCCTTGTCGATGCCCTAAAAAAATGGAGGCGCCGCGAGGCTTCCGCGCAGAACGTGCCGCCCTACATCATCTTCGGCGACCGGACACTGGGCGAGATAGTTGCCCTCAAGCCCCAAACCCAAGATGACCTGCGCCTGGTAAGCGGCATCGGCGAAACAAAAGCAGAGCGCTACGGAGACGCGATTCTCCGCATCGTGGCTGAAAACAGCTGAAAAACAAGGCGGCAGGCAGCGGCCAGACGGCAGGCAAAAGCTGTCAGCGCCCGGCAGGCTGTGGTTGAACTTTTACAGGCTCAAGCACCAGAAAAATCCGGGGCCATTTTTTCCCGCCTCCGCTTCGCTCCAGCGCTCAAAAACCGCGCTATCCAGGGTTCCGCCGTCTTACGCGGCTCCATTCCTGCGCTCACTTCGTTCGCTCCGGAACGGCTTACGCCGCCCTTCCTATCGCTTGTCCAAGAAAAAACGGAAAAAAACTTGCTTTATCTTAAAGTTGTGTTATTATTTTCTTAATCTTATGTACTAAGGGGGCATTGTTACATGGAAGCATTCATTACCGCGCCGCGTTTCGCAATTACCCCCCCCCACTTTATACTATATATTCTTGTAGTCATTACAAATCGTTTCTTTTTTTTCACCTTTTGAACAGCGCCTGTATCCGGTCTTTCTAGACTGAATCAGGCTTTTTTTGTTGTTTCAGAAAACGTGCTGCTGCATTTTTTTTGATGTCGCCCTTACTGTTTCCCTTTGTGGGATAAGGAGTTTCGATGAAACACTTTTTGAAAACATTCGCTGCGCTGTTGGCAGCATCCAGCCTCTTAGTTTTCTTCGCATCTTGTCAGACCGATGACGATGATGATAGCAGTGATTCAGGTACTGTTGCAGTTACCAGCGTTGAGCTGAATAAGACGACTACAAGTATTACCGTCGGCGAAACAGAAACGCTCACGGCAACCGTAAAACCTGACAATGCGACTGACAAGACTGTTACATGGTCTTCAAGCGACACCACGGTGGCGACAGTAGAAAATGGTGTTATTACGGCTGTTGCTTCCGGAGACGCTACGATTACGGCGAAAGCAGGAGACAAGACTGCGACTTGTGCCGTTACAGTAACGGTACCAAAAATTGTAGATTTGTCAACGCTGACCGAAGACACCACAGTGGCTGACGGCTACACGATTACAGGCACGCTCTCTGTAGCTGTGCAGGTGAGCATTGCGGACGGTGCGACTGTTACCTTGAGCGGGGCAAGCATAAACGCGGATTCTGGTTTTGATTCATCGGAAGTAACAGGATTCCCCGCCCTTGCATGTCTTGGAGATGCAACAATTAGTATTGCAGACGGTACAGAAAACACGCTTTACGGTATTCATAATCCCTATACAGGCGGCGGAGCCGGTATCTTTGTGCCAAGCGGTTCAACAGTAACGGTAACCGGAAACGGTGCATTGACCGTACAGGGAGCCACCGGCGCTGCTGGAATCGGTTGTAACAGAAACGACGATGGCGGTGATATTGTTATTGAAGGCGGTATAATTACCGCAAGCTCGCGGCAAGGAGCAGGAATAGGTGGTGGCTACAAAGACTGCGGTACTATTACGATTACCGGCGGAACTATTACTGCAACTGCGGGCGGTTACAATGCAGCAATAGGTTCTGGTGGCGGACATAAGTGCGGTAACATTACTATAAGCGGCGGTACTATAACTGCAACTGGAGGGGGAAATTCTGCAGGCATCGGTGGCGGCACACTGCAAGAGGTCTCGAATGGAGGCTCTTCATGGACAAAAGTCCCGTCAGAGTGTGGAACCATCACTATTACCTCTGATGTTACAAGCGTTACTGCCGTAAAGGGGGGATCGTTGGCCCCATACAGTATCGGTGCAGGTTACCAAAGCACATGCGGTACCGTTACAATCGGCGGAACTGAGGGAGCCATTACAGAAAGCCCCTATACATACGACCCGAATGCTCCTAAAGCTCCCACTGGCGGAATCGACGGCTTGTTCAGCGTGAGCGAGACAAAGCAGGTTTACTTCTCAAAGGGAAACTTACAGGCAAGTCTCGACAGTACTCAGGCGTCGATTGAATGGAAGTTTGCCGACCACCAGTATGACTTTATAGGAATTAATCCGGGAAACACAAATATTGTGACTGGAACAACGGGCGGTGTGACTTCAGACACTGCCGTTACCGTTGATCTCTTTGGCTGGGTTGGCGAAAGTTCTGAATTCACAAATGCAGCTGCCTTTGGAATTGTAAGCAGTACTACTAATGAGGATTACGGAAACACTTCCAGCGAAGCGCTCAAAAACGACTGGGGAAGTAATGCCATCACTAACGGCGGTAACGATGCTAGCTACGGCTGGCGAACGCTGACCTACGACGAATGGAATTATGTGGTAAAAACCCGTACGGATGCTGACAGCAAAAAAGGAGCTGCAACGGTTAACAACATAAAAGGATGGATTCTTCTTCCTGATGACTGGACGCTCCCTGATGGTGCATGCTTTACTTCTGGGTTTGCGAGTGAATACACAACCAATTCTTACACAGCTGACGAATGGGTTGTTATGGAAAATGCCGGCGCAGTCTTCCTTCCTGCAGCAGGAGATCGCCTAGGCACCGCGCTGCCAATGTCATTTTGTGCGAATCAGGGATACTATTGGACAGCAACTTCCAGCGGTACTCAGTCAGCATTATGCGCAAATTTTGACTCAGACAGTTTTTCCAACGGCAGTTATTGGAGCAAGTATTTTGGCATGGCAGTCCGCCTTGCAAAAGACTCTGAGTAGAAAGGCTTTTTGAACTGCAAGCCCGCAAGGGCTGCCCCCACGAGTTTTGTCACCGGCAAAACTCGCTACGGTCGCCGGAAGGCGACCGGCGCACCAGGGATAGTAGCCCCAGCCCGCGAGGGCTGTTCGAACCTGGCGGAAATTGAGCGGAAGCGAAAGAGCCGCCAGGTGAGAATGGAGCGCGGCTAGCGCGGAAGGGCGGATAGCCCGGCCCGACGGAGCCGTTAGGCTTCGGCGGGGGTGCCCTGAAAATTATTACTGACGGCCTTCTTCTAACGGAGGGGGCCGTTTTTTACAGCCTGCAGATGGCTTTCACGCCTTGCCCGGTTACAGCCTAGTCAAAAAGTTTCCGGGCTTCCACGTAGAAGCGCTTTTCGCTTGCTTCGCCCATAGAAAAACTTTTCCGGGGGAGCGGGCCGCGCGCGTTGATTGTCGCAAAGAAGCTGTCTTTGGCAATGGGCGGAAGCAGAATTCCGAGCTGTCCTTCTTTTGAGCCCAGCTGTACGGTCTCTTCCGAGCCGTGGATGTAGTCGATTTCCGCACCTGTATGCTGGGCAAGGTATTCGTCGAGCGCGGGCTGCAGGGCGGCTATCGCAAGGTCGGTAACTGCGGTCTGCAAGAGCACTGAGCGGGTCGTGCCGTCTTTAGTGAAGACAAAGCCATAGCGGGCGCCTGGTGCCGTTTTGTCGGCGACTGCTTTTTCGAGGGCGGCCGTATCGGCACATTCTGTAAGCGTGCCGCCGAGTTTTTCTGCGACTGCTTTTGTGAGCGCCTCCATATCCGAACCGAACACAACGCGGTGTATCGGCTCGAAGGTGAGGCCCGCATCATATATATTCACCACTTCCACCAGTGCATAGCGGACCGGGTTTGCGGCAAGTTCGGCTTCGGTCGCGCCCTGTGCCAGAAGCTGTTTTTTATGCTCGTCCCAGACGGCTTTTGCGGTCGCAAGACTGTGGTTTCCGTCGCCAACGGCAAACAGGAAGGTGCTTCCGTCGCTTGCAGTGCCTTTTTTGGCGACAGCCTGCAGTGCCTCCTGCACATGGCCGAGAACGGCATCGGAATCTACGAGCCAGCCGGTAATATGGCCGCTATTCTGCTGCAGGTCGCCGTCGTACACGGGCGCATTTTTCCTGACCAGAGATCCGGTTCCTCCGACAAGCGCGTCGGATGCATCATCTGCAAGCAGCATGATATGGGGCAGCTCCAGCGGAGCGCCTGTTCTGATTTTCATGCGCGGAGGAATCCGCTCCGGGACTGTCGCCTCGGTTGCCCTGATAAGCGCCTTGGAAAACGGCTTCCATTCATATGTTTCCAAATCTACTGCCAGCACGAGGCCTTTTCTTGTACGGCCGTATGCTGTCGTCCGCTCGATGTACATGAAGCCGCGTTTTGCTGGAGCAAACACGCCGTCTGCCAGATAACGCTGCATTGTCTTTTTTATGTCGGCAATGCGCTGTTCGCTGTCAGCATCGTTCAGGTAGACTTCGGGCAGAATCAGGTTGAGTGCAGACGGCTTTTCGCCGGCGGCTGACGCTGCTCTTTTCCAATAAGCGCGGTCCTGCGTGTACTGGTCACAGGCGATGACCGACCAGCTGGCAAGATCGATATGCTCAGGCAACAGAATCTCGGGAATTGCAACTCCGAATAAATCAAAACTTTTCATGGCCCAAACTATACCGCGAAGGGCGCTCTTGTGCTATAGTAAGCGCATGGCTGATTCAGCAGGATTCACAGCAGCACCTCACCTCCAGATGCGCACGCACACAGAGCAGCGGCAGAAGCAGACCCAAGTACAGCGCCTGAGTCAGCAGCAGATTATGTCGCTCAAGCTGCTGGCGATGAGCAGCCTTGACCTGCGCGAATCCATTTACAGCGAGGCCGAGCGAAACCCCGCGCTCGAAATTACCGAGGACCGGCTGATGCAGGGCGCCACTACGGTGCGGGAACACAGCTCAGCCTTTTCTGACAACGGGAGATACAGCGCGGTTTCAGCTGCGGGGGAAGCTGCAAGCGATGCGTTTCAGGCGGCTCTCGAAAACAGCGAAGATTACCGGGAGTCGCTGCAGGACCATCTGCTGCACCAGTACAATGCCATAAACCACAGCTACGACGAGCAGGAGCTGGGAACGGCGCTGATTTACAATCTGGACGCATCGGGCTTTCACATTCTTGCGCCGCTTTCCCTGCTGAACAAAAAGCGGCCAGCCCAGAACGAAGCGCTGCTCAAAAAATGCATGGACGAAATCCGGGCGCTGGATCCGGCCGGAACCTGCTGCTCGGGCGTGGAAGAAAGTCTTTTGGTGCAGGCTCATCTTTGCAGGAATGCACCGCGGGCGGCGCTTTTTCTGCTCGACGGGCACCTGCCGCTTCTGGATCCTCCGCAAAGTGCGAAAATCTTAAAGAAGATTCAGCAGTTCCTGAAGGAACGGCAGTCGCTCGCCTTTACCAGCCAGGCAGAGCAGGAAGCCCTGCTGCAGGTGGAAAAAAAGCCCTTTACCGAGGCCGAGATTGATGAGGCGCTCGCTTTTATCAGGACGCTGGACCCCTACCCCGCCCGCAATTTTGGAAGCGCACAGGCGCAGTACATTGCGCCGGATGTCTATGTCGAACGGCTTACTCTGACTGAGGAAAATGAAAAAAACGGCATCGTAAATGCTGCTGCCACGAGCCAAAGCGGCTCCAGCTTTAAGATTACGCTGGCAGGAAATACCGTCCCGCGCCTTTCGGTTGCCGCTGATTTTGAAAAAGCCGCCGAGACAAAATCTGGAGGCAAAGTCGTTCAGGATGCAGTACGAGAGGCTCGCATTTTTATTGACAGCGTGAAATTCCGCGAAAGCACGCTCGCACGGGCGGCGGCAGAAATTGTCCGCGCGCAGGCGGCTTTTTTCGAGCACGGCGCCCGCTACCTCGCCCCGCTGCGGCAAAAAGACATCGCAGAAAAGCTCGGCGTGCACGAAGCCACAATCTCGCGCATGGCAAACGGAAAGTACCTGCAGTGCGAATGGGGGCTTTTTGCATTCAGCTATTTTTTTACGAACGCGGTCGCCACGACTCCGGCGAAAGATGCAGCCTGGAAAGCCGCGCAGGCCGAGCCGACAGGAACGGATCTGCCGCTGGCAACAGCAGCCGGGTCCCCAAATGGAGCCGGTTCGGCGCAAGGCGTGATGTCAGCTGGAGCGCCAGTGCCCGTGCAAGGCGTGATGTCAGCTGGAGCACCAGTGCCCGTGCAAGGCGTGACGGCTGGGAGCGCGGCGGGCACGGCGTCAGGGATCGCGCCGGGTGCTGCCCTGCCAGTCTCGAAAGAAGGCGCAAAGTATGAGATAGCAGAAATCCTGAAAGAACATGCAGGAGACGCAAAGCCACTCTCAGACCAGAAAATCGCAGGAATCCTTGCAGAACGGGGCATTCAGATTGCCCGCAGGACTGTCGCAAAGTATCGTTCAGAGCTTAACGTCGCCTCATCTTTCGCCCGCTAATTTCTTTTGCTTTTCTGAATATTTTTTTTGCTTTTATGCAGACTGTGTTGTATAATGACCCCTGTCAGAAGGGCAGCCGGTTCGGTCCTGCATCTGATAAAACAGCTTTTAGGAGGTTATTATGACTAAAAATTATTCTGCACTGGGATTCACCTTGGACGAAAAGCAGACCGATTTGATTGAAAAAAAACTCGAACGCGTAAAATACGCCGATGATCTTATCATTGACCTGATTCTTCGCGTAAAAGAAGACAAAAAATATTTCTGGGATGCGAATGTTAATTTCCGCTGGGGTACTACAGCCCACGTTGAAGCTGATGATTTTGACTTTGCAGCCGGCTTGAACAAGCTGATGGACGTTCTTGATGTAAAAGTCAAGAAAGAAAAAGATAAGATACAAGAGAAGAAATGAGTTCGGTCATTTTTTCTGAACGGCGGCAAGATGCCGTCCGTGCATAGGACTTAGCGGCATGCGAAAAGCTACGCTGCGCATTCCTGCCGTTCTATGTACAAACCGCCCGCTTTGGGCGGTTTTTTTTGTGGCAATGTGCCGGTTGCCATGGTATACTGATTCTGATGAGCGATATCCCCGGAAAATCACTGGTATTCACAAACGACCGTTGCGTCGGCTGCAACAAATGCATTGCGGCTTGCAGTGCCATGGGCGCATGTACTGCAACGCCGCCGGATGAAAACGGAAAATCACACATCATCGTAGACCCAGACCGCTGTATTGCATGCGGCGCCTGCTTCAACGCCTGCGAGCATAACGCACGCTCATACGAAGACGACACTGAAGCATTTTTTGAGGCACTAAAAGCCGGCGAGCAGATTTCTGTGCTGATTGCGCCTTCTTTTAAGGCAAATTATCCCGATGAATATGCCCGCGTGCTGGGCGGACTAAAGGCGCTGGGGGCAAAGCGCTTCATCAACGTGTCGTTCGGCGCCGACATCACCACCTGGGGCTACATCAGCTACATCAAAAAATACGGCTTTTTGGGCGGCATCTCGCAGCCCTGTCCTGCCGTCGTCAACTACATCGAAAAATACCTGCCGCAGCTCATTCCGAGTCTGTTTCCAGTACAAAGCCCGCTCATGTGTGCGGCAATCTACGCGCGAAAAGAGCTTGGCATTACCGACTCGTTTGCTTTCATCAGTCCATGCATTGCCAAAAAGATTGAGATTTCAGAACCGGCAAACAAAGGCTATGTGCGCTACAACGTCACGTTTGACCACCTGATGAACTATGTCCGCAGGCATTACATAACGGGGCTTCCCTGCGAGGATGAGGTTGAGTACGGACTTGGCGCTGTCTATCCCATGCCAGGAGGCCTTGCCGAAAACATACGCTGGCTTATGGGCGAAAACACCTTTATCCGCCAGATGGAAGGCGACAAGCGCCTGTATCACTTTCTTCGAAACAATGCTACCAGAATTGCAGACGGAGAGACGCCGTTCATGTTCATCGATGCGTTAAACTGCGAGCAGGGATGCCTGTGCGGTACTGCGACAGATCCGCTGCTTTCGCATACGGACGCGGCGCTCTATAACCTGCTTGCCATACGGGAAAGCGTAAAAAACACTACGCCGGGAAGCTCGTGGTCAAAAAATGCGACACCGGAAGAGCGGCTGGCAGCGCTGGAAGCTCAGTTTGCATCCCTCGACTTAAAGGACTACCTCCGTACCTACACCGATAAATCCGCCAGCTGCGCCATAAAACAGCCGTCGCCGTCAGAACTGGATGAAATCTTCGTCCAGATGAAAAAATACACGCCAAGCTCGCGAAACATAAACTGCGGCTCCTGTGGCTACGAAAGCTGCCGCGAAATGGCAACTGCCATTTTCAACGGCTTTAATCATAAAGAAAACTGCGTGTATTACTTAAAAGAGTGCGCGGCAGAGGAGCACCGCCAGCTAAAATACCAGAGCGAACACGACAGTCTGCTCGACATTCTGAACCGCCGCGCCGCGTCAAGGCTGTTCGACAAACAGGTAACGCCCGACATGAAGTACGCCGTCATGATTGTCGACATAGACGGCTTTAAGGGGCTGAACGAAACCTACGGCTATTCCGAAACAGACGCTATCTTGCGGTTCCTGGGCGTCAAGATGAAAATGATAGCCGCAAAGTACCGGCTGCTGCTTGCACGGTACGGAGGCGACGAATTTCTGTTTGCCGTCAAAGGCGTACACCTAGACGAAACGCATACAATCACGCGGGAAATCATGCATATTTTTGCAGAGCCGGTTCCTGTCGGCGAGGAACGCATCCGCATTTCAGTATGCGCAGGCATTTCAAACAGCGACGGCGTGCTGCGCCCTGACCAGCACATCATCAATGCGGAAAATGCCATGTTCGTGGCAAAAACCCGGAAACGCAATTCTGTTTTCGTCTACTCCGATGAACTGAAAAAACAGGCGGTGCTGGAAGCGCAGATAAAAGAAAAGCTGCAGGAAGCTTTTGAAAACGACGGCTTCTATATGCTCTACCAGCCGCAGATAGACCTGCGCACGCACGCTGTCAGCGGCTACGAGGCGCTCGTCCGCATGAAAGAGCCGGGAATGTATCCGGGACAGTTTATACCTGTCGCCGAGAAAAACGGCTGGATTTGGCGCATCGGCAGAATCACGACGGAGCTTGCAATTCGCCAGCTGGCGGCATGGCGAGACAAAGGCTGCGAACTGCACCCAGTTTCAATCAACTTTTCAAGCAATCAGCTTTCTGACACCGGCTACATGGACTTCCTTGAAAGCCTGCTCTCAAAATACCGCGTACCGTCAAAGTTCGTGGAAATGGAAATTACAGAAGGCATTTTCTTAAAGAAGAGCGCGCAGGCCGACGAACTTTTTCATCGCTTAAAGGAACTTGGCATCCGTCTGCTGATGGACGACTTTGGCACCGGCTATTCGTCACTTGCATACCTCACCTACATTCCGGTCGACGTCATAAAGCTCGACAAATCGCTGGTGGACACCTACCTGGTTGACGGCAAGGATTCGTTCATTAAAAACGTCATCCGGCTGGTACACGACCTGAAAAAAGAAATGCTCATCGAAGGCGTTGAAGAGGACTGGCAGTACAGGCGCCTGTGCGAGTTCAATGCTGATACCATACAAGGCTATTATTTCAGCAAACCGCTCTCCGCAGACGAAGCGATTACATTTACCGTAAAATCCTGACGATTTTTCTTGCCGATAGCGCATATTTTTTATATGTTGAGTGTATGCACATAATATGCGTGTGCCGTCATGCAGTTTTCCGCGTGAGGCACATGCTTAAAACATAAGGAGTTTTGAGACAAAATGGCAAAACAGCTGATTTTTAATGAAGATGCCCGTAAAAAGATGTTGAGCGGCGTTGAGCAGATTGCCCGCGCAGTAAAAGTAACACTGGGTCCCTGCGGCCGCCTGGTCATGCTGGACAAAAAGTTCGGCGCACCGACAATCACCAAAGACGGTGTTTCTGTAGCAAAAGAAGTTGAACTGAAAGACCCCTTCGAGAACATGGGCGCTCAGCTGGTTCGCGAAGTTGCTTCAAAGACAAACGACGTTGCCGGTGACGGCACCACAACTGCAACCGTGCTTGCTTACGCAATCGTCCGCGAAGGACTTAAGGCTGTCAGCGCAGGCATGACTCCGATTGAAATCAAACGCGGTATCGACAAGGCTGTAGCTGTTGCTGTAGAAAACATCAAGAAGAACAGCCGCGCCGTAAAAGGCAGCGAGGACATCACTCACGTTGCAACAATCTCTGCAAACAACGACCCGGAAATCGGTAAAATCCTTGCTGATGCAATCGAGAAGGTTGGCAAAGACGGCGTAATTACCGTAGAAGAGTCCAAGAACATGGATACAACAGTCAAAACTGTTGAAGGCATGCAGTTTGACCGCGGCTACATCAGCTCATATTTCGTAACCGACCGCGAGCGCATGGAAGTAAACTACAACGATGCCTACATCCTGATTCACGACAAGAAAATCAGCACGATGAAAGACCTGCTGCCGCTTCTTGAGAAAGTTGCCCAGACCGGTAAGCCGCTGGTGATTATCTGCGAAGACATGGACGGTGAGGCTCTGGCAACACTCGTTCTGAACGCAATCCGCGGCACACTGCACTGCGTTGCCGTTAAGGCTCCTGGCTTTGGCGACCGCAGAAAGGAAATGCTGCAGGACATCGCTATCCTTACTGGCGGTACTGTCATCAGCGAAGAGCTTGGCCTTAAGCTTGAAACTGCCGACATCTCTATGCTGGGACAGGCTAAGAGCGTCAAAATCGACAAAGACAACACTACAATCGTTGACGGTGCCGGCGAAAAGCAGGCTATTGCCGACCGCGTGGCCGAAATCAAAGCACAGGTTGAAAAATCAACCTCTGACTACGACAAAGAAAAGCTCAAGGAGCGCCTTGCAAAACTCTCTGGTGGCGTAGCTGTAATCAACATCGGTGCAATCACTGAGACCGAGATGAAAGAGAAGAAGTTCCGCGTAGAAGATACCCTGGCTGCAACACGCGCAGCTCTCGAAGAGGGCATCGTTTCTGGCGGCGGCCTTGCTCTTATCGAAGCTGCAAAAGCCCTGGACGACAGCGCTGCAAAAGACCTGTCTGACGACGCAAAAGTCGGCTTTAAGATTGTACGCCGCGCACTGGAAGAGCCTATCCGCCAGATTGCTGACAACGCAGGCGTTGACGGCGCAGTTGTCGCTGAGCGCGCTAAGACAGAAAAAGCTGGCGTTGGCTACAATGCCGCAAAAGACGAATGGGTGAACATGATGGAAGCTGGTATCATCGACCCGGCAAAGGTAACAAGAAGCGCCCTGCAGAATGCAGCTTCTGTTGCCGGCATGCTGCTCACCACAGAGTGTGCAATCACTGATATTCCGGAACCGCCGGCAGCAGCACCTGCTCCGCAGCCTGGTATGGGAATGGATTACTAATTTCAAAACGACAGGATGTCGTTTTGAAATTTAACAGAAGCGAAGCTTCTGTCCGTGCATGTATCGTGCGCCGGCTTCCATGCCGGCGTACTTTTTTTTGGGGTGTACTCGTGCGTCAGCGTCCGTGCGCCCCTGCTTATTCTGAAAGCGCTTGTGGGCTGGTGCCTGCGGGCGTTTTTTTTTGTTTGACGGCACAGCAAGTGTAAGTTACCATGAATAAAACTGTTGTTAAAAAAAAAGGAGGAGAGTCACTATGAAAATAGTGAAGAAACACGTTTTTTTGGCTACGGCTACAACGCTAATGGTAGCTGTATCGGCACTTACAGGCTGTTCGCACAGCAGCACGGTGGAAGAAGAACCTAAGGAAAATGTCTATTCTGCTGTCACTGCTATTGCCGAAGAGGCGACGGATACGGTCGTTTCCAACATTGTTGTAGACGGAACTATTCCGTCCGTGGCACAGGGCTGGAACAAGATGGGCAAAATCGACGTGTCCAAGTCCAACCAGTCGCCGTTCAATGACGGAAAGTTTCAGGGCTGGGGCACAAGCTTCTGCTGGTGGGCAAACCGCGTCGGCTATTCTGACAAGCTTGCCGAAAAAGCCGCAAAGCTCTTTTACACGCTAGACGGCAAAGGCTTAGGCCTGAACATCATCCGCTACAACATCGGCGGCGGAGACGATCCTACGCATAAACACATAGTACGCACCGACTCTGCAGTTCCCGGCTATTTAGCTGCAAACGGCACATATAATTGGTCTTCAGATGCAAATCAGCGCAACTGTCTGCTGAAGGCTGTTGCTGTCGGTCAGGACGTAATTGTCGAAGGCTTTTCCAACTCACCGCCGTATTTTATGACTGTAAGCGGCTGTACCGGCGGCAACACCCCCGCAACGAGCGACAACTTGAAGTCAGACCAGTTCGACGCTTTTGCAACCTATCTTGCAACTGTCGCCGCACACTTTAAGAGCGACTGGGGCGTTACATTCCAGAGCATTTCGCCGATGAATGAGCCTGACACGAACTACTGGAAAGCATTGAATGACAAGCAGGAAGGCTGCCACTGGGCGCCGGGAAACACGCAGTCACAGATGATTGTCGCCACTCGTAACGCTCTTGATGCAGCAGGCTTAACAGACACAATCGTCTGCGGAAGCGATGAGACAAGCGTAAAGAAAGCAAACAGCTCCTACAATGCGCTTTCAGCAGAAGCAAAAACAGCGCTCGGACGCATAGACACGCACTGCTACAGCGATGCGACAGAAAGTTACAAGAAGGCGCTGAAGGCAACTGCAAAAGCCGCCGGCAAAAACCTGTGGATGAGCGAAGTAGACGGCAGCTGGACAGAAGGCAGCGGCGAAATGGCGGCAGCCTTTGGCTTTGCACGCAAGGTTATTGACGACCTTCGCTTTTTGCAGCCGTGCGCATGGTGCATCTGGGACATCATCGACAGCCATATTTCCGAAGCCGGCTACAACGGCAACAAGGACGGCGGCGCTCCGAATACAAACGGCGGCTACTGGGGCATTGCGACAGCCGACCACGACAACGTGCAGATTATTCCATGGAAGAAATACTACGCGTATGCACACTTTACGCGCTACATCCGCCCCGGCTACGTTGTCGTTCCGATTACAGAAACCATGTCACACATCGCCGCCTACAGCGCAGAAGACAAAAAGCTTGTCATTGTCGGCATGAATACGGGAGATGCAGATCAGTACGCAAAAGTAGACCTGTCAAATTTTTCGACCATGCCCACCAAAGTTCAGGTTGTACGCACGAGCGGCACGCTTTCCGACGGCGAAAACCTGACTCCGGTTAAAATGGACATTACGCTGAAGAACAAGTGCGTGTATCCTGTCATGCAGGCAAATTCAATCACAACATTTGTCTTTGAAGGCATAGAAGAGTAAAAGACGTCTTCTGAAAAACTACATGGGGCGCACACAAAACGCTGTTGCGAGCGCCTCATGTTTCTTAGCCAAGTATCTGAATCAGCCCGCAGGCGCAGTTCCCAAATACAACTAAATCTGTTATCATAGCCACATGGCCAACAGCAGTTATGAAAAGCCCGATTTCTGGTCTCAGAAAGCTTTTAAGGAAGGCTATCCCGCGCGCTCAGTATACAAGCTTCAGGAGATTGATGAAAAATTCGGGATGATAAAGAAAAATTATCGCGTCCTGGATTTGGGAGCAGCCCCCGGCAGCTGGACAACATTTTTGCTTCGTACCATGGAAGGTACAGGCAAGGTCGTCTCCTGTGACTTAAATCCGCTCTCAAAAAACGTAAAAGGCGACAACCTTGTTTTTATTCAGGGCGATTTGAACGATGCCGAAATCCGCGCTTCGATAAAAGCAGAAGGACCTTTTGACTTAGTCGTATGCGATGCCGCCCCGCTGACAACAGGAAATAAGGTTGTCGACACAGCCCGTTCCAGAGGGCTTGTAAAGATGGCAGTCTGGTATGCGCAAACCATGCTGAGACAAGGCGGTAACTTTGCCGTCAAAATCTTCCAGAATGGAGATCAACAGGAAATCTTAAAGGATATGAGAACCATCTTCACCAGCGCGAAAGGGTTTAAGCCCGTTGCCTGCCGTGCCGAATCTTTTGAGACCTATCTGATAGGATTATCTAAAAAATAATTTGTTTTTGCCGATAAAGAAATCAGAGGATTTATAAAATGGGTGGAAAAAGAATACCATGGCTTACATTGGCAGAATCAGCAGTAATAACAGCGGGCGCTTGTTCTCTGGTACTACTTGTGTCCGTTATCGTGCTCCGTTCCCGTCCAGTGCAGGACGGTAAAGGCGGTCTCGAAACTCCCGGTATTCCGATTGTTACAGAAGAGACGCTGCCAGTAGAGACCGTTTCAGCCCCAGAGTATGAACTGTCATACACTTCCTACCGCGTCCGTCCCGGCGACATGATTGGCATCATAGCGGATCAGAAAGGCGTTACCCAGGACACTATTATCAGCGTAAACAACATTCGTTCTTCACGGCTCCTGCAAATCGGCATGTTTCTGAAAATTCCTTCCATGCCTGGCATTCTGTACACGGTCCGCAAAGACAACGAAACGATTACCTCCATCGCACAAAAATATGAAGTTGATGCGGCAAAATGCGCGGCTGTCAACCACAAAGACTGCGAAGAGTCACTGGAAGCCGGCATGACGCTGTTCGTTCCCGACGCGGCACTCGACTGGGTGACACGCCAGGAAATTAACGGAGATTTGTTCCACAAGCCGATACGCGCACGCTGGTATCTTTCTTCCAGATTTGGCTGGAGAAAAAGTCCGTTTACAGGCGTGCGCTCATACCACAGCGGAGTTGATATGGCTTGTCCGCAGGGAACGGCTATTTACGCCGCATTGCCCGGAACTGTCACCGCAACCGGCTACAACAACACCTACGGTAACTACGTCATCATCACGCATCATTCAGGATACAAGACGCTGTACGGTCACATGAGCGCAATTCTCGCGGTAAAAGGACAGCGCGTATCAACAGACACAAAAATCGGTAAGGTAGGAAGCACCGGATTGAGCACCGGCCCGCACCTTCACTTTACCGTCTTCAAAAACGGTAAGCAGGTAAATCCTCAGAATCTCTGGGGATAACAACGAGTTCTTTATACGGGGGTGCTGACTGACGCCCCTTTTATTTTTCCATGCCGATTTTCTTTACAAAAAAGTCCATGTTGCAGCCGACAAAAATTGCGCAGTACGCGGTCACCGCGGCGGCAAACACCAGGGCAAAAGCCGTCCACAGCGCCTCGCTTGCAAAATAGTCTGCGGCCCTTCCAAAAACGAGCATAAACAGAATCATGCATACACCGCCAAATATCCACTTTTTAAGGGACACCGGTTTCTGCAGGCTCATTTTATGCACACTGCGACCGGAAACGACCCGCTCTGCCATCGTCATCAGGCGCACCTGCGTCCGGCAATCCCGGCACCATAAAAGATGCAAGGTAACAGCAAGCGGCAGCCGCTCCCCCTTATCCAATTCCAGAAACCGGTTCATCGTCCGCTCGCAGGCAGCTTTTACAGACACAGCATCAGTCATGATAAAAACCTCTCAGTTTATCCCGCAGTATTTTTTTTGCGCGGAAAATGTGTGATTTAAGCGTATTCAGGGGAAAGCCTGTTACTACAGCTATTTCTTCATAAGACATGTCATAAAAAAAATACAGCTCCAGACAGATACTGTACTTTTCTGGAAGTTCGCGGACGGCTTCCCGCACGGCTTCCACGGTAATGCGGCGAATCTGCTGCTCTTCGGGCGTTAAGTCCGGGTCATACAGTTCGGTTTCTTCGGGAAGGCTTGTACATTGCGGCCGTCTTTGAATGATTGTAAACGCAGTGTTGTAGGCAATCCGGGTAATCCAGGTGGAAAATGCAGATTCGCCCTTAAACTGGGCCAGGTTCGTGTATACTTTGACAAACACTTCCTGCATAAAGTCATCGGTGTCGGTCTCATTTTTGAAAAACCCCAGTCCAAGAGCATGGATACGCTTTTTGTAATACCGGATAAGCTTTGCAAAAGCTTTGGAATCACCGGAAAGCGTCTGCTTTATCAGCAACGCATCGCGCTTCTGAGCAATAAAATGCTCAAGGCCTCCGGCGATGTCCATACCACTAGCCTTCATTCGCTCTTTTGAAGTCAGGATTTATCGCGTAGAAGATTACCAGCGAAATGCCGATGGCAAGGGGAACCAGACCGCCAAGCAGAGCCGGTGAGCAGCCTTTCATCAGGGCAAAGAACAACGTCAAAATCACGCCAAGCACTGAAAGCAGCACGCCAAAAAGCAGCGAAAATGCCTTCAGATTGAAAGCTTCCCGCCTGTACGTTCCCATCTTTACCTGCTGCTTTATTTCATGATGATGCCAAAGCAGGGAAAAGAAAACAATCACGCCGCCGATAAAGATTCCCACGATAGGAATAAGCGCGACGATAACCTGAGCTGCGGGACTTACTGTCGTTGTATTCATTCTGTTATTCTCCGTTATCTATTTGACGCAGACGAATTAAAAATGTTGCAGATTAATCAAAAAACTGATACTCGTTAAAATAGATTGCCTGCACTTTTCCCAGCACAAGCATGCTGTTCACCAGGGCAAGCAGGTCTGCTTTTACCAGCGTTTCGCCCCGGCGTTTTAAGTCGGCATCGGTAAAACGGGTAAAATAGGCAGATATCGCAGAACGCAGACTGCGCTGCTTGGTGTCAAGCTCTTCGTACAGGGCGGCGTCAGAAGCGGCATATTCCAGCCACGGCGTCACAATTATAACGGTCCGGCGCTCCGCACTGTCGGGCTTTGTGCTGGTACGAAGCTGTCCGATACGGGTAAAGGCTGCTGTCCCTGCATTTTGAGCCGTAACATGCTCCGGCACGGGATCTATCTTGCGGAGGCCTTCGCCCGGCACGGCATTTCTGGTGCACAGCGCCACGGCACTGACAGCAACAATTGCAATAAAAAGCGCTACGGCAGTAAAGCCCAGCACGCCGTTAATCGAAACTCGCATGATTCATACTAACACAAGCTTCCCCGCTTGTGCAATGTTGCGAAAGGAGCGCTTCCAGACGGGTTCCCCGGCCCACGCGCGCCTTTATATGAATGCCGTCCTCAAGCCAGTATTCCTGAATCAGAGAGCCGGTTTTCCGCAATTCTGAAAGCAGCCCGGCCTTTTCCACCGGCAGGATATACTCCGCCTCCGCGCCAAGGAGAGCCATCGAGATACGCTCAATAAGGACATCAAAGCCTTCGCGGGTTTTTGCGCTGACAGAAACGGCATCTCCAAAAAGAGCCTTCATCTTATGCAGCGTAAACGCAGCGTCTGCGGCCCTCGCATCTTCCGAAGGAGGCGTAACGGCATGCAGCGTATCTGGAGAAGCGCGGTCAATTTTGTTAAGGACGATAATGCGCGGAATCCTGTCTGCGCCGATTTCCTCAAGGACAGACATAACGGTCTTGTACTGGCTTTCGGCGGCCCGGTCACTGGAATCAAGCACGATGACAAGCACGTCCGCCCTGGCAGCTTCTTCCAGCGTAGACTTAAATGCGTTAACCAGCGAGTGCGGCAAATTGGAAATAAAGCCTACGGTATCTGTCAGAAGCAGGCTTCCGCCGTTCTTAAGTGAAAGGCGCCGGGTAGTCGGGTCAAGCGTCGCAAACAGCTTATCCTCGACAAACACGTCGCTTCCGGTAAGCGCATTCAAAAGGCTTGATTTACCGGCATTTGTGTAGCCAACAAGCGCGCAGGATGGCAGCGGAATGCGGTCCCGGCGGGCGCGCTGAACATTTCTGTCCTGCACTACCTGCGAAAGTTCCCGGCGCAGCTGATAGATTTTTTCGCGGACAGAACGGCGGTCCATCTCCAGCTGCGTTTCGCCGGAGCCTTTAGAGCCATAGTTACCGCCACGCTGCCGGGCCATATCGCCATACATATGCGCAAGCCGGGGAAGCGAGTATTCCAGCTGAGCAAGCTTTACCTGAAGCACAGCCTCCCGGGTACGCGCACGCTGTGCAAAAATCCGGAGGATTACTTCCTGCCGGTCAAAAACCGGCCGGTGGGAAAGCTTTTCCCAGTTACGCTGTTTACGGGGATCAATTTCGAAATCAAATATAATGACATCTGCCGCAAGGGATTCTGCCAGTGCGGCTATTTCTTCCGCTTTCCCATGCCCCATGCCATAGGCTGGGCTGACTTCCAGACGGGAAAGGGGGAAAGAACGGGCAACCGTCATGCCCAGCGTGGTTACAAGGCCCTTAAGTTCCGCTAAATCGGAACCGGGCATACCAACAAGCAGGGCTGAAGGAGCGCGCTCTTCTTCGGCTAAATCAATCATGTTCTATTTCTTTTGAGAATTCAGCGGCAGAGAGAGCGAGAATTCCGCCCATTCGCCGTATTTACTTGCTACTGACAGTTTTCCGCCATGGGAATCTGATATGGACTTTGCGATGGCAAGTCCCAGTCCATAGCCGCCGGTTTTACGGGCACGGGAAGCGTCAGAGCGATAAAAACGCAGGAAGATTTTCTGCAAATCCTCTTCCTTAATGCCGATACCCGTGTTGTACACACGAATAATCACATTCTGCGCATCCCTCAGCATCTTTACGCGAATTAATGCGCCTTTTTCCGAATTTTTAATCGCATTATCAACCAGAATGATGATTACCTGCTTGAGCTGCTGCTCATCACCGGTAAAGAAGATATCCGGCAGAATCTCGTATTCAAGACGCTTTCCCTGCTCAAAGATAATGCTTTCAAATGGCAGAACTGCATTCTCAACGGCATTAGACAGGTTAAATTCACCAATATGCATAACCCGGCGCCCTGCATCATCGCGGGCAAGGAAAAGCAGGTCTTTTACCAGCCGGTTCATGCGTTCTGTTTCCGACTTGATGTACTGGAGCCAGCGGTTATCCGGCAACTCCGGCATCAGGACATCCACATTTGCTGCGATAACAGCAATGGGAGTTTTAAGCTCGTGACCGGCATCGGAAATAAAAGTCTTCTGCCGGTCAAATGATTCTGCGACAGGTTTTACGATAATGCCGGAAAGCCGCCATGCAACCAGAAGTGCTACCAAAATACTTACCAGCCAGATGAAAAAACTATAGTAGTACAACCGGTGGCACATGGCAAATTCAGCCTGACAGTTCAGAATAACAACAAGGCGGCTGCCGTCTTCAGCCGGGGTGACACGATAATACAGATAATCGTAAAACCCGCGGGATTTATGCTCGCTCATAATCTGCCCGACGACAGAGTACATTTCTGCCTGCGAGTGGAAGAACCCGAACTGGCGGGAGACCTCCGTCAGCTCATTTTTAGCAGAAATCTTCAGCGAAACATAATTATGAAAATCGCCGCCACCAAGAAAATGAGGAATAAAAGCCTGTCGCAAAGGCTTTTCCATCCTCACATCACGAAGCTCCCCGGCCGGAGTCAGAGGTCCCGGAGGTATTACGCTTGCACCAGTTTCAACATCTTTCCCGCCGGGCCGGATTTTCCGCTCTCTGAGGGGAAAGTTGTTTCGCATTTCAGGCATAACACCGCCGTTTTCGACGATAACGTCGACGAAGTGATTCACATCAACATGTTCTATATGCGTAAACGAAACATTAAGTATTAGCAAAATAGCTGCGAGAACCGCCATCAAGACAGCAACAATACTGACTATCATGTGGAGACGCAGCCGTCGAATCACGTTCATGTAAGTGTATCCTAGCGCTCAACTTCCTCTAATGAGTATCCGATACCGCGTGCAGTACGAATGCGGGCATTGACGTGAAGGTTATCAATCTTCTTTCTGATGAAAGAAATGTACACTTCAACATTGTTGTATTCTGCGTTACCGTCGCCACCCCAAATCTTCTCGATAATCTGTTCCTTGGTGATAATCTGGTGGGGGAAGTCGAACAGCATTTCCAGAATCTGCAGCTCTTTGAGCGACAGCTTGATTGCCTGTCCGGTGCCTGACTGCAGCTCGCAGTTCTTCTTATTCAGCGTCAGGTCAATAAACGTAATGGCGTCTTCTTTCAGCTCACCCTTGCGCCGGGTAAGTGCGCGCACGCGGGCCAGCAGCTCTTCTGTAGAAAACGGCTTTGTCAGATAGTCATCTGCACCTGCATCCAAACCATGGATTTTATCAGAGACATCGTCCTTTGCCGTCAAAAGAAGTACGGGTACGTTATTGTGCTCTTCGCGCAGCTTCTTCAATACGGTAATGCCATCCATACCCGGCAGCATAATGTCCAGGATAACAGCATCATAGGTGCCGCTCTGTGCATACTCAAGACCGTCGATACCATTCAACACGGCATCGATGCCAATGCGATTTTTCTTGAAAATCTCAACCAATGCCTGAGACAGGCGCTCTTCATCTTCGACTAATAGTATTCTCATACTTTTAAGTATAAACCAAGAAGCTTATAAATTCTTAAAATAATAGCCAAATAAGCTTAAATAACAGGTTTTTTATAGATTTTTTTTCACTTTTTTACAGAATTTGCCCGATTGCACAAGAAAGCCCGTTCAGAATATACTTCTCCGCATAGAAACACCGACAGATACAGGAGTTCCCTCATGGCAAAAATCCAGATGAAAAATGCCATCGCCGAGCTTGACGGCGATGAAATGACACGCGTTCTGTGGGCAGTTATTAAAGACAAGCTGCTTACTCCGTTCATTGACCTTAAAACTGAGTATTATGATTTGGGCTTGAAATCCCGCGACGACTCAGCCGATAAAATCACATACGAGGCTGCGGCAGCCATCAAACGGCTCGGCGTCGGCGTAAAATGCGCAACGATTACCTCGAATGCAGCGCGCATGGAAGAGTACAAGCTGAAAGCCCTGACTCCCAGCCCGAACGCAATTCTGCGCGGCGAACTTGACGGAACGATTTTCCGCGCGCCGATTTTTGTCAAAAACATCCAGTGCTCAGTCTCAAACTGGAAAAAGCCGATTGTGCTTGGCCGCCACGGGTACGGGGACGTCTACAAAAACTGTGAGATTAAGACTCCCTGCGCAGGAAAAGCAGAACTCGTTTTTACCGGCGCTGACGGAAAGGAAATCCGTAAGACAATCATGGAGATGAAAGGCCCCGGCATCATTCAGGGAATACACAATCTGGACTCGTCCATCGAAAGCTTTGCCCGCTCAAGCTTTATGTACGCGCTCGACCAGAAAATAGACTGCTGGCTCGGAACAAAAGACACCATCAGCAAGACATACGACGGAAACTTCAAGGCGATTTTCCAGCGCGTCTTCGATGAAGAGTTCAAGGACAAGTTCGAGAAAGCAGGCCTGTCCTACTTCTACACGCTGATTGACGATGCTGTTGCCCGCATTATGAAAAGTGAGGGCGGCATGCTCTGGTCATGCAAGAACTACGACGGCGATGTCATGAGCGACATGGTTGCAAGCGCATGCGGCAGCCTTGCCATGATGACCAGCGTTCTTGTAAGCCCTGACGGCAAGTTTGAATACGAGGCAAGCCACGGCACCGTGCAGAAGCACTACTACCGCTACCTGAAAGGCGAAAAGACAAGTACAAACCCTGTCGCGCTCATCTTTGCGTGGACGGGAGCGCTCGCAAAACGCGCTGAGCTGGACGGTACTCAGGAGCTAAGTGACTTTGCAAAGAAGCTTGAGAAAACAACGCTTGCCGTTATTGAAGACGGCATCATGACCGGCGACCTTGCACGCCTTGCAAACCCGAAAGCAAAGCAGGTTGTCGACAGCTGGCAGTTCATCGACGCAATCGCCGAGCGGCTGTAAGATGACGGTATAAGGGGCTGTGCGGGAGCAAACGCACAGCCTTTTTTTGTGGGAAGGGCGGAATTCATTTGACAAAAAAGAAGCCGCTAAGTAAGATGTGTACGTTAACGCAAAGAAAAGAAAGGACGGCATACCGTGACTGTTACAGAAATTGCGAAACTTGCAGGCGTCTCAATCGGCACCGTAGATCGGGTACTGCATAACAGAGGCCGGGTCTCTCCTGACACTCAGAAAAGAGTACAGGCGATTATTGACAACTCGGATTACCAGCCGAATATGCTTGCACGCCAGCTGAAAAAACATGAAAGTTACAAAATCGGCGTCCTGCTGCCGGAAATCGATACCGGCTACGGTTACTGGAAAAAGCTGTACGACGGCATTGAACGCACAATGCGCGATGAGCTTTCCGCCTTTTCTTTTAGCATCCAGCCATTTTTCTTTACCCGCAGCGTCCACACGTCCCTAATTGCCCAGTTTTCTCAGATGATGTCGGCGGGATGCAATGCCTACATTATTGCGCCAGTGCAGCAGGAAGAGACGCTGGCTCTCCTCGAGAGCATGCCGGAGGAGACGCCCTACTGCTTCGTTGACTGCCCGCTGCCAGAAGCGAGGCCGCTCTGCACGGTAGCGCAGGATCCTTACAAGGCGGGCTATCTTTCCGGCAGGCTTACCGAGCTGACAGCAAATCACAAAGACGGAACCTACATTGTCGTCAGGACCTACAGCGAGGCGTTTAACCAGACAGAGCGCGTACGGGGATTCTGCGACTGGTTCAAAGACAGCGGAAAAAAGACAAAAGTAGTCGACATGGGTGACGCCATGCCGGACGGCATCAGGCAGGAAATCGGACGGATTCTGAAAGAGACACCCGACGCCTGCGGTATCTGTACGGTCAGTGTTGAAGTTCAGTTTGTCGCAGAGCAGGTAGTACGCTCTGGAGCGAAAGACCGTATCGCCGTCACTGGCTTTGATGTTGTCGATGCAAACAAGGAACTTGTGCTGAACGGTTCCATCGACTGCGTCATCAGCCAGCAGCCGGAAGAACAGGGAATGACGGCAGTTCATAAACTGTTCAGAAAGCTTATTTACGAAGACACCCCGGATTCCATAATCCATATACCACTGGAGATATTCTTCAAGGAGAATCTTATATGACAAAAGATGATGTAAAAACCTACATCGAAGGCGGCAACGCGATTGTCGGCATCGAATTCGGTTCGACCCGCATTAAAGCCGTGCTGATTGACAGCACCAACGCGCCGGCCGCACAGGGAAGCCACACCTGGGAAAACTCCCTCGTGGACGGCATCTGGACCTACTCGGAAGCAGAAATCATCGCAGGCTTGCAGTCGGCATACGCTGACTTAAAGCGCGACGTGCAGGAAACATACGGCGTAAAGCTTACGCGCATCCGTGCCCTGGGCATTTCTGCCATGATGCACGGCTACCTGGCTTTCGGTAAGGACGACAAGCTCTTGGTTCCCTTCCGCACCTGGCGCAACACCATTACCGGCGAGGCTTCAGAAAAGCTTTCAGCACTCTTCGGCTACCCGATTCCCGAGCGCTGGAGCATCTCGCACCTGTATCAGGCGATTCTGAACAATGAGCCGCACGTAAAAGACGTTGCATTCTTTACGACGCTCGCAGGTTTTATCCATTGGAAGCTGACCGGAAAGAAATTACTCGGCATTGGAGATGCGTCCGGCATGTTCCCGATTGACACTGCAAGCAAAAACTACAACAAGGATTTTATCGCAAAATTCGACGCGCTCGTAGCCGACAAAGGCTTTGGCTGGAAGCTCGCCGACATTCTGCCGAAAGTGCTGCTTGCAGGCGAAGACGCAGGCACGTTGACCGAAAGCGGCGCAAAACTGCTTGACCCGACAGGCGAGCTTGCTTCCGGCACCCGCATGGCACCGCCTGAGGGAGACGCAGGCACCGGCATGATTGCTACTAACAGCGTCGCAAAGCGTACCGGAAACGTGTCGGCAGGTACAAGCGTGTTTGCGATGGTCGTGCTCGAAAAAGATTTGAGCAAAGCATACAACGGCTTAATCGATTTGGTGACAACGCCGGACGGCGCTCTGGTCGCAATGGCGCACGCAAACAACTGCATGGGCGAGTTCGACCACTGGGTCGCTTTGTTCGACGAAGTGATTACCGCCGTCACCGGAAAAGCGCCTGACAAAGGCACGCTCTACGGAACGCTCTTAAAATCCGCGCTTTCCGGCGACAAGGACTGCGGCGGGCTTCTGCCGTTCAACTACCTTTCGGGCGAAAGCATCACCGGCCTTACTGAAGGTAGACCGCTTTTTGTGCGCACGCAGCACGCTTCATTTACGATGGCGAACTTTATCCGCGCTCAGCTTTGCACTGCTTTGGGCGCGCTCAGAACCGGCATGGACATTCTGTTCGACAAAGAAAGCGTCAAGATCGACAGCCTGACCGGACACGGCGGCTTTTTCAAGACCGCGGAGACCGGCCTTACGCTGATGAGCGCCGCGCTGCACACACCAGTTTCCGCACTGGAGACAGCAGGCGAAGGCGGCCCGTGGGGCATGGCAGTGCTTGCAAGCTACCTGGTAAACGCAAACGGTAAGCCGCTCGACGCATGGCTGAACGACAGCGTGTTCAAGACAAGCAAGAAGACGACGGTCGCCGCCAAGCAGGACGACATCGACGGCTTCAACCAGTTCTTCGCGCGCTACACCAAGGGCCTTGCCATCGAGCGCGCGGCTGTAAACAATATTGAGTAAAAAATCATCAGCAAAATTTGGAGGAAAAAATGATTGCTTTAGATGAATATGAGTTCTGGTTCCTGACAGGCAGTCAGGATTTGTACGGTGAGGAGACCTTAAAGCAGGTCGCCATCGACTCAAAAAAGATGGTCGAAGAGCTGAACAACAAAAACGTGCTTCCCTGCAAGCTCGTCTGGAAAGAGACGCTTCTGACACCGGCTTCTATCCACAAAACGCTTGAGCAGGCAAACGCCGACGACAAATGCGCGGGCGTAATCGTCTGGTGCCACACCTTCAGCCCGGCAAAAATGTGGATTGCAGGCTTGAACGCGTACAAAAAGCCGCTTCTGCAGCTCAACAGCCAGTTCAACGTAGAGATTCCGTATGCGACGATGGACATGGACTTCATGAACCTGAATCAGAGCGCACACGGCGACCGCGAGTTCGGCTTTATCACCAGCCGCATGGATCTGCCACGCAAGGTTATCTGCGGTCACTGGCAGGACGAGACGGTGCAGACACGCATCGCAGACTGGATGCGCGTTGCCCGTGCGGTCGCAGACGGAAAGACGCTGCGCTGTATCCGCTTTGGCGACAACATGCGCGAAGTTGCCGTAACCGACGGCGACAAAGTTGAGGCGATGATTAAATTCGGCTGGAGCGTTCCGTACTACGGCATCGGAGACCTAGTTGCCTACATGAATGAAGTTTCTCAGGGCGACATCGACGCCCTCTATGATGAATACAACCAGAAATATGAAATCAACTTCAACACCGGAAACGGCTTTGACAAGGACTTTATCGTCGGCCAGATTAAAGAGCAGGCAAAGATTGAGATTGCACTGCGCCGCTTCCTCAAAGACAACGACGGAAAAGCGCTCTGTACGAACTTCCAGGACCTGCACGGCATGAAGCAGCTGCCGGGTCTTGCAATCCAGCGCCTGCTTGCCGACGGCTACGGCTTTGGCGCAGAAGGCGACTGGAAGACCGCTTGTCTGGTGCGAACCTTCAAGGCGATGACAGCCGGACAGGTTGTTGCAGGCAAAAAAGGAAACGCATTCATGGAAGACTACACCTACAACCTCGTCAAAGGAAAAGAAGCGAACATGGGAAGCCACATGCTTGAAGTCGACCCGGAAATCGCCGTTTCCAAGCCGAAGATTGAAGTGCATCATCTGGGCATCGGCGACAAAGAGCCGCCGGCACGTTTTGTGTTCAACACGCTGGAAGGCGAAGGCTTGGTTGCCGCCGTCGTCGACATGGGCAACCGCTTCCGCTGCGTTGTAAACGAAATCAACGTGATTCCGCCGGAAGCGCCGCTTCCCAAGCTGCCGGTTGCGCGTATGCTCTGGAAACCGTATCCGAGCCTGCAGACAAGCGCCGAAGCATGGATTTTAGCCGGCGGCGGCCACCACACTGCATTCTCAAACATCGTCACTACAGACCAGCTGCGCGACTGGGCAGAAATGGTCGGCGTAGAGTGCCTTGTCATCGGAAAAGACAGCACGATTCCGTCTGTGCGCAACGAGCTTAGATGGAACGCCGCCTACTGGAACATGAAGCGCTAGGTAGGGAGCCGGTCGCCGACAGGCGAAGAAACTCGTGAGACGAGTTTCTAGGCGAGTCTCGTTCGAAGCTGTGCTTCGAGCGCGGCATCCCTCTCTTCGTGCTTTACTTTCATGCGCTAGGGATTGGAGGGGCGGCGTAGCCGTTCCCGGCTGGTGAGCATAGGCGAACCGGCCGGGAATGAAGCGGCAGCGAAACCCCGGAAAGCCCGACCGCCGCTTGCGGCGGGAGCGCCCTTACAGGAGAATACTATGAGCATTTTTCAGACTTTAAAAGAAGAAGCATACGAGGCCAACATGCAGATTCCGGCCCAGCACCTTGCCATCTACACCTGGGGCAATGTGTCGGCATTCGACCCGGCGGCCGGCGTTTTTGCCATTAAGCCCTCGGGAGTTGCCTACCCGGAGCTGACAGTAGACAGCATGGTTGTTGTTGACCTTGACGGAAAGGTTGTTGAGGGAGACTTGAATCCTTCCAGCGACACGGCTACCCACTGCGTGCTCTACAAGGAGTGGGCGGTTAAGGGCGGCGCAAAAATCGGCGGCATCGTCCACACCCACTCAACCTACGCTGTAGGCTGGGCGCAGGCATGCCGTCCGATTCCGCTTTTCGGAACCACGCACGCAGACCACATTCAGTCGGTCGTTCCGTGCACGCCGTACATCACCAAAGAGGCGCTGACAAGAAACTACGAGCTGGAAACCGGAAACCTTATCGTCAAGCATTTTGCTGACGAAGGCCTGCATCCGGCAGAGACGACCATGGTGCTGGTAGCAGGTCACGGGCCCTTTACCTGGGGCGCCACGGCTGACAAGGCTGTCTACAATGCGGCGGTGCTTGAGGAAGTGGCAAA
This sequence comes from Treponema sp., assembly GCA_024698325.1. Lineage (GTDB taxonomy): Bacteria > Spirochaetota > Spirochaetia > Treponematales > Treponemataceae > Treponema_D. The sequence goes on from JAILRG010000079.1 coordinate 27,151, forward strand.
AATGGCAACGATTACGCTGCAGGTAAATCCCGCGGCGCTGCAGCTGCCTGCCTACATCATCGACAAGCACTACCAGCGAAAGCATGGCCCCAATGCCTACTACGGCCAGAAAAAATAGGAGAAAAATATGACATTTAAAGATTTGAAGGTTGCGGTCTACGCTGACGGCGCGGACATTGAGGGCATGAAGGCTATGTATGCTTCTGGCTACGTAAAGGGCTTTACGACTAACCCCAGCCTGATGAAAAAAGCCGGCGTTAAGGACTATGTGGCCTTTGCAAAAGAGGTTGTGGCGGCGATTCCCGACCTGCCCCTTTCTTTTGAGGTCTTTAGCGATGACTTTGACACCATGGAAAAAGAAGCAAAGGTCATTGCAGCCCTCGGAAAAAACGTCTTCGTTAAGATTCCGATTATGCTTACCGACATGACAAGCACGGCCCCGCTGATTAAAAAGCTTTCGGCACAGGGCATTCAGCTGAACGTGACGGCGATTTTCACGGCTGAGCAGGTGCAGGAAGCGGTTGACGCTTTTGCGCCCGGCACCAAGAACATTGTTTCTGTTTTTGCTGGCCGTCTTGCAGACACTGGTAACGACCCCATTCCGGTCATCAAGGACACAGTGCGCATCTGTAAGTCTAAGCCCGGCACGATGAGTCTGTGGGCTTCTACCCGCGAGGTCTACAACGTAATGCAGGCTGACGAGCTGGGATGCGACATTATCACCACGCCGAACAGCGTGATTGAAAAGCTTGGCGGCATGGGTAAGTCACCGATTCAGGGAAGCCAGGATACGGTGCTGACTTTTGCCAAGGACATCAAGAGCCTGGGATTTTCGATTTTAGGCTAACAGTGCATATGGCGCGCTACAGTACGCCCCGCGCGGTGCACATGGCGAGGCACGGCTGGCTACAGTGCGTTTATGCCGACATAGGCGCTTTCTGCCCGGTAGGCGGCAGGCGTCTTTCCGGTCCTGCGCTTAAACTCGTCAAAAAACTGGCGGCGGGAGCCAAATCCGCATTCCGCCGCGATTTCTTCTACACTGCGGTTTGATTCACGCAGTCGGCTTGAGGCCAGTTCCACCCGCCTGCGGCTGACATATTGCCCTACCGGCGTCTTCATCACTTCCTTAAAGCAGCGGCCGAGGTAATCGGCGTTCACTCCCAGTCTATCAGCAAAAAATTTTACCGATGCATTGTGATTGGAAAGCTCGTTTTCCAGAAGCTCAAGCACCTGCTTTACGAGGGCGCGGGAGCTGCTTTCCGGGCCTCGGCTTTCTTTTATGGCCTGCGCCTGCTCCGCGCTTTGTCGTCCCAGCTCAAGCAGCAGCCGGATAAGGGCATTGTAGTAGGCAAGAGGAGACTCCTTTTCGCGGGCAAAGGCTTCGAGCGCCTCGCTGCAGAGCGTGCCTGTAAGGGAAGGCCGGGACAGGGCCATGGTCTGCGGGAGGATTATGCCGTCCCGAAAAAGCGCCGGCTCCTTTTCGGGGGCCTGCAGGAAAGACTGGGCCTGCTCCTGGTCCAGCGCCTTTGGAAGGAAAATGCGCATTTCGTCGTCCAGGGAAATACACTGGTAAAAATGGAACCACCAGTAGGAAAGCGCCTCCTTTACCGGACGGGCGCCCACATGCAGATGTCCTGCCGGCAAAAGCAGCATGCGGCCGGCGGCAATCTCGAAAGAGCGGCCGTTGTCTTCGATAAGGGCGCTGCCTTTTTTCCCCACGATAAGCACGGTTTCTGTTTCCAGCCGCCGACGGATATGACACCAGCCGGGATTCAGCATGGCGAGTCCTGAAACCTGCGAACGGGTGCCGTCGAGATGGCGAAAGTAGTAGTAAGGAATCTGAGCTTCGTTTTCCATTGAGGTATCCTGTGTTTGCGTGCCATGCGTTCGTGCCGGGCATTTGCGTGCCCGGGCAGTCGCGCCGGGCATTTGCGCCAGGCTTTGCGTGCCATGCGTTCGTGCCGGGCAGTCGCGCCGGGCGTTCGCGTGCCGGGCATTTGCGGTCTGTACAGTCGCGCCGTGTGTTTTTCAAACCAATCTGTGATTTTGGTCGGAATTCCGCACTCATCCTCAAGATTATGACACTAGAAGACTTTGCGCAATGGACTATACTGAACTCCATGAAAAAAATCCTTACATTCGCCGCCATGCTTGCGGCAGGAGAAACCATAATGAATGCGCAAAAGACAGAGCTGACAGCAGGCACGCTGTTTGCCACATCACAGCAGACCGGGCTAGAGTACGTTCTTGACTATAATCCCGACAGAATGCTCGCCCCTGCCGCCAGCGCGCTCGGGAAAAAAACGAAAGCGAAAGCGTACGGCGGATGGGAAAGCCGGCCGATACAGGGGCACATGCTGGGCCACTACCTGTCCGCGCTGGCAGGCTTTTACGCCCAGACTGGCAGCACAGAGGCAAAAGAAAAGCTTGACTACACGGTAAGCCGCATACAGGACATGCAGCGCCCGGACGGCTACTTCGGCGGCATTCCGTCGCAGCCTTTTGACACGGTGGCAGCTGGCGGCGACTTTCCTGTGGAGCGGTTTTCGCTCGCATCCTGGTGGGTGCCGTGGTATTCCGTGCATAAAATCTACGCGGGGCTTATAGACGCGTATGTGTACGGGAAGAACGAGGCCGCGCTCAGCATTGTAACGCGCATGGCAGACTGGGCGATTTCCCGGACAGGGGGCTTAAACGACAGCGAAATGCAGAAAATGCTTACCTGCGAGCATGGTGGCATGTGCAAGGTGTTCGCCGATTTGTACGGCATTACCGGGGACGAAAGATACCTTTCCGAGGCCGAGCGCTGGATTCACCGGGAAATCATTGAGCCGGCGATGCAGCAAAAGGACACGCTTCAGGGCTACCACGCAAACACGCAGATTTCGAAATTCATCGGCCTTGCCCGCCTGTACGAGCTGACAGGAAAGTCGGAATACCGCACTGCCGCGGAATTTTTCTTTTCCACCGTTACAGAACGCAGAAGCTATGCAATCGGCGGTAACAGCCGCGGCGAGCATTTTGGCCGCGAGTACGACGAGCCGCTCTCGCGCGACACCTGCGAAACCTGCAACACCTACAATATGCTCGAACTTGCAGAGCACATCTTCCGCTGGAACGCGGGGACTGCTGCCGGCCGGGCAACAGCAGATTTCTACGAAAAGGCGCTCTACAATCACATACTGGCCTCCCAGGATCCGGAAACCGGTGCAAAAACGTATTTTGTCGCCATGCAACCCGGCTTTTTTAAGGTTTACTGCACGCACGACAACGCCATGTGGTGCTGCACTGGAACCGGCCTTGAAAACCCCGCCCGCTACAACCGCTTTATCGCCGTAGACCAGGACGACACGCTCTACATCAATCTGTTCATAGACTCGACTGTAACGACAGAAGACGGCTGGGTTATCCGCATAAAAACCGCTTTCCCGTATGAAACGCAGGCTACGGTCACCGTGCTGCAGGAGGGAACGCGGCATCACAAGCTTAAAGTCCGCGCGCCTGTCTGGAGCGGTCCTCTTAGTGCAGAGGCCGGACCTGACGGGTATGCTGATTTTGGGAATCTGGCGCTGGGAAAAACCGTTACCCTACAGCTTGAAATGCAGCTTGCGGTACGGCGCGCACCGGATGAAAGCGGGAATTTTTCCATCACATGCGGGCCTCTGGTGCTGGCGGCGGATTTGGGAAACAAAGACCTGCCTGTCGATATCGTTGATGATCACCTTGTCTATATGAACAGCGAAAAAGGAGTTACGGTACCGCCGGTCTTGCTAGACGAGCAGCATCCGGAACGCTGGATTTCTGAAGTTGCAGGCGAGCCGCTCACCTTCCGCACCGCAGAGTCGGCCACTGCCAGCGGTACCAGCTACACGCTCCGCCCGTTCTTTTCGGTGCATCACCGGTATTATGCGGTCTATTTTACGAAAGGATCGGAAAAAACAGGTACGGCTCTGGCAGCCGCTGGGAAAATCACGGTTGATGTCGTAGAGCCGGGGCGCCAGCAAAGTGAAATTGAGCATGGGTACAAGACTGAGCTGACCAGGATGGGCTATCTAAAGAAGGCTGACGCAAGCTACCGGGAGTTTCAGGAAAAGGATGCCTACATCCAGTACCAGCTTGTATGGGAAGCGGGTAAGGAAAATCAGCTGCTTCTGACAGTCTGCGCACAGGATGGAGACAGCCTGTCAGTGAGTGTCGACGGCTCCGTGTTAAAAACGTTCGCGCTTACCGGAACCAAGCCTTGCAAGCCGGTGACAGTCTGCGTTCCGCTTCCGGCAGCTCCGGCAAAAGCGCACGCGGCCAATAAAGCTGGACAGGAAAAAGAAAGAAGCACGGCTACCGTCACTGTAACCGGAAGCCGTGGCGTTAAGCTGCTGGAAGTACGGACTGTCCGTTAAAAGCGGCCGGGAGCGTCCGGGGCCGGCTCTGCAGCGCCCGCCAGGCGGCAGGCACCGCGCCCCACCCCGGGCATA
>JAILRG010000088.1 GCA_024698325.1 Treponema sp.
GCGAGCGTTTTTAGGTAGGGAGCGGTCCGCGCATAGTGCGGACGGGATGCGAGTGGCGCAGCATCCCGAGCGATTCTCGTCAGTGCCCCTGCACTGACGGAGAGCGACACGCCCCTGCGGTAGCGGCCGCCGCCTTTGTCGGGGCTTACCCGGTAAGGTCGGCCACGCCGGCCGGCAGTCTCTGCTCCGTTCCCACGGAAGCGGCCGCGGGCTTTTCCATGCGGACAGTGCGTCTGGCACACCGCCGTATAGTCCCGTCATACCGGAACTCATTCGCGCCCGGTAAGTTGTGTTCTACATCCGGCTTCGCAGTGCGGTGTTATTACGCGCCTGCACACTGCATTATGTACCAGACGTTTACGATACCTGTCGGATTTGCTCCATAGCGTTCTGACGCTAGTCCCACATGCTAGTTCCTCTAGTTTCGTAAACAGGCACCACTACTCCCACATGCTGGCCGCGTTAGCTCCATAGTCTAGCATCAAAAATTATCCGCACTCAAAAGAAAAAGAGCAGCTTAGTCCTTGTATCAGGCGGTGGCAATCACCTTCTGCTCTTTCATACAAATTACTTTCTGGTTTACTCTCAGCATGAATGAGATTAGTTTGCTTGATTTCGAAATCGTGCAGCTGTTTGGCGTCATAAAGCGCGTCCGCTGCAGTTTGTGTATTAGCGGAACAAAGCGAGCTTCCTTACGGGGAGTTTATTTCTTGGTAATGCTTTTCTTAATGAGCGTATTTCCGGCTGCTACTCAAACACTGCAACTCAAACAGAAGCGCGTACATGCAGCCGGAAATAGGTGGCAAAAGCACACAGAAGCTAATGCATGCAGGCGGATATATGTGGCAATATATGTGGCAAAATAAAAACGGGAAACAGACCTGCTGTTTCCCGTGCTGTGTTTTAATTTTTAAAGCTTACAAAAGCTGGTAGATTGAAATCGTTCCGATATTCATTTTCGCAGATTTGATTGTAAATTCCGGGGAATATTCCGTAAGAGTACCTTCTTCCACTTCAAAAATAAGGTTACGCCAGCGGTTTTTAGAATCCTTTTTGATGCTTGCGGTGTAGTTTTTGTTTTTGTAGGTAATGACGAGCTTTTCTGCATCAGTATTTACATCCGCACGGATTATGATAACCGTTTTTCGTCCTTTGACTATGTTTTTGAGGTTGAAAATAGTGTCGCAGTTTCCGATGTTGATAACTGTATCATAAATCATCGTGCCGTCTGGATAATATAAGGCAGATTTTCCTTTTGGAACTATTGCATTTGAACTATTATTTGTGTAGCGAAGCCTGTGAGCTTCCATAGATTCCATTGAAGAAAGGTTCAGGGTATCTACGAGTGTAAGCCTGTCCGAATCATACTGCAGAATCCTTGCAAGCGTATTTGCTTCTGAAATGCTTTGCTTGTAATCCACAGCCTGTACTACCGGTTTCTGTTTTTCAATGCTGACTTTTGCTTCGACCTTAACATATGCGCAGCCATTTTGAAGCGAGTCATTGTATTTCCAGTTTGAAAGCTTGTATTTGCTTTCGAGGGCCTTTGTTTCCTTGTTTTTCTTCAGATATGCATCGAGCTTTGCTGAGGCTGCTTTTTCTCCTTCATCCCGTGCCTGTTCCAATGACTGAATTGCATCACTGATTTTTACTGTTGCACATGCCGAGAACGTTTTGTCGATAAACGGTACCCACTGACCGTCTGCATTTTTTCTGGTGATTTCACTTTCCGTTACAGTAACTTCTTCTGAATACCATGATGGCACATCGTAAGTATAATCATCTGCATTCAGATTTGCTGCGATAAGAAAGAGAAGTGAGGTTGAAATTAAAAAAAGTTTTTTCATGTTAATCTCCATAAAAAAAAACGCTGCTCTTAAAGCAAGGGCAGCGTTTATTGAATTAATTGTGATTACAGGACCGGTTTCATCGCGGTCATGTAGGCGCGGAGCTTACGGCCAACGACTTCAATCGGGTGGTTGCGGATCTCGGCGTTAACGGTGACCAGTTCGGTGTTGTTTACGCAGTTGTCCTTGTTTGAGAGGCCTTTACCGATGACTTCGGTGGTGAGGTGCGGCATGAGGTCCTTTGCCATCATCGGAGCGGCAACATTTGCGAACAGGTAGCAGCCGTATTCTGCAGTGTCGGAAATGACGCGGTTCATCTCGTAGAGGCGCTTTCTGTCGATGAGGTTTGCGATGAGCGGAACTTCGTGGAGGGATTCGTAGTAGGCGGATTCTTCCTTGATTCCAGCGTCAACCATGGTTTCGAATGCAAGTTCGCATCCGGCCTTGACCATTGCGACCATGAGGATGCCCTTGTCGAAGTATTCCTGCTCGGTGATTTCTTCTTTTGACTCTTCGGTCTTTTCGAAGGCGAGCTTTCCGGTGTTTTCACGCCAGGTCAGCAGGTCTTTGTCGCCAGCTTTCCAGTCTTCCATCATCGTGCTTGAGAATTTGCCTGAGATGATGTCGTCCATGTGCTTCTGATAAAGGGGAGCGAGGAGCTTTTTGATTTCCTTAGAGAGGGCGTTTGCCTTGATTTTTGCCGGGTTTGAAAGGCGGTCCATCATGTTGGTGATGCCACCCCATTTGAGGGCTTCAGAAATGACGTTCCAGCCGTGCATAAGGAGCTTGGTAGCGTATTCGGGAGCGATTCCGTCGGCGACCATTTTGTCGTAGCAGACGATGGTGCCGGCCTGGAGCATGCCGCAGAGAATAGTCTGCTCGCCCATGAGGTCTGACTTAACTTCTGCAACGAAGCTTGACTCGAGGACGCCGGCCTTGCTTCCGCCCATGCCGACCGCCAAGGCCTTTGCATAAGCCCAGCCCTTTCCTTCGGGGTCGTTTACCGGGTGAACGGCGATGAGGTCAGGAACACCGAATCCGCGCTGGAATTCGTGCCAGACTTCGGTACCCGGACCTTTCGGTGCACACATAACAACAGTGATGTCCGGGCGGATCTGCATACCTTCTTCGATCATGTTGAAGCCGTGTGAGTACCAGAGGGCGCTTCCTTTCTTCATTCTCTTCATGACTTCTGCGATAACGTTTGAGTGCTGCTTATCGGGAGTAAGGTTTCCGACGAGGTCGGCGGTGGGGATGAGTTCATCGTAGGTGCCGACTTTAAAGCCGTTTTCGGTAGCGTTCTTCCATGACTGGCGCTTTTCGGTGATTGCGTTTTCGCGCAGTGCGTATGAAACATCGAGACCTGAGTCGCGCAGACAAAGACCCTGATTAAGACCCTGGGCACCACAGCCGACGATTACGATTTTTTTGCCTTTGAGCGCTTTAACTCCATCAGCAAATTCTTCTTTTGCCATTGAGCGGCAGTGGCCGAGCTGCAGGCGAGCCTCGCGCCACGGAATTGAATTAAAATAATTGTTTCCCATTTTTGTCTCCTGTTTTCCTGGGCGTTCGTCGCACCTGACGGTGCGCCGGCGGGCTTTGGCGAGTTTGCTATGCAAACTCGTGACGAGAATGGTAAAACCATTCTCGCGGGTTCCGCTGTCGCTTCATTCGTCGCAACCTTCAGTTGCTCCGAACGGCAGTCAAGCCGCCCCTCCAATCCCTAACGCTTGGTAATGCAGGCAGTATAGTGCGGCTTCGTTGTTGAGTAAAGTGAAATATTATCAAAGTCATATTGTCAAAAACGCAATAGTGCCTCTTCGCAGGTTCTTTCGAGGCAGCCCCGGATTATTCTGGTAAGATTTTTTTAATCTTAAAAACTTGCTATTCTATTGCGGTGTGGTATACTTACTTCTGTAAACTGCACGCGCAGACCCGGTCGATACTTTTCGAAACAGGCAGGTTTTTATGTCAGGCTCGAGACGCCCGTTAAAGCAAAGCATAACAATTGGCTGTATACTCTTCATCATTGTATTGGGAACTACAATCGGTTTTATTGATTATGTAGCGTTTCACCGCGGTTTGTATGAGCGAAATGATGTGTACCTGGCTGATTTGCTGCATTATATGGACCGTCAGATAGATAAGGACGACCTTGCGCGCTGTGCCGAGACCAATACGCCGTCAGAAAAGTATGAAGAGCTGCAGCATTTTCTGGATACCATTGTGGATACCTATGACGTCGACTATGTGTACATTCTTAAGCCGCTGGTGCTGTCAGATAAGGATAACTGCTTAATCATCATAAATGGTATTACGCAAGAGGAATACGAATCTGACTATGAAGATCTGTATTTTCTGGGGGATATACCGCACGACTCTTTCCCGCTCAGTACTATGAAGAGCTTTTTTTCGGCCATGGAAAAACCCGGCGAAATTTCTTTTGATCAGGATGAGGAAGCGACTGAATGGGGCTATGACTATACAGGCATGCTTCCTCTGCAGGATTCGACAGGCAGGGTGTTTGCGCTTTTGTGTGTGGACATTTCTGTCAGTGCAATCCGGGCGCAGATTTTCTGGCACATGCTCAATGTTGTTGTGATTATTGTGATAATTGGCACTGTGTTTTGCATTCTGTTTCTGCTCTGGTCGCGGCGGTATATTACGTATCCGGTTGAAGAGCTTGTGCGGAGTGTCGCAGACTTTGCCCAGACGAGTCACAATCAGACTAATCCGGAAAAGCTTGTGTACAACGAACCGAGGATTCACACAAAAAATGAAGTAGAATCGCTTTCGCATGCTATTACGCAGATGGCGCATGATATGAAGCAGTATGCCGTTACTATTTCTGCGGCGGAAAATAAAGTGACGAACCTGCAGCAGAATGTTGCGAAGCTTGACGTGCTGGCCTATCAGGATGCGCTGACTCATGTTAAAAACAAGGCTTCGTATGACAGGGCAATGGCAAATCTGAATGCTAAAATTGCAGGAAAAGAGGCTGAATTTGCCATCGTCATGGTAGATCTGAACTATCTGAAGCGGATAAATGATACGTATGGCCATGAGCGTGGCAATGACTATATCACCGGTTCATGCCACATAATTTGTGAGATTTTCGAGCATTCACCGGTATACCGCATTGGCGGCGATGAATTTACGGTGATTCTTGAACGGCGTGATTATAATGACCGCGACCAGCTGTATCATCAGCTTTTGAATGCCTTTTCTGAATCCAGTGCTGAAGAAAGCCGCGCGCCGTGGCTCCGGTATTCTGCGGCTGCCGGTATGGCAGCTTTTACAGAAAAAACCGATACAAGCGCAGAAGATGTGTTCAAGAACGCTGATAAAATTATGTACGAAAATAAGCTTTCTATGCACAGCTGCCGCTAGTGTCGCCCCCGGGCCTGCATTTCGGCTCAGGACGGCAGCCTTTTGTGCCTTGCGTTAGGCCTGAGTGGCTTCTGCTTCGAGCTTTTTAAATCCTTTGTTCATAGACAGGAACATGCAGAATGCCATGAAAACGGAGCATAAGTCGGCTACCGGCTGCGCAAAGATGACGCCGTCAAGTCCGAAAATTACGCGCATGGCAAGAATCATGGGAAGGAATATAAAGCCCTGCCGGCTTACTGCAAGCATGAGGGACGCGAGCGCTTTACCCATCGCCTGGAACGAGAAGTTAAATACGAACATAATGCCGATAAAGGGGCCTGAAAGCATGAGTGCGCGAAGCATCTTTACGCCCATGTCTATAACGGCTTCGTCCCGGATGAATATGCTTACGATGTTGCGGGTGCTTACGAAATATACGGCGGTAAGCACGCTTCCTGCGACAACGACGCAGAGCATGGCAAAGCGCATGACAGCCTTTAGCCGCTTAAAGTTCCTTGCGCCATAGTTGTAGCCTACAAGCGGCTGAATGCCGGCTGCAAGGCCGAGCTGCACAAAGATGACGAGCATGTTTGCTTTCATGGCGATGCCCATTCCGGCTACAGCTATATCACTGTAGCTGACAAGCAGCTTGTTCATGACGATGTTTGAAAGGCTCATCAGTACATTGGTGATGGAAGCCGGGAGACCGATGACAAGTACTCCCTTGAAAATGCCGCCCCTGGCAGAGAAATAGCGCGGATTAATGGTGAGGACGGAGTTTTTGGAGCAGACGTGTGCCATAAATACTGCGATGGAAACAAGGTTTCCGATGAGCGTTGCGACAGCCGCGCCGCCTACGCCCATGCCGAGGCAGGGAATGTTCCAGTTCAGAATCGGTACGGTAAAGCCTTTGAGGATAAAGAACGGATCCAGCACGATGTTTGCGATGGTACCTGCCATCATGCCGGCCATGGCGTTTTGCGCGGAGCCTTCGCCGCGGATAAGGTTACCGTAGGCGAATGACAGGACGACAGCCGGGCCGCCCAGTGCAATCCAGCTTAAGTACGTGTGGGCAAAGCCAAAGGTGTTTTCACTGGTTCCGACTGCATGCAGGATGGGCGTCATAAATACTTCCATGAGTATGCCGCCGACGATGCCGGTGATAATGCCGGCGTAGAAACAGAACGCACTGATGCGTTTTACTTTGTCGTACTGCTTTTCTCCGAGTGCCCGGCTTAAAAAAGAGGAGCCGCCCATGCCGAATATGTTTCCTGCCGCCATCAGGAAAAGAAAAACCGGCGTTGCAACGCTGACGGCAGCTACTTGATTGGGGTCGTTTGTCTTTCCGACGAAAAAGGTGTCCACCATGTTGTAAAAAACGGACACAATCATACTGAGCACTGTCGGCAGCGCCAGCTTAAAGACCGCCTTAGGTACGGGGTCACGTTCAAATACATCAATGTTCTTAATCATGTAATTATTGTATCTGAAATACATAAAGTGTCAACGTATGCGAATATTTCAAGGAAAAAACTTGCGTCGATGGGGGGCTGCGTGTGAGGCAAACTTTACAGGGCGGGGCGGCGAAGTGCTTTGCAGGCCGCATGCGTTGAAATCAACGCCAAAACCGTGTATATTTGACGGCATGAAGCGTCTAATTCCTGCCCTGTTTATTGCTGTTGCCGCGCTGCTTGCCATTGCGTTTTTGTGCCGGGACATGTTCGAGTCTGGTACTGAGGTTGTCCGCGCAAGGGTGATTACGCCGATAGTTCAGGCAAATGAGGATACTCAGGAAAAAATTTCTTCTGCCTACAGTGATAATTGGGATGATACATCATTCATTGCGCTTTCTAAAGACGAGACGCTTATCAGTACGGTTTCCACCGATGTTGACAGCGACGGCTACGATGATCAGATAAATGTCGTCCGTTCTGTTAACAGTCAGAACCTGCAGCTGGTGTTTGCACTGTACAATGCTGCTTCAACAAGGTATGACCGTACGCTTTCCCTTGAAACAAATATTTCGCAGGTGCGCAGTTTTGTCTGCACCGGGCTTGACGTTATCGGCAGGCACCGGTCGTCGGTCGTATATCAGGGTGTTGCGGAAAACGGACATTCGGTATTGCGTATTTATAACGGCACGAGGGATAAGGACGGCATTTTTTCGCTGGACCTTATCGGCGATTTTGAGGCGGATGGCACTGTCTTTATCCAGCAGATAGAGCGTGACGAATCGTATGACGCTTCTTTGGCGCGCGGTTCAAGCTTTCCTGTCTGGGTGTATACGACGGAGCCGCGGCAGGGAACGTCTGCCTATGACCAGATACAGACGATGTATAACTGGAGCGAACGGGAAGGACAGTACGTGCAGGTTAGCCAGACCCGCGTTGCTGGAAGCCGCATAGCCGCCAAGGAACTTGAGCGGATTCAGGACGGCACCGTAGAAACATTCGCCCGCTTTTTGGATGGTCTGTGGTATAAAGTGGATAATTCCGGTTCAGAAGTGCCATACATTTTTTTTGACTGGGCTGCTTCCGAGCTGATTTTCCAGCAGGGGGACAGCGAGGAAGTGTATTCCTGGCAGAACAGCAGCCTGCGTCGCGGCGGCATGTATTTCTCCTCTGTAAACAAATCCATCGAAAACCTGCAGCGGCGTGTTGATATTTCACTTATCAGTGTTGATGAAGTAAGAATCCGTATTCAGGATGACGTGCGCATGATTATCGGTGAGAGCACGCTCTGGGATGGCAACTATAAAAAAATGTCCTCGGTCACTAAGCTGAAAGGTAGCGTCGCTAAGGACAGCACGCAGGCGTTTGTCGAAGATTCGCTGTGGGCGTCAGAAGACGGCACGCGGGTTCGCTTTACTGACAGCGGCTATTCCACGAGTGCCAGCGAGTCGGCGGACTGGGGACGTTTTATGCGTTTTACTCACTCCGGGCTGACGTTCCTGCAGTTCCGCCCTGACAGTACGACGCCGTTCTTTAATGGCATGTATCTTCCCTCCTACTCAAAGACGATGAAGACAGAGACGAGTCTGGTGCGCGGAAAACGCGTGTCTGTTGAAAAAGAAGTTGATGATGTGGAAACCGTGATTCTCCACCCGGTGACAGTTACTCCCGAAGGCTATTTTGTAAAGGAAGCTTCCCCCATTACGCTGCATGATATAACTAAGGAGCAGGAACTGGCGCTGGCAGCGGACAAAAATGCCGGCGTGAACAGTGTGGCAGTTTCTGACCCGGTGAGTGCCGGCGGCCCATCCCTTTCCGTGCTGATTACGCCTCAGTATTTCAGCCCCGACGGCGACGGCGAATATGACGAAATGTTTGTGCAGTTAAAGGTTGATTCAGCCGCCCCGGTCAAATACTGGTCGTTTATTGTCCGAGATTCCGATAACCGCCGCGAGTTCTGGTCTGTGCGCGGTCAGTCGGACGTGAAGAGCCGGCTTGTCTGGAATGGACGCTCCAGCCGGGGCGAGCTTGTGCAGTCAGCCACTGATTATCCCTATATTTTCAGCGTAACGGATGCAAATGGCGTTACCAATGAAGTAAAGGGCATGGTGCAGGTTGATATTCTTGTCATAAAAGAGGGCAGCAAGCTTAAAATGCAGGTTCCGTCGATTATTTTCCGAAGCGACGCTGCTGACTTTAAGAGCACCGCTGAGGTTCGGGCTGAATTTAAGGCTTCCGGCATAGAGCTTACGCCTGCGATGGAAGAGACGGTGACGGGCCTGGATACGGCAACAATCGAAAACAATGTGCGCGTGCTTTCCCGTATTGCGGATATCCTTAAAAAATTCCCGGATTACAATGTCTCGATTGAAGGAAACGCGAACAATTTAAGTGGCACCGCTGATGAAGAGCGCGAAGTTCAGCAGCTTTCTGAAGGCCGTGCGCGTTTTGTGCGCAGCTGGCTTATCCGGCAGGGAATTGCAGCTGCCCGGCTTACTGCGGTTGGAAACGGAAGCAAGAATCCGCTTATTGCGGCCGACGACCTTGCCGACCGCTGGAAAAACCGTCGGGTTGAATTCATCTTGCAGAAGTAGGGTGCATTTGGTAAAATGACGCATTATGACTGCAAACGAGCTTCGTTCCAAATATATCGAGTTTTTTAAGAGCAAAAATCATGCTGAGATTTCCGGACAGTCTTTAATCCCGGAAAATGACCCTTCTGTACTGTTTACCATGGCAGGTATGCATCCGCTGGTTCCGTACCTTCTTGGACAGCCGCATCCGTCTGGAACACGCCTTACTGACTATCAGAAATGTATTCGCACCGGCGATATCGATGAAGTTGGAGACCCCTCACACCTGACCTGCTTTGAAATGCTTGGTAACTGGTCTTTGGGTGACTACTTTAAGAAAGAATCCATCGCTTTTTCATACGAATTCCTTACAAGTCCGAAATGGCTGGCACTGGATCCGAAAAAGCTCTCTGTAACCGTGTTCGCAGGTGATGAATCTGCTCCGCGTGATGAAGAAGCAGCCGGTTACTGGAAGGAAAACGGCATGCCGGAAGACAAAATTGCATACCTTCCTGCAAGCGACAACTGGTGGGCTGCGGGCCCGACAGGTCCCTGTGGTCCTGATACTGAGATTTTCTACTGGGTGGGCGAGGGCCTTCCGCCGGTTGGCTCAAACAAGGGTACTGACAGCGCAAACTGGATGGAAATCTGGAACAACGTCTTCATGCAGTACGACCGTCAGCCGGACGGAACGCTCAATAAGCTTCCGAAGCAGAATGTAGACACCGGCATGGGACTTGAGCGTACGAACTGCATCTTGCAGGGTAAGACGAGCGTTTACCTGACCGAAGTGTTCCAGCCGATTATTGCAAAAATCGAGGAGCTTGCTGGCTACACATACGGCTCTGACGAAGAAAAAGACAAGAGCGTCCGCATTATTGCTGACCACGCACGTGCGTCTGTGTTTATTCTTGGTGACCAGCGCGGTGTTACGCCGTCTAATCTGGGCGCCGGCTATGTTCTGCGCCGCCTTATCCGCCGGGCAGTCCGTCACGGCATGAAACTTGGCATCGACAAGGAATTCCTTGCCCAGATTGCAGAGCCGGTCATCGAAAACTTTAAATGCGCATATTCAGAGCTTGAGCAGAACCGTGACAAAATCCGTACGGAGCTTACAGCTGAAGAAAATAAATTCCGTGAGGCACTTAAAAACGGCGAGGCTGAATTCCAGAAGCTGCTTCCGAATCTGATGAAGAATCCGAAGAAAGAGATTTCCGGTAAGGTTGCATTCCGCCTGTACGATACGTTCGGCTTCCCTGTGGAGCTTACTCAGGAACTTGCTTCTGAGCACGGCTTTACCGTTGATCTTGAAGGCTTTAAGGAAGCTGAGAAAAAGCACAAGGAAGCTTCTAAGTCTCTGGATGCCGGAAAGGCAAAGGGCGGTCTGGCAGAACAGAGTGAGACGACGACAAAGTATCACACTGCGACACACCTTTTGCAGCAGGCACTTGTAAATGTGCTTGGCGATAAGGTTGCGCAGAAAGGCTCTAATATCAACAATGAGCGCATGCGCTTTGACTTTACGTTTGACCGCCCGATGACTGCTGAAGAAATCAAGCAGGTGGAAGACATTGTTAACGCAAAGATTAAGGAAGATTTGCCGGTAACCATGGAAGTGATGTCTCTCGAAGAGGCTAAGGCTTCTGGTGCACGCGCGCTGTTCTCCAGCAAATATGGCGAAAGCGTAAAAGTGTATACAATTGGCAAAGACCCGAAAACAGACTGGTTCAGCAAGGAAGTCTGCGGTGGTCCCCATGTGCAGCATACAGCACAGATTGGCGACTTTAAGATTGCAAAAGAGCAGTCTTCTTCTGCTGGCGTGCGCCGTATTCGTGCTGTTATCTCTGGTGGACTTCCGCTGGATAAATAGCGTTATTCAAAGCCGCTGCCTTATCAGAGGTGTAGGGCATTTCTGACAGGTGCGGCTTTATTCATAGATGTATGGGCTTAAAATACTGTGCATCTTTGTAACATTGCGATGTTGTATTGGTTTTCTTGTTGTACAAGAACCGTGCAAATATTATAACGAGGATGAAAAATATGAAACGTTTTGCTCTGGGAGCTGTTATCTTTACTTTGGCGGCAGCGCTGTTTGCAGAAAATGACCTGCAGCCGCTTGCTGTTATTAAACTGAATAAAACTGAGACGGTGACGCTCCGTCAGTTAAAGACCAGGGTTGAAATGTACCAGAAGCAGAACAATGTTGCTTCGTTTACTCCGGAACAGAAAAAAGATATTCTTGATGCAATCATCGATGAAAAGCTGGTCGTGCAGGCTGCTCAGAAAGCCGGTATGTCCATTACGGATTCTCAGGTAAACCAGTACTTCCTGCAGAATATCAGCCAGCAGGTTGGTAAGCAGGTAACAGAAGCTCAGTTTGCCGAGATTGTTAAGCAGCAGACAAACCTGTCTCTCGATGATTACATGAAGCAGCAGATTGGCATGAGTGTATCTGACTATAAGTCATTCCTGAAGAACCAGCTGCTTGCCCAGCAGTATGTGCTGCAGCAGAAACAGAGCGAGATTCAGCAGGTTGCACCGACCGATACCGAAATCCGCACGTTCTTCGAGATGAACAAAGCATCTTTCGTTCAGCCCGACATGTTAAAAATGTTCCTTGTCATTGTTCCGAAAGGAAAGGATGAGGAAAACGCTCGTTCTACAGCGAACAAGATGCTGCAGGACTTGAAAGATAAAAAGATTACGTATGACGGTATTAAGTCGAAGATTAAGGCTGGTGGTGATTTTCAGGGCGGCGACCTTCTGGTAAATAAATCAACGCTGAATGCACAGCAGCTTGGCATTTCATATCAGGAACTGATTGAATTGTTTACCCGTGATGTTGGCTATATTTCAAATCTGAACACTACGGACGAAAACTTCCAGTTCTATGCTGTTCGGGAAAAATATGCCGCAAAAATGCTCGGCTTGAGCGATATTGTTCAGCCTGACACAACTGTTACCGTCTATGATTATATTAAACAGAATCTTACGCAGCAGAAACAGCAGCAGGCGCTGCTGGTTGCAGTACAGGATATAACAAAAGAACTGGATACGCCGCAGAATGTCGATCGTAAGAAGACTGGCGATGCGCTATTGAAACTGCTTAATTGGTAAGGATTGCACTGTGTCACGAAGAAAAGGTAGAGTACTGGCATTCCAGGGCTTGTATTCCTGGGATGTAGGCGGGGCGCGTCTGGATGATGTGCTTACGCTTTCATGGGCAGAGAACGAGAAGACTGCAGAACCTGTCGATGAGGATAGCGGTGCTTTTGCACGTTTTCTGATTGCTGGAACTGCGGAGCATAAAGAGGAAATCGACCGCCTGATTACCGCTCATCTGAATGGATGGGAATTTGGCCGCGTTAATAAGGTTTCTATCGCGGTACTCCGCATGAGCGTGTATGCGCTCCTGTATCAAAAGGATATACCGCCGACAATTATTATCGACGAAGCCATCGATATCGCAAAAGAATACGGTCAGGATGATGCATTCAAGTTTGTAAATGCGGTTCTTGACGCAATCCGAAAAGACTTAGAAAAACAGGCTTAGCCTATGAGGTTTCGTGCCGTTCTTCTTCTGCTGGCAGGCACGCTGTTCTCAGCGTGTTCTTCCCGTCATGACGGCAGGGACCTTGCCGTCCAGTTAAAATCCGTTGATGAATATATAAAGACCGGACAGCCGGAAGATGCCGTTGCCTTGCTCAAAAAGGCTGAAAAACATGCTTTCAGTGTGAATTCCCGGATAGGGGTCTACCGGCGTTACATACTTTTAGGGGATGTTACCCGCGCAGAGGCAGTTCTGCAGCGCGCCCGCAAAGCTCTTCGTGATAATCTTGAACTATCCGCAGTATATGCTCATTTTCTCCTCCGCCAGAATCGTATTGATGACGCGCTTTCTGTTTCCGCAAGCCTGCGGGGCTCTGCGTACGGGTCTCTGTATTCCGAGGCAATGCTGAAAAAGCAGTCGGCGGGGCCGGAGCAGGGTGTTTCTGTATTTCTGCAGGATACGCTTGTTCCGGTGTACATAGACGCGTATAACGGCACCGGAGATGATCACTGGCTTCGGGATAGTGCCGTTGTGTATCTTGCAGTAGGTAACTATGTGGCCGCTTCGACATTGCAGCCTGCAAAAATACAGGGAGCTGAAAGTGCGTATTTCTGGGGGCTTGTGCAGTATGATGCCGGAAATTACGGCGCCTGTCTGAATGCGCTTTCTGTTCCGGCTACAGGAACGTATGTTCCGCAGATGACGGCGCTTGCCTCTGATGCGTATATCAAGCTCGGCGATGCTGAAAGCGCGGAAAACCTCAGGGCGCCGCAGATAAATGCCTGGCTGCACCGTATAATCCCGGAGATTCCCTGTGAGCTTTTCGTTAACAGCGCCTTGTGGTCATGGATGCACGAGGATTATAAGCGCGCGTATGATTTGATTCTGACGGCCGTTACTACGTTTCCTGATAATGTTCCAGCTCTTGTAACCTATGCAAACCTTGCGTTTGAGCAGACTAAGGAGCCGGAACGTACGGATTTGGAAGAAACGCTTCGAAAGACAGCGCTGCGCACAAAACGCATGGCTGATTATGATGCACGTCCGAAAATGCTCGTGAGCGATGCGCTCCATCGTATGTCGGTGGCAATTGAAGCGCTCCATTCCCGCGGAGAGTCTGTTGATGACAGCCTGCTTGCCAGTCACGCCGTGCTCGAGATGGCTTCGCTCTCGGATATGGTTGCTACGTCAAGGCTTGCCTATATCTGGAAGCAGCTTGAGGCAAATGAGCTGTCGCGAAATCTGTATCCGCCGCGGCTTGTTCAGCTTGCAGTTCACGAGCTGTTGATGCAGGGGCGGCAGGATGAGGCGCGGTCGTTGTTCGAGAATTACCTTGATGCCCGATACGGACTTTCTGCTGATTCCCTGTCGATTCCGGAAGAGATTATACAGACAGATGTGTTTGGCGGCGAAAAGCGGATTCCCTCTCCTGTAATTCCTGTGGCTGTGTTGTATGCGGCGTTTGGCGACCGGGCCGCACAGCATGTTCATGCTATGGATGTCTGGGAAGGGGAGACGGCGGCATATTTTGCCCTGCTGGATAAGAATGTTGCTGCCGCACGCCGCCTGTATGAATATGTCCTTTATGAAGCTGGCAGCGAAGCCCGCGCGGAGGTTGCTTCTGCGGCAAATCTCGCTGTTATATGCAGCAGTACCGGAGAAAGCCAGCGTGCGCTTGAATTGTACGGACAGGCTGCCGGCCGTTGCCGGGATAATTATACAAAGTCGCTGATTTTATACCGGACTGCCGTTCTGCAGGCGGCGGCTCATGATATCTCTGCTGCTCGTCTTTCCCTCGATTACAGCCTTGCGCTTAATCCTGCGAATGCAGATGCTCGTCTTTTAAGGACTATCCTCAGTAAATAAAAAAACCTCAAAAAGCCTTGCTTTTTGAGGTGTGCTTTCGGATGCTTATTTCTCGATTACGGCAATGATGTCGCTCATCTTTACGATAAGGTAGTCTTCGCCGTCCATCTTAATCTGAGTGCCGGCATATTTGTCATACATGACGCGGTCTCCGACAGCTACAGTAATCTTATCTTTTTCTGTTCCTGGCCCCACAGCTTCAACAACAGCTTCCTGAGTTTTTTCCTGTGCGGTTTCCGGAATGATGATTCCGCTGGCAGTTTTAGTTTCAGCCTTTGCCTGTTTGAGTAAAACACGGTCGGCAAGCGGTTTAAGTTTCATATAAAAGCCTCCAATAATGTGTAAAAGACAGATGTTAGCCTGTCTATGACTAGAATATAGTCATTTTGACACTGAATCGTCAATAAAAAAATGTAATCAAAGAAATTGTGTCAAAGTGCTACTCTTTTTGGGTGAAGAGGTTTCGCTGTGTCAAAATTACACATCTTGTTTTGTGTGCTGTAAGAAAAGCTGTGTTTTTCCATGCGGTTGACGCAAATAATGCCAGATTATCACTCAAAGAAAGATGAAAATCCATGCTGTCAATAAAATTGGCACGAATCTTGCTTTATTAAAGGCAAGGAGCGACAAAACTATGACGAATGATAATGAAGTCCTTTCAATGTATCTGCGTGAGATTAATGCTATTCCGCTGATGTCTCGCGAGGAAGAAGCAGAGCTTGCCGTAAAAGCGGCGGCTGGCGATAAAGCCGCCAAGGAAAAAATAGTTAAAGCAAATCTCCGTTTTGTCGTAAACGTTGCAAAGAAATATCAGAATCACGGCCTTGACTTGATTGATTTAATCAGCGAGGGAAATATCGGCCTTTTGAATGCAATAGACAGATTTGATGTGTCTAAAGGCTATCACTTTATTTCGTATGCAGTCTGGTGGATTCGTCAGGCTGTCTTAAAGGCAATCTGCGAGAAAAGCCGTCCTATCAGATTGCCGCTGAACCGCGCAAATGAGCTGGTTCAGATTGAGCATGCAAAAAAATCTGTCGCTGGAAAGAAAACCGAGGAGCAGGAAATTCGTGAAGTTGCAGAAATGCTGAACATGGATGCTTCTCACGTCCGGGAGCTGCTGGAAATCTCTCAGAATATGATGAGTCTTGACGCTCCTGTTCAGGGAATTGACAACAGCGCTGCAGAGGTTGGTGACGTGCTTGAGGATACTCGGTATGCATCTCCTGAGCAGTCTGCCATCGAAAATGCAATGCATAAGGATATCGATGATACATTGGGCAGCCTGAAGCCGAATGAGCAGAAAGTGCTTCGCCTGCGCTATGGCCTGGGCGGTGGAAAGCCGATGTCTTTAAAAGAGGTTGGGGACGTCTGTCAGCTGACAAAAGAGCGTATCCGTCAGATTGAAAAACACGCGATTCTTCGCATGCAGCATCCCTGCCGCGTAAAACGGCTGGAAGCATATCGCGCTTAAAGTCTTGTTTTGATTTAGCTTGGCAAAAAAACGGGCTGTACTTCGAGAATTGAAGTGCAGCCCGTTCTGTTTATTTATACCCCATTTCTTCCAAAGCTGTTTCTGCTTCGCTTATTTCGTCATAGGGCCGTATGTGGTCTTTGTAAATGATGCTGTTTTCGTGGGATTTTCCCAGAAGCAGGACAATATCATCCTTTTTTGCCATATTCAGCGCCTGTCTGACAGCTGTCGGCCGGTCCGGCGTGATGAACATGTCTTCGTTCATATGCTTGCCTGCTTTTTCTGCACCTTCTGCAATTTGTGAGAGCAGCGCGACAGAATCCTCGCCGCGGGGGTCTTCGTCTGTCAGTATGAGTGTCTCGCAAAAGCGGGCTGCAATGCTGCCTTGCAGCGGGCGTTTTTCAGTGTCGCGTTCTCCGCCAGAGCCGAATACGGCAATCATCTTTCCCTTGCATCGTCTGCGGATCGGCGGGAAAATTGTCTCAAAGGATGACGGTGTGTGAGCGTAGTCTACAATCAGTTCGAAAGGCTGCCCTTTGTCGATGACTGTCATGCGGCCTTTTACCGGCTGCAGGTTTGGAACGAGGTCTGCCAGTTTCGGAAGCGGCGTATCTGTCAGGCGCGAAACGGCAATCATTGCAGCCATGATGTTGTATGCATTAAATGCGCCGGGAAGCGAGGATTTGATGTGAATGACGGGGGTGCTTACCGGCCGTGAATTTTTGTCTACGACATTTGGCTCTACAATGCTGAAAGTAAGACCGAAGCGGGCGCTTGCGATGTTTCTTGCGACAAGGTATGGGATGCCGTCCGGAATTGGCGGCAGCGCAGCGGCTTCTGTTGTCAGCTCACCGGCGCTCTTTCCGGCCTTGCCCTCTGTCGTAAAGCCCAGGACGGGTTTTGTTGTTGCGTGGATAAAATAAGGCGCGCTTTCGTCTTCCAGGTTAACGATGCCGAATGACGGAATTGTCTTTTCGGTGCCGTTAATCACTTTTTTGTGGTCGTTCTGGTCGAGCTTGCGGAAGAGGTTTGCTTTGTCATCCCGGTACTGCTCGAACGTCTTGTGGAATTCAAGGTGCTCCAGTGTAACATTCATGAAGACTGCGCAGTCGTAGTCGAGGCAGCCGGTTCGGTTCGTCTTTTCTGAAAGTCCGTGTGAAGATGACTCGACGACGGCGTATTCACAGCCAGCCTGTACCATTTCTGCCAGATGGTGCTGGATAATCGGCGCTTCCGGGGTGGTCTGGTGCTGCGGGTTTGCGATAGCTTCTCCGCCCAGCGAGTACTGAACGGTAGAGATGAATCCTGCTTTTTTTCCGCAGAGACGGAGCAGCTGCCAGATGAAAGATACCGTGGAGCTTTTTCCTTCCGTGCCTGTAACGCCGATGACGACAAGCTTTTTTGAGGGATTGTCATAAAATGCCGCTGCAACCGGAGCCATAACGTATCTGCTGCTGGAGACTTTAATCAGCGGGACGGATGCGTTTGTTGCCGCCATAGCCTCGGCAATCTGCTGCTGCAGTTCCGGCGAGAAGCTGTCCTGAAAAATAACTGCTGCAGCGCCGGCCTTGATTGCCTGCGGAATGAATGTGTTTCCGGTTGTGTGCGTGCCGGGCAGGGCAAAGAACAGTGTGCCTGCCGTTACGTCGCGGGAATCAAATGCAAGCGCCGTTATGTCCGGGTTTGCGCCGTTTTCTGAAGGAGTTATTCCATCGGAAAGAACTGATGTATATTCAAAATCCTGTATAATATCTGAAAGTGCTTTTTTCATTCCTCAATTCTACAGTGATTAGATTCTTTCTTCAATAAGTGATGAAAAACAGCTGCGGTGCCGATACATAGAATGTATGAATGAGCTGATTCCTGTAATAAAAGCTGTCCTTTTTAACAAAACGGTCATTATGACGGCGATAATCGTATTCCTGTATCTTGATTTTGTATGCTTTGTCGCGAGGTACCGGAAGAAGAACAAGTCTGCGCCTGTTAAAAAATCCGTTGCAGCCGCTCCAGCGCCAGAGCCAGCTTCTGACAGCGATTCCGGAAGCGGTGGAGCAGATGACGGTGCCGGCGCCGAAGGTGAATAAGCTTCTTCCTTTTGCAGTCAAGCTTCTTTTTTGACGTACTTAAAAGCCTTTCTTCCCGCAGCAGTGTTAGTGCCTGCTGCACGTCAGACGCTTCCCAGACATTCCGCTTCAAAAGGGGCCTGTCGGCTGCGTTGCATTCATCTTTCAAAAGCTGAATGGCCTCGTCTTCTGAAAATGCCCTTCTGTTATGCCTGATCCATGCCATGATTCTTGAACCGTCTTCCGCGCGTGTGGGTACGGTTTTTCCCTCAGCCCGGAGTGAGCATACATCACATCCGCTGCAGCTTGTTTTTTCTCCATCGAGATAATCTAGCAGGTACTGCCGCCGGCATGTGGGCGTAAGCGCATAGCCTGTCAGCTCATGGCTTTTGTGCCTGTCCTTGCGGTTCCAGATGAGTATTGATGTTGCGCTCATTTTGTCCCGCCCGGCGCGTCCTGCTTCCTGAATAAAAAATGCGAGTTTCTGCGGACTGTCAGCGTGAATGCAGGTGCGGATGTTCTGTTTGTCGACGCCCATGCCGTATGCGTTTGTACAGCAGAGAATGCCGTCCGTGCTATTGTAGAACCATTGCTCGACGGCCTGTCTTTCTTCTTTAGACAAGCCCGCATGGTAGAATTTAACAGGAATCGGATGTGCCGTCTCTAGCGAGGAAAAGTACATTTGCAGCGTCCGCGCATAGTCTTCCGCGCAGCTCCTGGTGCTGCAAAATACGCAGGCGGGCTTCTCTTCGGTAAGCGCGAGTTTTATGAGTGCTTGTGTTTTTGCTGAAGCATACACGACTTTATACCGAAGATTTTTGCGGTCAAGACTTCCTTTGACTATGCGGATGCTGTCTGTCGCCTCAGTCTCGGGATTTGCTGGCGCAAAAATGAGTTCCTTGATTCGGCGCAGTACAGCGGGGCTTGCGGTTGCGGTTAATGCTGTTACCCGCGGTATGTTCAGCTTTTTGATGATGAGGCCTAGCTCCAGATAGGCAGGACGGAAGCTTTCGCCCCACTCGCAGACACAGTGCGCCTCGTCAACGGCTATGTGCGAAATGCGGCATTGCGAAAGTTCCTGCTGTATCTGTGGAAGCGTGAGGACTTCGGGGTTTGTGATGAGGAGCTTTATCCTGCCGCTTCTGGCAGCGGCGAAAATCTGCTGCCGCTCCTCGATTGTCTGGCCGCCTCGTAATTCTGCTGCTGGAAGTCCGTAATAGTCCATCTTGCGCTTCTGGTCTGTCATTAGTGCCAAAAGCGGATAGACGATGAGCGTCAGTCCGTCAAGTATTGCGGATGGTACCAGGAAGCAGAGCGACTTGCCGTATCCTGTTGGAAGCAGGATTATCTGGCTGAACCCGTCCAGAGTGTTTTGGACGGCAATCTCCTGCCAGGGATGCAGGGCTTCGAGCTTGAATACGTTTCTTGCGACGTGCTGTATTATTTCGTATTGCTGCATATAACCTCCACATACTATATTGGCGGCAAGCAGCAGTTTTTATCTGTTTTTAGAGAAAATAATTCAAAATCATATATATAGCGGTGCTTCCGAATATGCTCAGCATGGCATTGTTTTTCCACAGGTGCAGGATGATGGTGCAGGCGAGGGCTGCTGCAGACGGAATGCCGAACGGAAAGGCCGTTATCTGCACGTCTTTAAGACAGTAGACAAGCAGGCTTGCGATAACCATCGAGGGAATGTATTTTTCGATAAAATTGATGAATGCGGGCGGCTCTCTCTTGCTGAAAAGCAGAAACGGAAAAGCTCTCAGCAGGAAAATGATGATGCCGCTTGCGAATGTTGCAAGGAGCGCGGCCAGTACTGTCAGCCTCATTTTGCACCTCCTGTGCGGGATTTCATAAAGTTTCGGCCGCGGAAAAGTACGATGGCGGAAAGCCCCAGCGCGAGCGCGATGATGAGGATATGCTCTGATGGAAGAAGACCAAAGCTTGAGAGGATGATGGCGCCTGCCGTGGTGCAGCAGCCTATGACCGGCGGTATGACATCATGACTTGCGCGAATCTGATTTATAAGCATGACTGCAAAAAGCGCTGTAAGTGCAAAATCGACGCCTGCAAAGCTGAATGGAATGACCGTTCCTGCAATTGCGCCTATGGTGCTGCCTGCAATCCAGTACAGGTAGTCTAGCAGGGCGATTGTGCCCAGATACGCGCCTTTCGGGGCCTCCTGCGGAATGGTGCAGCAGGTCAGCAGGGCGTATGTTTCGTCTGTCAGCGCAAAAATAAGGAATGGCTTCCAGCGGCCTGTGTCCTTGAATTTTGAAATGAGTGACAGGCCGTACACAATGTGCCGTACGTTTATCAGCAGTTCTGCGACAAGAATCGTGGAAAGCGATGTTCCTGCCGCAAACAGTCCTACCGCGATATATTCACCGGCTCCGGCATACATAATCATGCTCATCAAGGGAGCTAGCCACCAGGAGTATCCGGCATTTACAAGCATCAGGCCAAATGGAATACCGATTGCAATGTATCCAAAAAAAACAGGGGTTGTTGTTTTAAGCGCCCGTCGAAAAAGGTGACTTTGTAGCATGCGGGCAAGTGTACCATTTTGGCAGATTCGCCGCAATGACTGCGCCGGGTTTCTGGGTGTCGTGCCTGCGATATTGCAAAAGACGAAAAAGTGTGTAAAGATAAATAAAAGCCCTGTGGGTGATTATTCAATTGAGTGGAGAAGTATATGTTTGCAATTATTTCTGGAATCCTTTTAATCGGCTTTACCGTTGTAGCCTGCCTGCCTTCTTGCCTGAACTGGGGTACTGACATCATTTCTTTTCTGAAAGGTGCGGCTCCCGTGGCATCTGCGTTCATCGGTCTGATAGCTTTTTTTATCGGGTACGCAGACATTAAGGACAAGAAAGAAGCCAAAAAGGAAGAGCTTGCCCGTCAGGCAGAGGAACAGGCTTCAAAAAAAGCTGACTGATATTGCTTTTTGGTACATCAAATTTATTGACCATACTTGTTAAAAACTGTATATTTACAGTCCCCGTATATGCGCAGGCGACTGCTCATCGCCAGCGGTTATGTGTTTCTTTCGATGCTAGTTAGAAGCGCATATAAACTTTTTTATACAAAGGTATATACATGAAAACCATTTTCGTTAAAGATTACGAACAGAAACGCAACTGGTACGTTATCGATGCAGCTGGTAAGCCGCTCGGACGCGTTGCAGCAAAGGCAGCTTCTGTGCTGCGCGGAAAGAACAAGGCTACATTTACACCGAACCAGAACATGGGTGACTACGTAGTTATCATCAACGCTGATAAAGTTGCTGTTACTGGCAACAAAGAAGAAGACAAGCTGTATCGCCACTATACAGGCTTTGTTCGCGGTCTTCGCAGCTACTCATTCGCTAAGCTCATCGAGAAGAAACCGACTGAGCCGCTCAAGATTACTATCAACGGAATGTTGCCGAACGGACGCCTTGGTCGCGCTCTGATGGGCAATCTCAAAGTCTACGCAGGTGCAGAGCATCCGCACACTGCTCAGAATCCGCAGCCGCTTGAAGTGTAAGGATAATAGAGGTCAATCATGGTAAAAAACATTGCTATTGGAACAGGAAGAAGAAAGACAGCTACCGCTCGCGTATATCTGCGTGAGGGAACTGGTAAAATCGTTGTAAACGGTAAAGATGTTGCAGAGTACTTTGATACACCCGAGCAGGTGCGCATCGTACATCAGCCGCTCCTCGTAACCAGCAACGAGAACAAATACGATATCCTTATCAACGTTATCGGTGGTGGTCTGAATGGTCAGGCTTCTGCATGTCTGCACGGTCTGAGCCGCGCTCTTCTGCAGGTAGATCCCGACAGCCGCACTTCACTCAAGGCAAACGGTTATCTTACTCGCGACAGCCGCATGGTTGAACGCAAGAAGTACGGTCAGCGTGGTGCACGCCGCCGCTTCCAGTTCAGCAAGCGCTAAGCGAAGCTTTTTATATCGAATGCATATCATTTCGATGGAACAGGTCAGTTCGGATTGCGTGAAAATCGAGTCCGACACTGCACCTGTTTTTTTTATGCGTTTTGTCTATTTGATGACTCTTTCGCCGGAGCGGGTTGTTGCGGGCACTGATTTTACTGATGAGGAAGCTGCAGAGCTCGTGCAGGCGGGGCTTGCGTTTGCGGCAGAGCAAAAAGCGTACGAATACTTGTGCCGGGCAGAACACAGCCGTTCAGGGCTCTATACAAAGCTTTTGCAGAAAGGAATGGATAAGGATGCTGTGAATGCGGCGCTCGACTACCTTGAAGGGCGCAGATACTTAAGTGACGCGCGCTTTGCCGAAAGCTGGCTTAGAACGCATCTGTTGGGAAAAGCGCAGGGAAGAACTCGTCTTCTTTCGGAACTTTTGGCGCGCGGTGTCGGTCGCGAAACTGCTAAAGAAGCGCTGGATGCATATTTTGAGGAGCATAGTGAGGACGAACTCTGTGAACGCGCCCTTGAAAAGGCTCTTCGCGCAGGAAAAACAGGCGACAAGCTTATGCAGTCTCTTCTTGCAAGCGG
Organism: Treponema sp.; assembly: GCA_024698325.1. Classification (GTDB taxonomy): domain Bacteria; phylum Spirochaetota; class Spirochaetia; order Treponematales; family Treponemataceae; genus Treponema_D. The sequence goes on from JAILRG010000088.1 coordinate 22,718, forward strand.
TTTTTCGTATAAGCAAATAAAGGCGGCGCTTGCCGCTTCTTCCGGCTCTGCCTTATAAAGAGCGCTGCTGTAAAACTCACCCCTAAGGCTGGTCTGCCCTATATACCACATAGCGCACGCGCCCGGCTTCTACGGCGCGCTTTATTTCCCGCTCCCGGCTTGAAAGCTGAGACCCGCCGGTTTTTACTTCTATCAAGAGAACTTCGTCTATGCTGCTTCCGTCGGCGGCGCCTGGAAAGGCAATGAAATCAATCGGCTTACCGATAAAACGCGCGTCAGCAGGATTGCACGGAAATCCTGGCAAAAACGGGGCGACTTGTTCTGCTGCCTGCCCGCCAAGCACCGCGCGGCTTCGTTTGACGGCGTCTTTTCTGGCAGTGCGCATGCGGCCGAAAAGAGAAAGCCTGCCTGCAAAAAATGCTGTCAGTACGAGCAGGCACAAAAGCAGGACTGCGGCACAGACAGAAAGCGCGCCCTGCTTGAGCGTAAAAGAAGCGATGTCGGCTAGTTTTTCTAACAATTCAGGCCCCTCCTTCCGAAAATAGACGTAGATAAGGCTCATTCTATCCCAAGAGGTATGCTATGAAAAGACTTTGCCTGTTTTTTGCCGCGCTTACTTTTTGTGCGGTAACAATGCCGCTTTTTGCACAGCCGGTGACTCTTCGCTTTAAGTATAAAAAGGACGACAACCTGCGCATTTTAGGAACCGTGCAGGAAGACGTAAAATACAATGGCCGCCTTAATCATCATGCGACGATTGTAAACCGCGTGACGCTGCATGTTGACGATGTGGACGAGGCCGGTCGCGGGCATTATACCGGCACCTTTATGACGAGCGAAAGCTCTACAAGCCGTGTTTCGGAAAATTTTTCCTGGGGTGAAGAGTTTAAAAGCGCATACTGGCGCGATTCACTTGGCAACTACGACATTTCTGACGATTATTTTATGCCGGTTGTGAGGGACGTTCCTGTGTTCAGTGAAAAACCTGTTAGTCCCGGAGATACCTGGACGGCAGCCGGCTACGAGGCGCAGGATTTACGGCGTACCTTTGGTATTGCAAAGCCCTACAAGGTGCCGTTTACCGCAGAATACGAGTACGTTCGTGATGAAGAGGGAGAGGGAGCTGACTCATCGCATGCAAAAAAAACATTTCAGGTTATCAGCTGTAAGTACAACTTGTATTATGAAAGTCCCGTGCCTTCCCGCCCGCAGGGAGATTATCCTGTCGCAACAATGGGCTATTCTCACCGCCTGATCTGGTGGGATAACGACAAGGGCATGATTGATCACGCGGAAGAGTCATTTCGGATTGTGATTGAGACGGCTCTGGGAAACACGTATGATTTTAGCGGTACTACGCGCGAAGAAGTGACGGAATTTGTGCGGACGGCAACGGAAGAGGCTGTTCGCGAAGCACAGCAGAAAGTTCAGGAGCTGGGGCTGGAAAACGTAGAAGTCAAAAAGAGTGAAAAAGGCCTGACGCTTTCCATCGAGAACATTCAGTTTGAGGCTGACTCTGCCGTGCTGCTTTCCTCAGAGAAAGAAAAACTCAAAAAGCTTTCAGCAATAATCGCCATGTATCCTGATAACGACCTGCTGGTAAGCGGACACACCGCCATGGCCGGCACCGAAAAAGCCCGGCAGGCGTTAAGCGAAGAGCGCGCCGGCGCGGTAGCAGACTTTCTGGTGCAGCTTGGCGTGCGCGACTCCTATCACATTTTTACGCAGGGCTTTGGCGCACGCATTCCCATAGCACCGAACAGCACTGAGGCTGGAAAGGCAAAAAACCGCCGCGTAGAGATTACGATTCTGGACAAATAGGCGGCGGTATATGATTTTAGTCCTGGGAGGCGAGCACAGCGGTCGCCTCGAATATGCAGCTACTTTGAAGGTAAGCGCCGGCGATATTGCCGTTGTGACTGAAGCCGATGCCCGGGCTTTTGCTGCGGAAAGGCAGGCTGCGCTGGATAAAGACGCTGTTTTGGCACCGGTGCTTTCTGCTGTCTGTGCGCGGCTTTCGGCATTTCCTGTGGTAATTGCGACGGAAATGGGCTGGGGCATTATCCCGCTGGAGGCAGAGGAGCGCAGAAAGCGGGAGGAAAACGGGCGCCTTAACATTGCGCTTGCCTCGCTTGCCGACAGCGTGGTCTTTCTGCTGGCAGGAATCCCGCGCGTCATAAAAGGCGATGTGCAGGCTTCCCTTGCAGAGCCGCACCGTTTTGTCCTGTGTTTTCGCCATGGTGCGGTACCTTCCAATCTTTTAAGACGGTATGCTGGCGCCGGAACGGATGAGGAACTGCATGCGGATGGGGTAGGGCAGGCGCAGGCCTCAAAAGAGGCGTATGCGGCAGAGGTGGCTTTGTATCCCGAGTGCATCAGGGAGCAGCTGCTGCATCCTGCGGTTGTGTACGTTTCTCCCATGAAGCGCTGTCTTCAGACGGCGAAAATCCTGTTTCCAGAAGCGGAGCTGTGCATCGTGCCGGATTTTCGGGAAATGGACTTTGGCCTGTTTGAGGGAAAGACGGCTTCCGAGCTACTTTCTTCGCCGCAAACTGCCGCATCTTATCAGGCTTTCGTTGACGAAGGAGCTGTGCAGGGGCTGGAAAGTTCCGCTCCCTGTCCTGCCGGTGAAAACAGCAGGGGTGAAAGCGCCCGTGAGTTTTCTTCCCGCACGAGAGCAGCTTTCTGGAACGTCATTCAAAAGCAGCACGCTGTCTCTCCGTCTGTTACGGTGATTGTCGCGCATGGCGGCACCCAGATGGCGCTGTTTTCTGCTTACAGCCGGGATAAAAGCGTTTCCTGCTATGCATTTCAGACGGGCTGCGCTCTCTGGCGGTTTGGCGAAGTCGTCTCGGATGGTAAAAATCACTCCCGCGCAGAATCAGACTGAAATATCGGCCCGGCTGTAATCGCCCGGCCTTTTTTTTTGAGCAAAAATTTCGTAAACTAATTGACGCTTTTGTGTATAAGTCCCATATTATATAATCTATGACATTTTGCTTTTGCCGCTTTAGCCGGGAAAAGCGCTTTTAGTATGTACGTTAGAGGTATACGGTATTGAACGGAAGTCAGGTGACGATTGACCATGTTTCCAAGCGCTTTGGTGACTTTGTTGCGCTGGATGACATCAACTTTGTTATTAAACCGGGCGAGTTTTTTTCGCTGCTCGGGCCTTCTGGGTGTGGCAAGACAACCTTGCTGCGTATTATTGCGGGGTTTGAGTTTCCTGATGACGGCGTTGTGCTGTTTGATGATCAGAACATCATTCCGCTGCAGCCGAATAAGCGCCAGTCGAACACGGTGTTCCAGAATTATGCGCTGTTCCCCCATTTGAGCGTGTACGAAAATGTTGCGTTCCCGCTCAGGCTGAAAAAGCTCGATAAAGCGACGATTGACGAGAAAGTGCGCCATTATCTGCATCTTGTGCAGCTTGACCAGCACATGTTTAAAAAGCCAAATCAGCTTTCCGGCGGTCAGCGCCAGCGTGTTGCCATCGCCCGCGCGCTTATAAACGAGCCGAAGGTGCTTCTGCTTGACGAGCCGCTTTCTGCTCTGGACGCAAAGCTTCGCGCAAACCTGCTTATTGACCTCGACGCGTTGCACGACAAAATCGGCATCACGTTCATCTATGTTACGCATGACCAGAGCGAAGCGCTTGCAGTAAGCGACCGCATTGCCGTTATGAACTCAGGCCATGTCCTGCAGGTAGGCACGCCGTTTGAAATTTACGAGAGCCCGGCTACGCAATTTGTCGCGCAGTTTATTGGCGAGACAAACCTGTTTGAAAGCACTGTCGTTAAGTGCGAAGACCCGCTTCCTGGCACCGCCGACTACAATGTGACGCTGAACACGCCGGCTCTTGGCATGCAGGCTCAGCTTACAGGCGAAACTGCCGCCACGCGCGAAGAAGACAAGAATATCCTGGTAACCGACTATGAGCATACCGATGAGGGGCAGAAGGTTGCCTTTACAATCCGTCCGGAAAAAATCCGGATTACGCTTGAAGAGCCGAAATTTGCCGGCCGTAAGGACATTAATGTCTTTAAGGGCGTAGTTGAGGAGCCGATTTACACGGGCTTCCAGTCAAAGTTCTATGTGCGGCTTGAAAACGGCACGATTGTAAAAGTGTTCAAGCAGCACACTAATTATCTGGACGACGGGCCTGAGATTGCATGGAAAGACACTGTGTACATCTCCTGGGCGGCGAATGACGGCTATATTGTAGAGGACATCCATAAATGAGCGGTCAGAAACCTGGCGCGGAAAAGGGGCACAAAAGTCCGCTCCTTTCACTTGCAGGCCGCGCACACGAATCGCAGTATAAGAAGCTGAATCCCGGTCCCGTCTATGCATGGCCGATGGGCTTGTGGTTTACGCTGTTCTTTATTGTGCCGATTGTGATTATCGTTGCATACTCGTTTATGAAACGTGATGTGTACGGTGGTGTTGTGCATGAGTTCAGCATGAAGGCATACCGCCAGATGCTCGATCCTGCCTACGGCATGATTTTCCTGCGTACGCTTTGGATTGCCCTGATTTCTACCGCCATCTCCCTTGTGATTGCGCTTCCGTGCGGTTACGCGATGGCTCGGAGCCGGCATCAGACTCTGCTTTTGATTCTCGTTGTGATTCCGTTTTTAACGAACAGCCTTATCCGCATATTTGCGTGGATTACGATTCTGGGCGATAACGGTCTTTTAAACTCGCTCCTGCGCCTGTGCTGGAATATCGGCCATACGCTCGGCATAGCGGGCGGCGAGGCTTTTGTGCCGCATAAGTTCATGTTTACCAAGGGTGCGGTCATTCTGGTAAGTATTTACATGTACCTTCCGTATGCCATTTTGCCGGTGTTTACAGCGGTTGACCGTTTTGATTTCAGCCTGCTGGAGGCGGCACGGGATTTGGGCGCCACTAAACCGCAGTCCATGTTCAAAGTGCTTATTCCTGGCATTAAGAGCGGCATCATAAGCGCGCTGATTTTTACGTTCATTCCGATTTTCGGCTCGTACACGGTGCCGCAGCTGGTTGGTGGCAAGGACAGCTACATGCTCGGAAACATCATCGTTGACCAGGTGCAGAAAGTGCGCAACTGGCCGCTTGCGTCCGCGTTCAGTCTGGTGATTACGCTTGTTTCCATGGCGGCAATTCTCTGGATGATTACGTCTGGCAAAAAAGAAGCAAGCCTGAAGAAGGTTTCCACGAAAGAAGATGTCGCGGCGAATACCAACACACCGCTTCTGGCTGCGGACAGCGTAAGCAAAGGCCAGCTTTCAGCAGGAGGCGCACAATGAGACTGAAGTTTAATCCCTTAAAGCCATTTGTTACAAAGCGCCGTAAGCCGAGCGAGCCTGCTCGTCATGCAAAGCGCCGCTGGCTGCATCTGGAGCCGCGCATCAGTTTTTCTAAGACTGTGCTTGCGCTTTCTCTTTTGTTTCTGTTTATTCCGCTGTTCGTTATTACGTTCTATTCGTTTAACGGCTCCAAGGATACGACGTTTACCGGCTTTTCGTTCGTCTGGTATGAAAAACTGCTGTTTCAGAGCGGCCCGCTGTGGCAGTCTCTTTGGAACAGTCTTGTGGTGGCAGTGCTTTCGTCAATTGTCGCTACGATACTCGGAACGCTCGCTGCCATCGGCATTACCTGGTACCGCTTTTTCGGAAAGCAGTACATTCAGTCCATCAGCTTTTTGCCGATGGTTCTGCCGGAAGTCATTATGGGCGTTTCCCTGCTGATTTTCTTCAGCGGCATTAAGATGTCACTGGGACTTACGACGATTTTTATTGCGCATACGACCTTCTGCCTTCCGTTCGTGTACCTGATGGTAAGCGCCCGTATTGATGAATTTGACTATTCGATTATCGAGGCGAGCCACGACCTGGGGGCAAACGAGCGGCAGACGCTCTTCCTCGTGATTATTCCTGCGATTATGCCGGGCATCATCAGTGGCTTTATGATGAGCGTTACCATGTCTCTGGAAGATTATGTCATTACTTCTCTGGTAAGCGGTCCGGGAAGCACAACGCTCCCGCTGTATGTGTACTCGATGATTCGCTTCGGAGTAAGTCCTGTTATTAATTCTCTTTCTTTCGTACTCATTCTTGCAATCTGTGCGATTACCTTTGTGCTTCGCAAAGGCTTAAAGAGTTTCGCTTCTGCACATTAAGGCGGCCGGTAGCTGCTTTTTCGCGGTGTCTTTCGGGCGCCGCAATCATTCTTCATTTTTAAGGGGTACATTCAATGAAGTGTATCACTAAAATCGCGCTGGCAGCGGCAATGACTGCCGCTCTTGTGGGTCTTGTTTCCTGCAATGGGAAAGAAGACAGGACTGTCTATCTGTATAACTGGACGTATTACACGCCTGATGAGGTGCTTGCAGACTTTGAAAAAGAGTTTAACTGCACGGTAAAGGTTGACAGCTATGCATCAAACGAGGAAATGTACGCAAAATTGCGTGCAGGTGCAAAGGGTTATGATATCGTAGTTCCGAGTCAGGACTATGTTTCAATCATGATAGCTCAGGGAATGTTCCGCGAGCTTGACCAGTCAAAGCTGACAAACCGCAGTCATATCAATCCGAAGGTGCTTGAAAAGGCAACCTACGATCCGGATATGCGCTATGCAGTTCCGTACTACTTTGGTGCAGCCGGTATTTCTGTAAACAAGACAAAGGTGCCTGCAGATTATGAGCGCTCCTGGAACATTTTTGCCGACAAGCGGTTTGCGGGCCACGCAACCATGATGGACGACATGCGCGAAGTTATGGGGGATGCTCTGGTTCACCTGGGCTATGACGTGAACAGTCTGGATACCGCTCAGCTTGACGAGGCAACAAAGCTTATCGATACCAGCTGGAAGCCGAATCTGGTAAAATTTGACGCGGAAGGCTTTGGTAAATCCTTTGCAAGCGGCGACTTCTGGCTGTGCCAGGGCTATGCAGAGGTTGTGTACGGCGAAGTTCCGGAAGACAAATGGGACGAGATGATAGACTTCTTTATTCCTGAAGAGGGTGGTCCTTCCTACCTTGACAGCATGTGTATCTTAAAAGATGCAAAGCACTACGAGCTTGCAAATGAGTTTATCAACTACATTCACCGGCCCGAAGTATACGCAAAGTTCCTGGATGCATTCCGCTTCCCGTGCTTTGTAAATCCCGATGCCGAGCAGTACATGACATCTAAGCCGATGTACGAGGCAAGTCAGATGGATAACTGCGTTCTGAAAAACGATTTGGGTGAAGGCCTGGATCTGTACAACGAACGCTGGCAGGGAATCCGCTTTACTGACTAAAAAGAACTGACACTGTAAGCAACATATGACGTAGGGGGCTGTCCTTTCTTTTTGGACAGCCCCGTTTTTTTTTGCCGGGAATTCTGCTGTAGCTCGGGTGCAGGGGGCTGGTGCGGCTTCTGGAAGGGGGAGTGCTGAAGCTACCTGCCAGGGCTCTTCAGCGGGTACCTGCCGCTGTCAGTGGCTTCTGGGCTTCTTTTTCCCGTGCGTTTGCCAATCATCTTGATTTGTGCTAGGATACACTCATTCTTGATATTAAGGAGACGACTGTGAAGCGTTTTTTGAAAACAGCCTGTGCGCTGGTTCTTACTGCAGCCGGATGTATTGGCTGTAAAAACAACGAGCGTGTTGTGTATCTGTATAACTGGACGTATTATACGCCGGAAGAAGTTGTAAAGAAATTTGAACAGGAATTTGACTGCAAAGTAAATCTTGACAGCTATTCTACATGCGAAGAAATGTATGCAAAGCTGCGCGCTGGTGCTAAGGGATACGATATTGTCATTCCCTCAAATGACTTTGTTTCAATTATGCTTCGGCAGGGCATGCTTCGTGAACTGGATCAGTCTAAGCTGACTAACCGCGCAAAGATTAATCCTCAGATTATCGAAAAGATGGATTTTGATAAGACCATGAAATACGCTGTTCCGTATGCACTTTCTGCAACAGGCGTTATGGTGAACAAGACAAAGGTTTCCGGTGACTATCCGCGCAATTACAGCATTTTTGCCGACAAGCGTTTTGCGGGCCACGCAACCATGATGGATGATATGCGTGAGGTTCTGGGTGTCGCTCTGCTTCAGCAGGGGCATGACATGAACAGCTTGAACGACAGCGAGCTGAATGCCGCCTATGAACTGGTTAAGAATGAATGGAAGCCCAACATCGTTAAGTTTGATGCAGAAGGCTTCGGAAAGTCCTTTGCAAGTGGTGACTTCTGGCTGTGTCAGGGCTATCCCGAAATCGTTTACGGCGAAGTTGACGAAAGCCGCTGGGATGAGACGATTGATTTCTTTATTCCCGAAGAAGGCTGCCCGGCAACGCTGGACTGCATGGTCATCTTAAAGGATGCACCGCACTACGAGCTTGCAAATGAGTTCATCAACTTTATTCACCGACCGGAAAACTATGCGCTCTTTATCGACGAGTTCCGCTATCCGAACGTAGTCAACCTTGAGGCTGATGCATATGTGACGGTAAAGTCAATGTATCCGGCAGAACAGGCTATGTCCTGCACGTTAAAGGCTGATCTTGGCGAAGGCCTGGATAAGTTCAGCACCATCTGGCAGAACATCCGTTTTACAAACTAAAAGAACGGTAAGAAACAAACGCCCTGCATTTTCCGCGTGGAGATGCAGGGCATTTTTTTATGGCTATGTCCGTAAAAACGGTTGATAACCTAACCTTTTAAATATTAACGTGCTAATTAAGTATGTTAAAACTACATTTACGAAGATTAGAAACGTCAGAAGGGACAATTTATGTAAATTTCGGATACGGTTGGATTCCATACAATCTTGAAGACGTAAAAGAAACTGGAATTGAAGTTCCAGAAGACTGCAAGAACTATGAAGAAATCCGCGTAATGGCAGAAGGCAGCCAGGTGACAAGACTTAAGGTTTTTAAGTCTATTAAGGTTGTCGATGTTACTGCCATCAATTCAACTTATCCAGTAGGTTGCACTTATACACAATACCCACAGTGCGAAGAACCGAATGACCTATTCCCTTTCACAAAATGGGAACTTATAAACTTTGATGGTGCTTTCTTCCGTTCAGAAGGAACTAACGCAAATTCATTTATCGAAGAAGGTTCTGAACT
>JAILRG010000108.1 GCA_024698325.1 Treponema sp.
TGACAAGACTGTCACCTGGTCGAGCGACAACACCGATGCTGCAACCGTTGATTCAGCAGGCGTGGTGACCGCAGTCGCCGAAGGAAGCGCGACGATTACCGCCACCGCAGGCGGCAAGAGCGCGACTTGCGCTGTAACCGTCGAGCAGTCGGCGAAGCCCGCTGCTACGGTGACGACGGCGCCGACGGGTGCGGCGATTGTTGGCGTTGGCAAGACCACGGCGCTGGTTAGCGGTGGTGCGGCCGACGGCGGCACGCTGATGTATGCAGTGACCACGACGAACACGAAGCCTACCTCGACGGATGGCTTCAGCGCCACGGTGCCCACGGCTCAGACCATCACCGCCAGTGGCAAGGTATATGTTTGGTACTTCGTGAAGGCCGACGACACGCACACCGACAGCGAGATTGCGGCTACGGCCATTGAGGTTCCTGTGGCCGACATCGTATGGGACGCTACGAACATCAGCGACCTTCGTGTCTCGGGCACCTACCAGTCATATGAGAAGGAGGGCGTCAAGCTGAGTGCTAATGCCGACATGATAGATGCCACGTGGCATGGTTACGGAGATCCGACGCATGATGGCATCAGTTTCGACATGAACGAATCCGGCGGCTTTACCTTCACGGCACCGACCGGCAAGGCGTTCACAAAGATTGAGATGAAACCCCAAGGTCTTGCTGGTTGGGATTTTGCAAATCTCGGCTCTGGATGGGCATTTGATATAGATTGGGAGAACATGATTTATACAGTCACCTGGACGGGCAGTGCCGCCTCGACGGTTGGTCTGCTGACGGGTGCTAATCAATTCAACGGCGAATATGTGAAATACATCGCGTTCTACCTGTCAGAGTAACCCTCACATCCCGTGACCATAGCAAGAAGCAACGACGCAAAGCAGAAAAGCGACCGCCTCCGTTGAGTTATTGTTATAACCGCCCGAAGTCTGGACAGTGCAGGATGCCGAGTAGCAGCTGAAGTTTCTGCAAACAGCGCATAAGCAAAGAGCCAGTCCTTGCCTTTACCGGCAGGGGCTGGCATTTTTTATGGGCAAAACTGTGCTATACTAGAGCCAAGGAGGCGGTCTATGAGATGTATCACTAAAGAAATGCTTGAAAAGCGCGAGCAAGCTGACAATGTCTACAACTACATTCTGCATACGCCCAAGCCTGATTTTACGGAGCTGGACAAAGAGTGCGCGGAATTCAAGGCTTGGATTACCGAGGAGCACAAAAAGGACAAACAGATTATGATGGAGGCCTTAAAAGCGAATGGCAGATTATAGCACGCTTTTTACCGATGATGACTTTATTGTAGAGCATCTGTTTGAGTCTCCCGATAACCTGCTGCTTATTCAGTCTTTCTCTGTCGGAAATGACGCTGCTGGACTTGAGATGTTCCTGAAAGGTGTTGCAGAACGCGAGGAAAAAGAAAAGCAGACACGCACCTATCTGATAAAAGATAAAATCACCGGGGAGCTTGCCTGCTACTTTTCCTTGCGAACGGGGCTGGCTTTTTTTTCGTTACGCCTCGGTAGTAGTAGTCGTGGCGCTTGATGAATCATCTGACGAACTTGTTTTAGTTGTGGCAAGCTCGTTGATGTTGTCGATCTCCTTTTCGTACTTTGCCGCAATGTCGGCGTACGCGTCTAGCGGGGTGACAGCGTTCATGTAGGGCACAAGGCGTGTGTTGATGAAGGCTATCAGCTGCTTTTTAAGCGCGTAGGCAGAATCAGTCCTGCTGGTTTGTGCGCTGGTTGCCGCGTCGCTTGCGGTGTTGAACGCATCTTGGGCAGAACGCAGCGAGGCAATCAGCTCGTCTACGCCTTCAAGCTGCGCGGACTGGTCGCTGAGCGCGGTCAGTTCTTCGAGCAGGCTTTCAATCAGCGAAGACTCCTCGGCATACCGTGAACTTGTAATGCCGGTGTACTTTGCGGTGACGGCAAGCAGTTTCTGTGCAGCCTGTTGCTTTGCGGCAACCGGAATCACGCTGTAGCCTGCAATCAGCTTGAACAGCTCGCTTATCAGCGTGTCACGCGTTGTGTCGGCATCTTCCAGCGAGGTGAGAATCTTGTCGCGGTTGATTGCGGTGGTCAAGAGCGCTGAAAGCGACTCTAGCTCAGCGATGATAGCGGCTAGTACACTGTCTTTTGCAAGCGTGCCGTCCGGCTCAGATTCGACAGCGGTCTTGTAAAGCCGCACCAGTGTGTCGGAAATGGTATCCGCAGCGGTAATGCGGATGTTTGTTTTTACTTTTTTCACGATGTACTCCTGATTGATTGTGATGCTTTTAGTGTAAGGGCTGACGACACATCACCGTAATAAAGTTTTGTTATAATCGATTTTTTATAGCCGCATCTGTTTGTTTGGAGTCCGTTCCATGCGTTGGATTGGTACAGAATTTTTGATTGAAAGGTGCCCGACGCCCGGATAAGCAAAAAATTTTTGTTTGAATGACGCCCGGCGTCTGGGCGAGTAAAAACTATTTGATTGAAAGGCGTTCAAAGCTCTGAACGGCTCTAATTTTTTTGTTTGAAGCCTGCCGAGAGCCTGTGACGGGTAAAAAATTTTTGTTTGAAGCTCGTTTTGACCTCCAGATGCACAAAAAATTTTTGTTTGAACCTCATTTTATGCTCCGGCCAGACCGCACCGTTTTTTTTGTTAAAATTATCCTTTTTCTTTGCAAATTCCTTAAACTGGTCTTACAATCAATAAAAAATGCGGGCTTGTGCCTGCAAAAACCACAATTACAAGGAGTTGTCTATGAAACAACTATACAAACGGTGGGGGGGGTACTGCTAGTCTCCCTGCTCCTTTTGACGGCATTTGTGGCAGTCGGCTGTTCATCTAACGATGATGATGACAATGATGAGCCGACTAAGTATTCCGTAACGATTGCGTCTGATATTGAACACGGCTCCGTAACCGCAACTCCGACAAGCGCAGCCGCTGGCGCAACTATCGCCCTGACGGCAACTCCCGATGACAACTACGAACTTGACGCATACGCTGTAACCGATGCAGCCGGAGCCTCTGTCTCCGTAACAAGCGGCGGCACCTTCACTATGCCCGAAAGCAATGTAACGGTAAGCGCGACGTTTAAAGTGGCTTCAGCGACTACGTATGCGGTAACGATTGCAAGCACGATTGAAAACGGCACGGTTGCTGCAAGCACGACAACTGCAGCGGCAGGCGCAACCGTAACGCTGACTGTAACGCCCTCAGACGGCTATCAGCTGGAAACCCTTACGGTAACAGCGGGCGAAACGGCGGTAACCACAACGCAGGATACCAGCGACACATCAAAATACACCTTTACGATGCCTGCCAGCGCAGTGATGGTAAGTGCGGCATTCACCACGACTTCATCTGGCGGCGGTAGCGGCTCTAGCGACACGGTCGCTTTAACCACCCCGCTTACCCTTGAAGCAATTGCGGCTGGCACGATTAGCGTCACAAATCCATGGTCGACACTCAAATACACAAAGAACGGTGGCACGCTAACCGCCTACAGCGAGGACATTTCTCTTGCGGCAGGGGACATAGTCTGCTTCTATGCGGAAAGCTCAGAAAGTACATTTTCGGCATATATGCAGATTTCCTGCACGGCAGACTGCTATGTGTACGGCAACATCATGAGCCTGGTCACGCTTGAAGCAGGAGCCACCAGTGCAAGCCAATGGAATCCCGACGCAAGTTCTCTGACGACGACCTATGCATTTATGGGGCTGTTTGAAGCTAACACTTATATAAAGAATCATGCTTCTAAGACGCTTACCCTGCCTGCAACAACACTTGCAGAAGGCTGCTACTACTCTATGTTCGCCGACTGTACCGGGTTGACCGCTGCCCCAGCGCTTCCTGCAACAACACTTGCATCTCGATGCTACATGTATATGTTCTACGGTTGTACCGGTCTGACAAGTGCTCCAGCTCTGCCTGCAACAACACTTGCAGCGCACTGCTACGTGAATATGTTCCGGGACTGTACAAGTCTGACGACAGCCCCAGCTCTGCCTGCAACAACACTTGCATCTCGATGCTACGTGTATATGTTCCGGGACTGTACAAGTCTGACGACCGCTCCTGCACTGCCAGCAACCACACTAGCAGAAAACTGCTACTTTGCTATGTTCGATGGCTGTACAGGACTGACATCGGCCCCTGTTCTGCCCGCAACCACACTAGCAGAACACTGCTATAACGGTATGTTCCAGGGGTGTACCAGTCTGACGACCGCTCCGGATTTGCCGGCAACCACACTTGCGAATTATTGCTATTACGGTATGTTCCAGGACTGTACAAGCCTTGAGTACATCAAGTGTCTTGCAACTGATATTTCAGCAGACTATTGCACCGATAGATGGGTGGAGGGCGTTGCTGCAAGCGGCATCTTCGTAAAGGCCGCTAGCATGACAGGCTGGACAAGCGACACCGACGGCATTCCATCTGGCTGGACAGTGCAGGATGCAACTAGCGGTAGCAGTGGCACGACAATCGACCTCTCGAACATCCCGGCTTCTGCACTGGACGGCACAACGCTTATCGTTGCTAATGGCACAACGCTCACCGGAACGCTGAGCCAAGACTACAAGATTCAGATTGCAGACGGAGCTACGGTAACGCTCGATGGCGTGACCATCGAATACATATACGGCAATTTTGCGGGCATCACTTGTCCTGGCGATGCTACCATCATCCTGAAAGACGGCTCGGAGAACGCAGTTTGCGGTGCGGAAGATGATGATGAATGCTACTGGCCTGGCATTTGGATTGCTCCGGAAAAGACGCTTATCATTAAGGGAAACGGTCAGCTCAGTGCGATGAGTTCTTCAAGTTTTTCCTTTGCTGCCGGTATTGGCGCAGGAGATAACCACCCCTGTGGTAACATCGAAATCCAGGGCGGAGTTATCACAGCTGAAGGCAGTGACGGTTATGCCGGTATTGGTGGTGGCATTATAAACGAATGTGGTACTATTACCATATCTGGTGGAGTAATTACAGCTGTAGGTGGTAGTCGAGCTGCCGGCATCGGAAGCGGTGAGGGGGGCTCATGTGGCAATATCACTATCTCTGGCGGAACCATTACAGCTACTGGTGGAAATAAGGCTGCTGGTATCGGTAGTGGCTCGGAAGGGGTAGCTAACAGTACCACCGTTGCCGCCAGCTGCGGCACTATCACGATTACTGCAGGCGTAACGAGTGTAACTGCCACGAAGGGCGGCTCTGATGCTCCCAATAGCATAGGCGCAGGATACCATTCTACTTGCGGAACGGTTACAATCGGCGGCGTAGAAGGAGTGGTCGAGACAAGCCCGTACACCTACCAGCCGGGTGCAAATTAGCGGCTGATACAACCACAGCGTAAAGGCTGCCAGCATGACAGGCTGGACAAGCGGCTCCGACGGCATTCCGGCTGGATGGACGGTGCCGGAGCCAGAATGGCTTGTCATGTGGGTTAAGGTACCGGAAGAAAACAAACCAGAGGCAATAGCTATTGCCGGTTCCTTTGGTGATGGCTTTACCATGGAGCGCCTTGACAACGGCTTGTACTTTGAGAATGACGAGAACTTTAAGGCTTATGAATCCGATACATTCATGTTCCGCGATTCTTCTGACCATAGCAAGGTGCTTTGCAAAAAAAATGGAGATGAATGGGTACAGGCAGTCTTCACATTCGGAGATTTGTGGGTAGATGGCAGTTACAAGGGCACTCCTTGCAAAGAGATTGAAGAGCTTGATATCAGCGAGGATGCAAGCTATGCCTGGAAGGAGATTAATCAGTAACAGGTTTCCGCGTGAGGGATAGGAGCAGCGCGAAGCGTACCGCTTGCGGTATGGAGCGACAGCGGAACTGCGGAAAGCCCGACCCCGCGCCAGCGGGGGCACGCCCAGAGGACAGCCCTGTGTGACAGCAGGGCTGTTGCTTTTTATTGCTCATGTTGCTGTTTTCCGCTAGTATACTCGCATGAAGGAACTTGAACTCAAATACGGTTGCAACCCGAACCAGAAACCGGCTCGGGTCTACATGGACGATGGCGAGCTGCCCATTACGGTAGTAAACGGAAAACCTGGTTATATCAACCTGCTTGATGCCCTGAACGGCTGGCAGCTGGTAAAAGAGCTTAAAGAAGCAACAGGACTTCCTGCTGCCACCAGCTTTAAGCATGTAAGCCCCGCTGGAGCGGCAATTGGTAAGCCGCTTTCCGACACCTTAAAGAAAATCTACTTCGTGGACGACAGCATTTCCCTTACACCTCTCGCCTGTGCGTATGCCCGTGCCCGCGGAGCTGACCGTATGAGCTCTTTCGGGGACTTCATCTCCCTGTCTGACCGCTGTGACAAGGCGACTGCCCAGCTGATTGCAAAAGAAGTTTCTGACGGCATTATCGCTCCCGGTTATGACGACGATGCGCTTGAGCTTTTAAAAGCAAAGAAAAAGGGCGGCTACTGCATTCTGCAGATTGACCCGAACTACGTGCCGCCAGCAACAGAAGTAAAGCAGGTTTTTGGCGTAAAGTTTGAGCAGGGACACAACTTCTTTAAGCTTGACGAGAGCACCCTGCAGAATATCGTTACTGAAAAGAAAGAATTGACCGAAGACGAAAAGCATAATCTGCTTATTGCGCAGATTGTCCTTAAATACACGCAGTCAAACAGCGTCTGCTACGTAAAGGACGGCCAGGCAATCGGTATTGGCGCCGGTCAGCAGAGCCGCATTCACTGTACGCGGCTTGCCGGTCAGAAGGCTGACAACTGGTGGCTGCGCCAGAGCCCGCAGGTTCTGGGACTGAAGTTTGTGGACGGCATTAAGCGCGCTGACCGCGATAATGCTATCGACGTCTACATTGGTGATGAGTACGAGGACGTGCTGAGGGACGGTGTCTGGCAGAACATTTTTGCGGAAAAGCCGGCTGTCTTTACGCGCGAAGAAAAACGCGCCTGGCTCGACAAGAACACCGATGTTGCGCTTGGAAGCGACGCATTCTTCCCCTTTGGCGACAACATCGAGCGCGCTCACAAGAGCGGCGTCAGCGTGATTGCACAGCCGGGCGGCAGCGTCCGTGACGATAACGTCATCGAGACCTGCAATAAGTACGGCATTGTGATGGCCTTTACTGGAATGCGGCTGTTCCATCACTAAACACTAGAGCGCAGTTTCTGCGAAAAACACTGCCTGTGCAGGGCATTGCCGGAGGCATGCTTTCTGCAATGTCTTGCACAGGCTAATTTTTGTATACGATATGAGAAAATTACTTGTTTTTGCAGCCGCCTCTGTTGCGGCTCTTTTATTTAATTCCTGTGCGTCGGCGCCAAAGGCGGCGCTGAATGATAATGACGTATATGCGTACGATTTTGAGCGCGTGTATACTGGAGTTGAGCAGGCGGCTCGTTCCCGCATGAGCGGCTACGAGTATTCGCAGACCGTAAAAAAGTCGTCGAGCGGCTATGCGGTCAGCGTGCAGAACCGGACTTTTGTCGTGCCGGAGCTGAACCTCGCGCTTTCTGTCGACAAAAAAGGCGCGGTTTTTTGTGACGATAACGCTTCTGTCCGTGGCATGCTTAAAAAGGACGGTACGCTGCAGTGGCAGGGCTTTGTGCTCGAAAACGCTCAGGTCGTGCAGATTACAGAAAGCGGCCGGCTTGTAAAAAGCGAGCGCTCTGACCGCGCCGGTGCGGAATTTGACGGCGTGTACTCGCTGCAGAATGACGCCGGCGGCACGCTTGTGCTTTCTGTGCAGGACGGGCTTTCTTTGGCGACAGTGGCGGATCAGACGCTTCCATTCGAGCCGCAGCCGGTTATCGTCTACAAGGACGGCTCTTTTGCTTCCCGCTTTGTGCTTACAACAGAGCAGACGCTTGGCGGCTACGGAAAGACGACTTTTTCAACTGAGTACACTGCTACCGGCGCACTTCACGCAGGCGGCAAGGTCAGCATGAACACGCTTACGACGACCGGCGGCAACGTAGTCCCGGTAAGCAGCGCACCGTTTGTGTATGCGGGCGACCGTTCGCGGCAGACTATTGCCGGCGCCGAAGCTGTTGACGTGCGGAAAAAGCTTGCCGCTGCTGCCAGTGCGAAAAACGTGCCGCCCTACCCGAAAAAAGTTCCTGCATGGTATACGGAAGATACGCCTCATGCCGACGGCGTCTACACTGCCTGCGGCATGAAAATCGACGCTGACGAAACGGTCGCTAAGGCGATTGCAGAAGCCGAGGCCGCCGGTAAGCTTTCTTCGATGATAGCGCTGCAGCTTAGCTCTGAGGTGCAGGCGGATAAAACGATGGGAACTGCCGGAACAAACTTTGCGCTTCATACAGTTACAGAGGCTGTTTCTGCGCTGCAGCTTGACTACAGCGTGCTTCACACAGAATATGATGCGGCATCCGGCTGTGCTTTTGTTGCTGTCAGCATGACTGACGCTCAGCTTGCTGCTGTCAGAAAAACGCTTTCCCGCTAAAAAAAAGAGGCCGCGGATGTGCGGCCTCTGGCAGTACGGGAGCCTGTAGCGTTCCCTTACACTTTGAACTGGTCTACCTGAACGCCAATCTTCATGATGGAGTCCTTTACCTTTGAAGAAATGTCGTTCAGCGTGGAGCCGGTTTCGTCAATTTTATGTGCGCCCTGCGCGATTTCTGACATGTTGTCGTTCATCGTAAGCGCCGCGTTCTGCAGGTTGCGTACTTCCATAAGAATCAGCTTGTTTCCCTTGCCCATTTCGACAGATGCGTTTCTGACTTCGGTCGTGCTGTCGTTCATGTGGTGCAGCGCCTCCGTAATCTGGTGGCTTCCCTGCTGCTGCTCTTCCATGGCGCTCTTAATCTGCATGACCAGCATGTCGGTTTCTTCAAGCTTTGTGCTTACAGCTTCGAAAGCTGCGCTTGCCTCGCCGGATGCGGAAACAACCTGGTTTATCGAATCCTTGATGTTGTTCAGCTGATTTCCGATGGTCTTTGACTGCGCAGATGACGTTTCCGAAAGCTTGCGGATTTCGTCGGCAACAACGGCAAAACCTTTTCCGGCTTCGCCCGCATGGGCCGCCTCGATGGCCGCATTCATTGCAAGCAGGTTTGTCTGGCTTGCGATGCTTGCAATCGCCGCGTTTGCTTCCTGCAGCATCTTTGACTGGGTCTCGATTTCCTTTACGCGTTCGTTGACAGCCTGCTGCTTTGTAAAGCCTGTCTCCGCGTTTCCGCGCAGTTCGCCGAACGAGTTTGCCATCTTGTCTACACTCTGATTTACCGAGCTTACGTTTCCAATCATCTGCTCGACGGCGGCGCTTGCCTGTGTTACGCCGGATGACTGACTTTCAATCATGTGCTCGAGCGATTCGATGTTCGAGGCAATTTCGTTTACGGCGCCCGCAGTCTGATCCACACTTGACTTCTGTGCCTCAATCTGATGGTGCATATTGTCGATGTTCGTGATTATCTGCGTGATGGAACTTGCCGTATCCTGGGCTGCCAGCGCCATGTCATCACCTGCTACTACCAGATCATCCTTGGAGTTCTTTACGTCGGCGATAATTGCCTGCAGCTTTCCGCTGAACGTGTTAAAGCCGTTCACAACTTCGCCGATTTCATCCTGTGTCTGAAGCTTAATTCGCTTGGTCAAATCGGCGTCGCCGGCAGAAATGTCGTTCAGCGTGTTTTTTACGCTGGTAAGCGGCTTTAAAAGCTGCCGCAGGAAGAGTGCCGCGATAATCACAAGGACAATCACCAGCGCGATGATAATCGGTATGATTATGTTGATGATTTTGTAAATCGCCTTGTTGATGGACTCCGTTGTCTTTGCGATGAACAGCATGCCGGTGATGTTGCCGCTGTCGTCCTGCAGCGGGGCGTAGACGGTCATGTATGAAACGCCCTTGATGATATTTGCGCCTTCGTACCGTTTTCCGTTTGTAAGTACGTGGTCTACGATTGTCTGATTGTCGAGTACGGTGCCGACGAGATTGCTGCCAAGGGTTGTAGCAACGCGGGTATTTCCTTCAAAAATCGTACATTCCACCTTATATGTCTTTTTGATTGAGGTGACGAATTCTTCGTCTGTAAGCCCGTACGTTCCCACGACTGTGCCGATGACTTTGCCGTCGCTTTTTATCGGGTACGCATATATCTGGCTGTAGCCGAAGATTTGCGATGATTCGTAGGAGTAGGCTGTCGAGCCGTGCAGAGCTCCCTGTACGGCGACTATCTTTGAAAGATTAAGGCCCAGGTTTCCGCCGCCGACAACTTTGCCTGTTTCGTCTGTTACAAGCAGGATGTCGGTGTCTATGTTTTTTTGCTGTTCTACTGCCAGCGCGTTTGCCGTTGCAAAATCCTTGTTTTTGAGCGCAGTTGCAAGGCGCGTTTTGTCTGCCAGTACCAGCGTGGCATTCTGCAGGCAGTCCTTCCAATTGACGAGCGTGTCCATGACGCCCATTTCTGTCGTTTCAAGATTATCCATGGTCATAGCCCGGATTTCACTACTGGTGACTCGTGTCGCAATGAATCCCACCGATACAGATGCTGCAACGATAGCAGTTGCGGCGAGTATGCTGATTTTTTGTGATAACTTCAGGCTCTTCATAGGCGTCTCCGTACTTATTGAGATTTACTCACTTTATGTGTCGGTTTAAGTATAAACAAAGATTATCAATCTGTAAAATTCTTTTAATTTTTTTGCTGCGTGACAGCCCCTTGTATTCTGCGTTATACTCCCCGCGATGAATAACCGTTATCTATATATTTTTGACATGGGCGGCGTTGTAAGCGAGCACTGTTTTGTCGTCCGTCACATACTGGAAGCCATGCATCTGGGGGAGTACGAAACTGAATGGCCGCGTTACCGGCGTCTGGAGCAGGCGACGCTTCGTGGTGACATTACGAGTATGGAGATGCTTCAGCTTACCGCTTGCCGTGCGGGGGTTCCTGTCCCTGCGGAAAACTACTGGGCGACATTTTTTAAGCCGGAGCTTAATGCCGGGACGGTTCAGCTGATTTCTGATTTGCGTGCCCTGGGAAATCGGGTTGTGTGCGGTACCAATACAATCGACGCTCATTATGACTATCACGTTGCGCATAATCAGTACCAGTGCTTTGACGCCGTATACGCTTCTCATCTGATGGGGCAGGCAAAGCCCGACATTACGTTCTGGCACGCAATAAAAGCCGCAGAGAACAAGTGCTGTCAGTACGATTTTTCCGACATGTTTTTCTTTGATGATTTACCGGAAAATGTCGAGGCGGCGGCATCACTGGGGCTTCATGCGCACGTGTTTACTACGGCCGAAGACGCCCGCGCATTTATCGAATCTGTTACCGGGGAGGTGATTCCTCATGCGGGCGGTGCACAGTGAAGCAGTCAACCATTTTCTTTGACCTTGACGGCACGCTTACCGAAAGCGGGCCTGGCATTATTAAAAGTGTACGCTATGCGCTTTCCAAATACGGCATAGAAGAGCCTGATGACAGCGCCCTTCGCCGCTTTATCGGCCCGCCGCTGGTGTATTCTTTTTCCACATTCTATGGCTTTTCAAAGGAAGAAGCCGTCCGCGCGATGAGCGTGTACCGCGAGTACTACGGAGTTCACGGCATTTTTGACAACAGCGTATACGAGGGCATCCCCGACTTGCTGGCAGGATTAAAGGCTGCAGGAAAACGTCTGTGCGTCGCTACCGGAAAGCCTGAAAAATACGCTGTCCCCATTCTGGAACATTACGGGCTTGCTTCCTACTTCGACGTCATCGGCGGCAGTGACGAAGCCGAGACCCGCGCGGACAAAACCTCGGTTATCCGCTATGTGCTTGAAGCCAGCGGAGAATCTTCGGATAACGTCGTAATGGTCGGGGATCGGCATCACGATGTGGACGGCGCAAAGGCGAACGGCATTCCGTGCGTAGGCGTGCTTTACGGGTACGGCGACCGCGCGGAACTTGAAAAGGCCGGAGCCGAGTATATCGCTGAATCTGTAACCGGACTTAAGAATCTTTTGTTATAGCAGGTTTTTCTGAGCAGTTTAATTTGACAGCTACTCCTAATGGATTTATAATCTGAAAATAAGGTGTATTTTTTCGAGGTTTGTGTCTTCGCACCAGAAAAGGAGTAGGTTGATATGTCTGCGAAAGTTAAAAAGGAAAAGCGTACGAGCCTTAGCCGTCGCTTGTGTCTGCTTTCAGGCTGTATCATCATTCTTATGAATGTTGTGCAGCTTCTGTCAGTTACGACGAATGCACAGAAAGACATTGTTGAGGAAGACCTTGCAATGTACGAGAACATGATTGCCGGGTATTCGGAATCGCTGACGAATAAGCTGGAAGGGTATTTCCGGGAGCTGAGCGGCTATGTGCATGCAGACATCATGCGTGCCGGCGATTTACAGAGCTGCTATGAGTGGATTCAGCATCCGAACCGTGCCGAAATGCGCGGGGAGTTTGACTACATCCTGTTTGCCGGTCCCGATGGACAGGCCCGCACCGACATTGGCGGTAGAACCACTATCTCAGAACGAGAATACTTTAAGGATATCATGCAGCGCGGCTTAGACACGAGCATTGATGATCCTGTTATCGGAAAGACGACCGGAAAACCTGTTATCCACGTTACCCGTGCGGTAAGGAATGAAAATGGCAAGATTTTTGCAATGGTTTCCGGTGTTCTGAATGTGGAAACGCTTACTGACGTGGTCAGCCAGATTAAAATCGGAGATAATGGCTACGCTTTTCTGCTGGCAAGCGACGGTATGGTTATCGCGCATCCGCAGAGAGACTTTGTCATGCAGAAAAACTTTATCACCGGAATTACGGGCGGTAAAGAGGGTAAAAACGGCGACATGATTGCAGTTGCCGAGTCGATGACCCGGCGGGAAAAGGGCGCGCAGTTTATAAATGCAAACGGCCGCGACGGAAAGGACTTGATTGTCTATTCTCCGATTGAGGGAACTCCGTGGGCGCTTGCTCTTTCTATTCCGGATTATCAGATTTATGATTTGGTAAATACTATCCGTTATTTGCTGATTTTCTTTGCAATCGGCATTACGGTTTCATTGTGTGTCGTAATCGGATTGCTTCTGGTGTTCTCCTTAAAGACTCTCAGGGTTGTCGAAGGGGCTATTACCGACATTGCTTCCGGGGATGCAGACTTAACCCGGCGCATTGACATCAAGAGCAATAACGAAATCGGCTTTGTTGTTAAAGGCTTTAATAAATTTACCGACAAGCTTCATTCGATTATTTCCGACGTTAAGGCCTCTAAAGACGACCTTACTGTTGCCGGAGAAGATATGTCTGCAAGTGCGCAGGATACGGCAGCTTCCATTACAGAGATTATTGCCAATATCGAGAGCATGCAGCATCAGATTACCAATCAGAATGCCAGTGTTGATGAGACGGCAGGCGCAGTTAATGAAATTGCCTCAAACATCAGTTCGCTTGAACGCATGATTGAAATGCAGTCTTCGGGAGTTACTCAGGCCTCTGCGGCTGTCGAACAGATGATCGGAAACATCACTTCGGTAAACCAGAGTGTAGATAAAATGGCAAGCTCGTTCGGGGCTTTGCAGCAGAACGCGCAGAGCGGTATCGGTAAGCAGGAGGCTGTGAACGAGCGCATCCAGCAGATTGAGCAGCTTTCTGTCGGCTTGCAGGAAGCAAATGCGGCTATTTCTGCAATCGCAGAGCAGACAAACCTGCTTGCTATGAACGCGGCAATCGAGGCTGCTCATGCGGGCGATGCCGGTAAGGGCTTCTCTGTTGTCGCCGATGAGATTAGAAAGCTTTCGGAGACTTCGACCTATCAGTCAAAGACAATTGGCGATCAGCTGAACAATATCAAGGACGCTATTGCCGAAGTCGTTACGGCTTCTTTGGATTCGAGCGCCGCATTCGAGTCAGTTTCTCGTCTGATAAAAGAAACAGATCAGCTTGTTACGCAGATTAAGTCTGCAATGGAAGAGCAGCAGGAAGGCTCTCAGCAGATTACAGAAGCGCTCCATAGTATGAATGACAGTACGGTTGAGGTTCGCAATGCTGCCAGCGAGATGAACGAGGGTAACAAGGCTATCCTTAATGAAGTCCGCCGCTTGCAGGAAGTTACTGCAGCCATGAAAGGCAATATGGAAGAGATGTCGGTGGGCGCCCGTAAGATAAATGAAACAGGTGCAGCCTTAAGCTCGATATCTGATAAGGTTAAGGATTCCATCCAGCAGATTGGAAACCAGATAGACCAGTTTAAAGTCTAAGGTCAGTCAGTATAGCCAAGAATGGTCGCCGGAAACACTTGAAAAAAAAGTGCATCCGGCGATTTTTTTTGCTAAAGATTTTAAAAAGTATTGCTTTTTATTTTCAAAAAGTGTATAAATTACAGAAATCTAAGCCTTTTTAGGCCGTTAGAGTTGTTTGTAAACAGGGTTCTTTGATATTCAGGCGGACTTCAAAAAAAATAAGTCCGGTAATGCCGTAAAGTTAACTGCCAGACAGTTTTCAGGTTATTACAGCCTTGTTGCGTACGAAAAGCTGATTGCTTTTCATGTAAATTGGAAGTTTGGCAATAAGGTTTCTTGATGTAGCTTGCTTCGTAGGCTGCAAAGGTCTTGGGTGCCAAACCAGTTGTCAAAACGAATAATTGATAATGATCGGTGGTACGGACCGTTAGTATTCCGAAAAAGATGGAATATTCATTGGATGTATCAATCAGTAAATCATTTCTCAATTAATTCGCGTGAAGTAGTGTGTATGCGAATGGTTTTTGTTCTGTTGAAGGAAAATCATTCTGGCTTAAAGTGCATCACATAAATAAAAGTGCCGTAGTAAAAAGGGACTATCGGCAAGGAGAAAGACATGGCAAAGGAGAAGTTCGTTAGAACTAAACCCCACATGAACGTTGGAACCATCGGTCACGTTGACCATGGTAAGACTACTCTGTCAGCTGCTATCACAACTTATTGTGGTAACAAATATGGCGACAAAGTACTGAAGTATGACGAGATTGATAACGCTCCGGAAGAGAAAGAGCGCGGTATTACAATCAATACTCGCCACCTTGAGTATCAGTCAGACAAGCGCCATTATGCACACATTGACTGCCCGGGTCACGCTGACTACATCAAGAACATGATTACTGGTGCTGCACAGATGGATGGTTCTATCCTTGTTGTTTCAGCTCCGGACTCAGTTATGCCGCAGACTCGCGAGCACCTTCTGCTTGCACGCCAGGTTGGCGTTCCGAAGATCATCGTATTCCTGAACAAGGTTGATATGGTTGACGATCCGGACCTGCTTGAACTGGTTGTTGAAGAAGTAAAAGACACTGTAAAAGAGTACGGTTTCTCAGAAGATACACCTATTATCAAGGGTTCTGCATTCAAAGCTCTGAACGAAGCTTCAGATCCGGCAAACACAGCTTGTATCGAAGAGCTGCTGACTGCTATGGATACATGGTTCGACGATCCGAAACGTGAAGAGGACAAACCGTTCCTGATGCCGATTGAAGATATCTTCACTATCTCTGGTCGTGGTACTGTTGTTACAGGTCGTATCGAGCGCGGTGTTGTTAAGATGAACGACGCTGTTGAAATCGTTGGTATCCGCCCGACTCAGAACTCAACTGTTACTGGTATCGAAATGTTCCAGAAGACACTTGATGAAGGTATGGCTGGTGACAACGTTGGTATCCTGCTCCGCGGTATTGAAAAGAAAGACGTTGAGCGCGGTCAGGTTCTGGCTGCTCCGGGAACTATCCACCCGCACACCAAGTTCGAGGCTCAGATCTACGTTCTTTCAAAGGAAGAAGGTGGACGCCACAGCCCGTTCTTCTCTGGATACCGCCCACAGTTCTACTTCCGCACAACAGATATTACTGGTACAGTAAATCTGGAAGCTGGAACAGACATGGTAAAGCCAGGTGACAACGTAAAGATTATCGGTGAACTTATTCACCCAATCGCTATGGACGAAGGTCTGAAGCTTGCTATCCGCGAAGGCGGCCACACAATCGCTTCTGGTCAGGTAACAAAGATTATTGAGTAGTTAAAATGGGCCGGGGTAAGCTGATTTTTCAGTGCCCCGGTTTATTAGGAGAATATGATGGCCAACGGTAAGATTCGTGTAAGACTTCGTGCATATGACGTAGCTCTTATCGATCAGAGTGCAAAAGACATCGTGCAGCAGGTTCAGAAGGGTGGAGCAAAGGTTTCAGGACCTATTCCTCTTCCTACTAGAGTTAATAAGGTGACGGTTTTGCGTTCAGTTTTTGTAAACAAGAAGTCACGTGAACAGTTTGAGATGCGTACACATAAGCGCCTTATTGACATTTTCGAGCCAAGTTCAGAAGTGATGGATTCACTGATGAAGCTTGAGTTGCCTGCTGGCGTTGATGTGGAAATAAAGCAGTACTAGTAGTTT
>JAILRG010000109.1 GCA_024698325.1 Treponema sp.
CGAATGTGAAAAATGTCCTTGTAGACGTTAGCTGTAACGGGGGCGGCGTTATTGTCACCTGTCAGAAAGCACTTGGCTACCTTTTGGGAAATTACACGCAGCAAGTTTGTGATGTACATACAGGCACTATGTATTGTCAAAATATACGCTGCGACTTGAATCTTGACGGAAAGATTGATGGAGCAGACACTGCGTACTACAAGCGGCTTACAAGCACTGCATATGCTGATGAAAACGGCGACGAGCAGACAGACGGACGGGCACTTAATTTTGCCGTACTCACCAGCTTCAATTCATTTTCCTGCGGCAATGCCTTTCCCTGGACATGTTATGAAGGGGGCATTCCGATAATCGGTGAAAAAAGCGGTGGCGGAAGCTGTGCCGTTATGATGGCTGCTACTGCTGATGGCTGGCCGTATCAGTATTCGAGCAGCTTCCGCTGGTCTGCACTGGATGGGATGCCCATCGAAAACGGAGCGCCTGTTACAAAAGCGCTGGACTACGAGCAGTTCTATGATGATGAAGCATTACAGGACGTGATGGCCGAGCTTTTTGAATAGGATGCTGGCTGCCTTCGGGCAGCCAGTATCTTCAGGATTTTTTAGATGAGTGCTGTTTACTTAAGCTTTTTTCCTTCGCTGAATGCCTGGGCAACAACGTCGCCGATGGCACGGTAAACGTGGAAAGAGGCGTCGAACATAATCGGCTGGAGTTTTGCCAGGTCGATTTTGCCGTCGGTCAGAATGGAATCGTCAGCCTGCTGGGAAATGATTTTTCCGACGAGCATTTCGCGCTTTTCGTCCCACTCCTTTACTTCACATTCGAGCGTAAGCGGGAATTCTTCGATGACGGGCGCGTTTACGTGCGCGCTTTTATGCACGTGGACGCCAGCCTTTTCGATTTTGTTTACGTTGGCGCCACTTTCGATGCCGAAATAGTCGCAGATGGTAACGGTGCTTCTGGTGCCGAATGCCACTGTGAAAGCTCCGGCCTTTTTCAGGTTGTCCGTTGTTTTGTGCTGGGCAAGGTAGAGCGTAATCTCTCCATAGTCTGACTGAATGCCCCATGCGGCGTTCATGGCATTTGGCACGCCGTTTTCGTCATATGTCCCGATAATGAAGACGCCTTCCGGTACGATAACTGAATGTTTTGAGTCAAATTCCATTGTTTTCTCCTTATAGAATCCGCGTTGGCGGCAAAAAAAATGCCCGCGCTATATGCGCAGGCGATGTGGCTATGAGCGGTGCTTTGTATATGCGTCCCACGTTGTTTTTACGAGCGTGTCTACGTCGCTGTATTTCGGTTCCCAGCCTAAAAGTTCCTTTGCCATGTCGTACTTTGCGTACAGGCTTGCGGGGTCGCCGGGGCGGCGCGGAGCTTCTGCTGCCGGAATCGGTTTACCGGTAATCTTTCTGGCAGCGTCAAGCAGCTCTTTTACCGTGGTTCCTTTGTTTGTGCCCAGGTTCAGCTTGAGTGACTTTCCGTTCTTTGCGATGTAGTCGAGCGCCATAACGTGTGCGCGGGCAAGGTCTGTTACATGGATGTAGTCGCGGATGCAAGTGCCGTCTCTGGTATCGTAGTCAGTACCGAAGATTTTAAGCTCGCGTTCGCCGAGGGCTGCTTCCATAACGCGCGGAAGCAGGTTTTCGGGCTTCTGCTCAAGACCGGTGATAACGCCTTCGGGGTCGTAGCCTGCGGCGTTAAAGTAGCGCAGGGCTGCAAACTTAAGACCGCGCAGCTGGTCGTACCAGCCCATGAAGCGCTCGATTTCGAGCTTGGTAAAGCCGTAGTAGTTAATCGGGTTCTGCGGATGATTTTCGTCCATCGGCAGGTACTGCGGTTCGCCGAAGGTTGCGGCGCTGGAAGAGAAAATCATGATTTTGCAGTTGTGTTTGACAGCTGCGTTCATGATGTTCAGTGTGCCGGTGATGTTGTTAATAGAGTATTTTTCCGGTTCGACCATACTTTCGCCGGCTGCTTTAAAGGCTGCAAGGTGCACGAATGCGTCAAAGCCGCGTGCGAAGGCAAGGTCAAGGTCGCGCTCTAAAAGAATGTTGCCGTAGATAAAGTCATTCTCTTTGAACAGATTTTCGCGAAGTCCACTGGAAAGGTTATCGAACACGGTTACTTTGTGTCCTTTTGCCATCAGCTCTTTTACGACGTGGCTTCCGATATAGCCTGCGCCGCCGATTACTAATACGTTCATGTGTCAATCTCCTTAGTGAAAAGGATATTAGATTTACTGGAAGATTGCAATAAAAATGCTGTACTATGCCTGCCGTTTTAGGCTTGCGTGGAGTCTTTAATGCGTTTTGCAAATGCTGCGGCGGCCGCAAGGTCATCGGCGTTGGGGCGCCCTTTGTGCAGGCCTTTGAACTCGCCCTTGCAGTGGAATTCCTCGTCGCTAACCGGAATGCCGATTTTTGCCGCCTCTGCTTTTACCTTTTTATATGTTGAGTTGAGCATTGCGGCGCTTCCAAAGTTTACAATCGTTCCGACCGTTTCTTTGTTGAGCGAAGCGATGAATTTTTTTACTTCCGGATCAATGGAAAAAGCATAGTACGAGTTTCCTA
>JAILRG010000080.1 GCA_024698325.1 Treponema sp.
TGTAATCAATACCATGTCCATAACCTACCTAATCATAAAATAGGAACCTTAAAGTGTAATGAAAATAATTAGAAAATGACAGCAAAATTGCATAATTTTATATGTTTTAAGGGTTTTGTTACATAGTAAATTAAGCGATTTTTGCAGTCTTTTATGCGTAAATCCTCCTAAAGGCTTTTTTTCAGGTGCCGATACTAAAAATGTGAGGATAAAAAATGATTAGAGGCTGGTATACAGGCGCGAGTGGTATGAACGCGCAGCAGAACAGACTGGACGCAATTGCAAACAATCTTGCTAACGTGGACACCGTCGGCTACAAGCGTGACGTTGCGGTCAGCAAGAATTTCAGCGAGCTGTTGCTGCGCCGCGTGGACGCTGACGGGGTATATAAGACATCCTTTGGCTCTGCCGATGTCGCACCTGTTATCGGAAAGCTTGGACTTGGCGTAGAAACAAACGAAAACTACACCGAGTTTGAGCAAGGCTCATTCCGCCTGACCGATCAGCCGACTGACTTCGCACTTGGAGATGCGGGCTTTTTTGCCGTGCAGACTCCGGATGGCGAGCGCTATACGCGCAACGGTAACTTTATCCTCGGTAAAGAGGGTATCCTTGAGACAAAAGAAGGATACCCGCTCTTGGGCGAAAACGGCATCATCCGCCTGGCTGACGACAAGTTCCGCCTGGATCAGGACGGCATGATTTACGACAGCGAGGGAGAATTAGTCGACCGCGTAAAGGTCGTGCGCTTTGAAAACGAGCGCTACCTTAAAAAGCAGGGAGACAACCTCTGGAACTCCAATGCAATTTCCGGCAAGGCCTACATTGCAGAGGGGAATGAGCGGCCCCGCATGATTCAGAATTACCTTGAGATGAGCAACGTGAACGTAGTAAACGAGATGGTCCGCATGATTGAAGTGAACCGCGCCTACGAGGCAAACCAGAAGACCATGCAGAGCGAAGACAGCATGATGAGCACGCTCTGGACGCGCGTTGCGACAATGAGATAAAACGGGTTGGAAGGGAGAAGTAAGATATGGTAAGAAGCCTTTGGACAGCAGCGACAGGTATGAACGGACAGCAGTCAAATCTTGACGCTATCTCTCACAACCTTTCAAACGTAAATACAACCGGCTACAAGCAGCAGCGCGTGGAGTTTGAGGATCTGATGTACCAGAACCTGAAGCTTGCAGGCACTCCTGCAACCGAGGATACGGTAACTCCGGTCGGCATTCAGCAGGGTAGCGGCGTTCGCGTTGGCGCAACCCAGCGCATCTTTACGCAGGGCTCTCTGCAGAACACCGGCGTAGACACCGATGTGGCAATCGTGGGCGACGGCTTTTTCCGCGTGCAGCAGTACGACGGAAGTTGGGCATATACCCGCGACGGTTCATTCAAAGTTGACTCAAACGGTCAGCTGGTCACTTCTAACGGGCTCCGCGTCATGCCGGAAGTGATTATGCCGGAAGGCTTTGACCTTCGCACACTGACCATCAGCGACTCTGGACGGGTCAGCGTGAAAGTGTGGGGCGGCGAAGACCCGGTGGATGTGGCTCAGCTTGAGCTTTACCGCTTCCCCAACAGCGCGGGCTTAAAAGGCGAGGGCGATAACCTCTACAAGGTGACGCCGGCTTCGGGTGAGGCAATTCCCGGCCGTCCCGGTTTTGACGGCATGGGCGTTACCAAGCATAAGTTTGTGGAAATGAGTAACGTAAGCGTCGTAAACGAAATGGTGCAGATGATTGTTGCACAGCGCGCCTACGAGTTTAACTCTAAGGCCATACAGACGACGGATTCAATGCTGAGCACGGCTGTGAACTTAAAGCGATAACATGAAATGAGCGGTTAAAACCGCTCATTTTTTTTGCTTTGCCTTACATGCTGCTTAAGTTTCTTCGTGAGAAGCCGAAAATAAGGGTATGAATACAATTTCGGGTGGATACAGTTCAATTACGCATGGCGAGTCAGCCTTGCAGGGCGCAAAGATTACGCGCGAAAAAAACAATTTCGAATCGCTCCTTAAAAAAATGAGTGACTCGCAGAAACGCTCAGAGTCTGGCCTTGTGGGAAACGGCCTTTCTTCAAGCATGGTCGCAAAAGAAAGCCGCCTGAACGGGGATTATGGCACTGGCTTTTCTGACAGCTACAAGGGCGCGGACGCAAAGGAGTCCCGGCCGATTGGTGCTGCCGCAAATCAGGCACATTCCACCGCAAAACAGGGAACGATTGACCGCACAAGCGAACTGTATGAAAAATCACTCGAAATGGAAAGCTACATCGTAAAAATGATGCTCTCTTCGATGCGGAAGACCATTGTCCGTGCCGACGGCTCAAACGATTTTGCCCGCAACATGTACGAAGACATGCTCTACGACGAGTATGCCACCGCCATGACAAAGAATGCAGGATTCGGCCTTGCAGACCAGATGTACCTGCAGCTTTCAGGCCAGGCGGGCGTAGACGCAAAATCAGTTCTTGCCTAACGCGTGAAAAGAACCGGCGGGGGCAGTGCCGCCTACAGTAGTTCCGTAGAATCAGACACCTTCATGCCTTTTGCAGTGTATTCTGTGATAAAGGACGCAGCGAATTTTTCATATCCCGGAATGATACTCGTGCAGTCTCTTAGAAGCGTTACTTCGCCCGGGTCTATGTACATAAATAAATCCCGCAATGTATTTGCGACGCAATGGCTGAGCGCCTCTCCCGCAACATAAATCCTTTTGTTTCTGAGCTTGTCTATGAGCGTAAAATTTGTCCTTGTGTCGGGGTCTGCGGGATCAGGAACTTCTGCGCCGATGGCGCTGTAATGCTCGGTAAAGGGATTCCGCGCCTTTTTTACAAAGTCGATGATGCGGCCTGTTTTTGCCTGTTCCCAGCTGCATAAGGCATCGGAAATCGGCTGGTAGACCGAAAATCCTTCTGTTCCCAGCAGACAGTGTGGCGGCCAGATTGTAAGCATAAAGCGCGCGCGGCTTTCGAGCGTGATGATGTATTCTTCCATGCGGTTGTAAAGCGCCGGGTCTACCGGAGTGTATTCGTGGTTTTTAAAGCTTTCCCTGGTGATGATGGTAAACGGAGACGGATGATTTCCGTCCTTGTCTTTCCAGAAGCAGGGGTGCGCAACGTGGTAGTAGGGGTGACAATCCATCGTGACGTGTATATTCTCAATATGTGCCTGATTATTCTGAATAAACTGAGCGAGTCTTACGGCATCCTTTTCTGCGCCCGGAACATACAGTGCGCCATTAGACGCGCAAAAATCATTTTGCGGGTCGATTAATAACAGAATGGTATCCATACAAGATTAAGAATAGCATCCCTTTGCCGCTTTCACAAGTTTTTTTTATAATTGACTAAAGCAATCGTAATCCCTATTATTACTGAACTCTGTTATGTTAATTCGTTATTCAACTGACCAAAAAGGAAGGCCTCATCAGAAGGCTGTTATTTACACTAAAGACGAACATACGATTCCACGGGATAAAATTGATCCGGATGCTTATTTTGTAGTTTCCAAACTCCGGGGTGAAGGTTTTGACGCATATATCGTTGGTGGTGCAGTCCGTGATTTGATTGTCGGACGGACTCCGAAGGATTTTGATATTGTCACCAGTGCAACTCCCAGCAAGATAAAAAAGCTGTTCCGTAATTCCCGTATAATCGGCAGAAGATTCCGCCTTGTGCACGTCTTCTTTGGGGAAAAAATCTTTGAAGTAAGCACATTCCGTTCGATTTCGGAAGGCTCTGTTGGCAATGTGTTCGGCACGATGGACGAAGATGTTCAGCGCCGTGATTTTTCGCTGAATGCACTGTACTATGACCCGATTAAGGAGCAGGTTATTGATTATGTGCATGGCGTAGAAGATATCAGGCACCGGATTATCCGGCCTGTCATTCCTCTTGACCGCATCTTTATTGAAGACCCTGTCCGTATGCTCCGCGCCGTAAAATACAGTGCGACCACAGGCTGCAAGCTTCCGTTTTCTGTCCGCAGAAAAATCCGGAAAAGCGCCCACCTGCTTTCGCCGGTGTCTCCGTCAAGATTGACCGAAGAAATGCTTAAAATCCTCAACAGCGGGCATGCCTACGACATCATTCAGGAGGCGCTGTCAACAGATTTGTACATGTACCTGCAGCCTTCTGCCTGCGCGATGCTGTATGCCGACAGGCGCTTTGAATCCCGGTACATGGAGCATTTAAAAGAGCTTGATGCCTATGTTTCTTCTCATCACAATGCGCGGCTTGGCGAAAAGCTTTCATTTCTGATTTATGACTTTATTACGAACCTTACTGACTGGAAGCAGGAAGTGGCGACAAAATCTGCGGCGGGAGAACTGTATACAAGAACCTGGCGCGAATGCCGGAATTTTGTGCTTCCGATGAATCCGCAGAGAACGGAACTGGAGTTTGCAATCCGCACAAGCCTGAAAAAACTCGGCGTGGGGGTTCGCATTCCGAAGAATGCTTTTTCCGGCCGTGAAAAAACTACGCAAGCCCCAGGGCAGAAGCATTAGCCGGCTGCAGAATCTTATCAACAATAATCGAAATGTCCTCGACGAGAATGCCTGAGCTGCGTTCAATATTGCTTATGACGTGGCTTTTTAAGGCATTCGTCGTATTTGTAAGCTGCTGGCAGAACGGAATGTCTACTGTCAGCACAAAGCGGTAGCCGTTTTGTGCTGTGCGTATGGAAAGTCGTTTTACGCGGATGTCCCGGTTAAAGTCTGTAATCTGTGTTGTCGTAAGCCGGGCGAGCGTCGCGCTGGATATGAATTTGCGCTCTGTGCGGGAGAATGCGGGGCGGACGACGGATTTTTCGAACAGCTTCGTGCTTGCATTTGGCTCCGGGGATTTCTGCCCGATAAAGCGCCGGAAAAAGCCTCTTTTTGCAAGCGAGACGCGTATGTAGTCGACGAAAATCTTTGAGTAGTTCCGGCTTTTTACGGCGTTTGCGCGAACCGGAATGACGTGCTTTCCTTCGATAAGGCGGCTTCGCTGGGCTTCGGCTATCTGTTCTGCGCTCGCGATATCTTCGATGCGGATGTATTTTTCTGGCGGCGGCAGCTGCAGGCGCATGGCAATCTTCATGACCATTTTTTCTGACGTGCCGAGAATGAGGATTTTTTTAAGGTGCAGTTTTCTGATTTTAAGGGCAACTTCGTCGCGGTGCGCCTTGTCGTCAAACAGTGCGACGCGGACGGCTCCCATGTATGAACTTTCGAGTTTTGCAGAATGACCGGCGGCAATGTCGTCTTCGTAAATCAGAAGTCCATCGTCAATGATTGCCCTGATGCCATACTGCTGGGCCACGAGTTTTGCGCGGAAGCTTTTTCCAGTTCCGCTCGGTCCGTGAAAGGCATAGACTGCAATTGTTTTTTTTCCGCTGGTGAGGATTTCCGATAAGAAATTCATACAAAGTTAAAGTATAAGCTGACCGTCCCACTTTATCAAGGTTTTGCCTAACATTTTTTGAAAAAATGTCATAATGGGAGCCTGAACGACGGTGGGAACTCCGCACGAAGGCTCTAAGAAGCACAGCTCGTACGCGTGCAGGAAAAAATCCTGTCCGCAGCCTGTAAGCCTGCTTCCGCCGTATGCGGTGTCGCCTAAAAGCGGGTGGCCGTGGGCTGCTGCCTGTGCCCGTATCTGATGAGTCCTTCCTGTCTGTATCGTGCATTGGGTAAGGGTAACGTCTTTTCCGTGCCAGCTGCCGTACGCAAGCGGAATCGCTGTGGTGAGGGCTTCCTTAGAGCCTGTTTCTTGTGAGCCGACTGTTACGGTGGCAAAGCCTGCTTCCTTTGTGCCTCTGCCGGGGATGTTCTTTTTTACGCTGTCAGTCCATGTCATTCTGTCTGTAAGCCGGCCTTCGAGCAGGCAGACGTACTGCTTTCTGATTGTGTGGCTCTGCATGGCCTTGGTAAACCAGCGCGCCCCTTGCAGGCTTTGGGAAGCGCAGAGAAGACCGGTTGTTTTTCTGTCGAGCCGGTGGAGCGGTCCTGGCCGGAAAGAAATCGATGTGCTTTCTTTTTTCAGGAGCGCATAATCCTGCTGGATGAGCGTGCTGAGCGCTTTCTGGTTTGCGGCGGAGGGCTGTACGGGAATGTCGTACGGCTTATTCAGTATGAGAAGGTGCTCGTTTCGGAAGATGATGCTCTCTTCCGGTATGATTTTTGAATCTTCGCTTTGAAAAAGCCCGTTAGTGATGGCTTTTGCCGCGGCGCTTTGTTCTGAAGATGGGCTTTTGTTTTTCGGGGCGGAAGCCCCGCACAAAAAGGCTGCGATGGAAATGTCATCTCCCTCACAGACCCTGTCTCCGGGTGCGCATTTTTTTCCGTTCAGCTTTATAAGCCCGGAGCGGAGGCTTTTGTAGAGGGATGACAGCGCCGTTTCGTTCAGATAGCGCCTTACTATGCGGTCTATGCGCCTGTCGTTATCATCTTTTCCTGCCAGGACGTGTGTAAAATCCATGGAGCCATATTACTCTTAAAAACGCTACTGTACTACTAGACAAAAAAGAACAGACTGTTAAAATATCCGTATGATTTTAGGCTTTAGGGAACAGCTTGCTGCCTTTTTAGCGAGTCCTATTTTTGCAGCATGTGTATCCAGTTGGTTTTGCGCACAATTCATCAAGACACTTATAAAACTTTTTTCCCACAAAGTGCACAGCATTGGGGAAATCCTTGAACTCCTCCTGTGGAGAACGGGCAGTATGCCGTCTTCGCATGCGGCTCTTGTCGCCTGTCTTTGTACAACCATTGCGTTTCATTCCGGTCTGGATTCAGACGTGTTTATTTTAGCTTTCGGATTCTATCTGGTTACAATCCGTGATGCAGTGGGCGTCCGAAGAGCAAACGGCGTGCAGGCAAAAATGCTTAATGACATGGGAAGGGCATTGGAGCAGAAAGGCCTGTATGAGTATAAGAAAATCAAGGAAGTGCAGGGGCATACGCCTCTGGAAGTTTTCGTCGGAAGCCTTCTGGGCTTTTTCATCGGCGTCGCTTTCTCAGTTTTATAAGCGATGAATATTTCGGTTAAAAAAGGCCTTCCTGCCTGCATCTGCATTGTTTCTCTTTTTGCGTTTTATCTTTTTCGCACGGTTCCCCAGTCCCGCCTCTGGAAGGGCTATACCGTCCTGTATGTGACATCGGAAATCCTCTCTGAAGCTGACGTGGTCTCTGTCCTTACACAGAACGGCTGTGAAGGCGTTATTACAAAAAGCGCGCAGCGGGAGCCAGTCGTTTCTCCGTTAAGTCCGCTCCAGATGCTTTCGCAGGATTCCTACCTGCACAGGCGGAATGCCTTTTTCCAGGATGCAGGAAAATCTTCCATGGTGTTTTATGTGCCGGATACTGAGTCGCAGGCGCTTTCCCGCAGCATACACTCGCTTGAAGCGGCTTCCGGCACGAAGTGCGGCACTGACAGCGCCTCTTCGCTTCCGTACCTTGCGCCTGTTTGCAGCATTCTCTTTATGGCTGCCGCGGTAGCGCTTTCTAAGGGCAGACGCCGGATATACATGATTCTTGCGGCAGTGTTTTTCCTTGCGCTGAATTTTTCCCGGCCGATGTTTACGGTCGCTGCCTGCTCGAGCCTTTCTGCCGCAGGATTTTTTATCATGCTGAAGCTCTTTGGACGCAAAGGATGCGTGCAGAGGGTAAGCCGCTCT
This sequence comes from Treponema sp., assembly GCA_024698325.1. Taxonomy (GTDB): domain Bacteria; phylum Spirochaetota; class Spirochaetia; order Treponematales; family Treponemataceae; genus Treponema_D. Next base: position 7,667 of record JAILRG010000080.1, read on the forward strand.
CCGCTTGCCGTGCTTCTCCTTGTCGCTCCCGTGTTCATCCTGTGCGCTTCCAATCCTGTAAACGCGCTTTTGTATGTGCTCGCTTGTGCAGCGGCTGTAAGCGCGATGTATGTGTATGATGTGGCAGAAGCTTTGTACTACAGCCGCTTTGAAAATGCATTTTCTCCGGTTCCAATAAGGAGCGCGTTTGGCATGCGCCTTGTTTCGGAGCGTGATGTTCAGACGCTTTCTGGCCTCTCGCTTACCTGCATACTGCTTCTGGCAGCATCCGTTCTTGGCGGAAGAGTGCAGGCGGCAGGATCAGCGACAGACCGCCCGGCGCTTCCGGCTCCGGTAAGCCGCGCTGACGGACTGTTGCCGGATCTGGATGACTTTATCGCCTGGAGCTGGAAGACGGCGTCGTTCCCGTACCGCAGGCTCCAGACGCAAGAACTTACGGACGCTGTCGCCGAAGTGTATCCTGAGGAAGGCACCCGCATAACTGTCCCCGTTTTTTCTGAGACGGCAAACGGCGTTACTGCAGGCGAAGAGACAAAACTTGTGTTCAACAATGAATTCAGGGAAAGCGTCTTCGACGCCGTAAAGAAAGCTTCGTATCCGGCGCTCGAACAGATGCTCCTTAAGCAGGGACGCACTGCGCGCTATGCCTTTGTACGGGGCGGCGCTGTTTCTGCCGAGCGGCTGGGAACGGCACTCCTGCTTGCCTGTGCGGTGATTTCAGCCGGACTTACTCTGTATTTTGTATTGGGAAGAAGAATGTATGGTTTCGGTAAATAGTTTCAGCTCAGAAGATTCCGGTCTTTTTACCCGGTCAATATATGCGTTTATTCCAAAATGTGCCGTCGTTCCGCTTGTCCAGAATGACGGCCGCGTCTCAAAGCTTGAAGTCTTTGTAAAGCCCGGGGACGCCGTTACCGAAGGGCAGATGCTGTCCCGTAACGGAGACGCCATCGTCCATGCAAGTATTCCCGGCATCGTGCAGAATATCGAAAACTGCGAGTTCCCCGACGGCATGCAGGGGCTTGCCGCAAAAATCATCCTGGAAGGCTCTTTCAGCTCTACAGGCGTCCCGCTCGTAAAAAAAGACTGGAAGCGTCTTGGAAAGGATGAACTCTGTCAGACGCTTAGTGAGCTTGGCGTCATGAATACATTTGACGGCTGTAAGCCGCTTGTCCGGCAAATCCGCACGCTTAAAAGCCGGGAGCGGCTGCTTGTAGTCCGCCTTTTTGATGCAGATCCCAGCATGGTGGTGGAACAGTACCTTGCGGAACACGAGCTTGAAAAAATCATCGAAGGCATTTCGGTTATTGCAACGGCGATGGAAGCGCACGGCATTGTCATTGTGCTCCCGGTTAAGAGCGCGGTGCAGCTTCCGCTAGAGGCGCTCGAACCGTTTCCTGTCGTTACCGTAAAGACGGATGCGTCTAAGTACCCTGCGGGAACAGCCCGCGATATAGCACAGACGCTTAAGAAACAGAAAAAAGAAGAGCCGTGGACAAAAATCTCTGCATGGGATTTGTATATCGACGGAGAAACCGCTTTGTGCGCATTTGAGGCGGCAGCTTTTTCAAAGCCGATGACCGACCGCTATGTCCATGTCACCGGTGCCTGTCTGAATGCTGCGGCAATCCTTCGGGT
>JAILRG010000004.1 GCA_024698325.1 Treponema sp.
CCGAATACGCTCCAGGCCGGATCATCCGGGTGGATTGCCATGTTGATGTCGTATTTGTCGCAGACCGGCATGATGCGCTCAAGGAAGTACTTGAGGTTTTCAAAGAGCTTTTCTTCGTCGATGTCCTTGTACAGCTCAAAAAGCTCCTTTACTTTTGCCATGCGCTCCGGTTCCCAGCCCGGCATGACAGAGCCGTTCATGTCGCCCGAGATTGAAGAGAACATCTCCTCCGGTTTGATTGCGTCGACTGCGTCCTGCGTGTAGGCAAGCACCGTTGAGCCGTCTTCCCGTACGCGGGCAAGCTCGGTGCGGGTCCAGTCGAACACCGGCATGAAGTTGTAGCAGACCATGTGGATGTCTTCTTCGCCGAGGTTTTTAAGCGTCTCGATGTAGGCGTCAATGTCCTTGTCCCGGTCGGCGCTGCCGGTCTTGATAGCGTCAGAAACGTTTACGCTTTCGATGCCGGCAATGTGCAGTCCGGCTTTGGCAACTTCGTCTTTAAGCGCGCGGATTCTCTCCCGGCTCCAGACTTCGCCCGGTTTTGTGTCATAGAGTGTGGTGATAACGCCTTTAACGCCGGGAATCTGGCGGATTTGTTCAAGGGTAACGGTATCGAATTTTGAACCGTACCAACGCAATGTCATTTCCATAAAGTGTCCTCCGACCGGCGCATGTGATAAATTTGTAACCGGTTACATTTTAATAATACGACAGATTAGCCCCTGTGTAAAGCACAAAAGTTGTTTTTTTTAGCATGATTTTTTGTACGTCAGGGCGCATTTTACCCGTCAGCCTGCGGCCGCCGGGGTAAAACCGCGCTTTCCGGGGTTCCGCTACCGCTTCATTCTTCCGCTCACCTGCCGGTGGCTTCAGAACGCCTTACGGCGCCCCTCCAATCGCTTGCGCGTCTTAATCCCCAGTCTGCTACAAGCGCAGCAGGCTATGCTGAAAGCAGAAGGTGCTGCTGCCGTACCGCGAGGAATGAGCCCGGTAACGCCGGGAATGTTCACATTTTTTATTTCATATCAAGTTTAACGTGTTTTACAGCGATTTATGGTATATACTGTGTGTATGCTTACGAGTACTTTCCGTCATTTTGCTGTAAGGGTTTTATCAACAAGTTTTCTGCTGGTTCTGGCCGTTTCTTGCAGACGGATCATTCCTCCTCATTATGAACTGCTTATGGGGACTGTTTGTACGGTAGATGCGTTCGAAGACGGAAGTGAGCAGCTGTATGATGAGGTTTTTGAGCGGCTTGAAGAGCTGGAGCTGATTTTCAACCCGACCAGGGCGGATAGCGAGGTTACCGCGGTTAATGCTGCTGCGGGACTTGCTCCGGTGGAAGTAAGCCACGAGCTTTTTCTTGTGCTGTCAGAGGCGATTTCGTATGCGAAGCTGACGGACGGTGCCTTAAATCCGGCAATTGGTCCGCTTGTCAACCTCTGGGGAATCCTGACAAATCATGAGCATGTTCCCACGGACTCGGAGCTGAAGCAGGTGCTTCCTTTATGTAACTGGAATGATGTGGAGCTGCTTCCGGCGGCTGGAGGCGCGGCCTCTGGCGAGGCTTCCGCTGACAGGGTGTACCTTAAGCGGCAGGGCATGGCGATTGACCTTGGCTGCATTGTGAAAGGCTATGCAGCAGATCAGGTGGTGAGCATACTGAAAAAGCGGCGCGTAAAACGGGCTGTCGTGAACCTTGGTGGCAATGTGTACGTTTTCGGCATTAAGCCGGACGGCTCCCCGTGGCGGATTGGCGTAAAAAATCCTAAAGAGCCGGGCGGGCCGAGTGCGGCGATGATGGACGTAAAGGAATGCAGCGCTGTTACCAGCGGTATGTATGAGCGGTACTTTGAACAGAATGGAAAGCGCTATCATCATATTCTGGATTCAGCGACAGGGTTCCCCGCGGATACCGGCATTGCGTCGGTAACGGTAATCAGCTTGTCTTCCCTGCAGGCAGATGCGTTAAGCACCGCCCTGTTTGTGCTGGGAAAAGAAGCCGGCATGAAGCTGCTGGAGGGAATTCCCGAAGTGCAGGCGCTGTTTATCGACAACGAAGGCGTGCTTTCTGCAACTCCGGGCTTTCCGTATTAGACGTAGTGTTTTACGGCGATGTGCTCGATGGTGTGTGTTTTTACGGAAATGATGTAGCTCCCGAACATGGCTGTGAGCGCGTCGAATGCTGCGGCAAAGCTGCAGAATACGGGAACTGCGGGGCGGAGCAGAAGATAGCCTGCCTCAAAACCGCGGCTGTAAATCGTGCAGAGGATTGTCAGCGAAACAAATGCGCCGCCCGAGGGAATTGCGCACATAACGAATGACAGCGCAAACGTCATAATGAAAATCCACAGAACGTCGCCTGCGGTAAAGCCCAGGCTTGAGTACGAGCGCAGAATCATCACGAAGCAGATTGTCGTGACGAGTGCTGTGCCGCCGCGTGCAAAGACTGAAAACAGCGGGAACGTAAGGCCGTTTATGCGGCGATGGATTCCGAGGCTGTCGCGGCCGTGCTTGATGTTCACCAGCAGGGAGAGGTTTGAGTCTCCGCTGAAGAATGCTGTCAGTATCGGGCAGATGCTTGCATACAGCACGCGGTATGGGCGCCGGTCTTTGCAGAAAATGTACAGTATCAGCGGGTAGATAACGCCTGCGACAATCACAAAATCTACCAGCAGCATAACCGCCAGCGGCAGGAATGTCCGTGCGGCAAAAACCGGGCGTACGGAAATCATCCAGTAACAGCTGACGGCAATCATGGCCACAGCCATAAACTCAAGAAAGAACGACATGATTGAGTAGCAGAGCTTTGCCGCTGACTCGATGAACGTGATGACAGGTTTTGAGGCGCTTTCGTCAGAAGCGCAGCCGGCGCCGGCGAGGGAAGCAAAAATGAATGCCGGAAGCAGATAGGCTCCGTCCTGCAGCGAGGAAAAGCTTGAAAACGGCAGCAGCTGCTGAATCAGTCCCGCGACATTTACCGTGGTCAGCTCGCTGATTTTTTCACTGGAAATCGGAATGCGCGGTAATTTTACAATCAGGATGGAAAGAAGCCCCAGAATTGTCAGCACAAGCGTAGAAATGACGATGACGGAAACCGTCCAGATGCCGGCGGTAAGAATCATTTTCCGGGACCGCAGCTTGAACATGGCGTATGCCACCGTAAAAAACAGCATTGGAAGCAGTGTATAGCGGCCGAACCGTATTGCAAGGTCGCTTATATATGCAGCTGATGACTGCACCATTTCTGATGAAGAAGGAAGAATGAACGCCGCTGCAATGCCCAGCAGGATGCCCAGTAAATACTTAACCCATAATTTCATGCGTCACAGTATAGCAATACTTTGCCTGTTTGCAAACAGGGCGCTCCGTGCTATACTCATCGAATCATGGAAAAGGCACTTTTGATTGCAGGTAAGGATTTGCCCGAAGGCGGCGAACTTGCTTCTGGCGCTTCTCTGCAGGGGCGCATCACCCTCATAACATCAGCAAGTCAGGACGGTGACAGCGGAAACGGCTACCGTGCTGTGTTCTGGAACCGGGCTTCAGCGCTCAGCGCACGCACGGTTATTCTAAGCTGCATCAATGCTGCCGAACATCTGGATGAGGTTGCGCTCGTGTTTGACGAGGCGCAATACGCGGCAAAATTCAGCAAAACAAGCTCTTCTGAGATAGAAATCGCGCTGGACGAAATGATTCTGGGCTACCAGTTTTTGGCACAGGAGCTTGTCGTGCGCTTCAGCCAGCGCAAGGATTTAAGCCCGGAGCTGCACTTTGCAAAAATTGCCTTCCTGTACAAGCCGAACCTGTCGCTCGCCGAGGCGGTGCTTGCTTCGAACAAGAACATGCTCGGTGCTCCTTCGTATCCGGCAGCCGCAGCCGCAGGAGCTGCATTCAGAGCGTTTGCCGAAAATACCGCAGCCCTGCTTGCTGACAACGAGCAGATTGTGCCGGTGCTGGTAAACTGCGACCCCAACAACGACTTAAGCCACAGAGACAGCGCGCTTGCGAGCTGGCTGTGCACCTATTTTGACGCGCTTGACGAGGCAAAAAAACGTCCTTCGCCAAAGCAGCTGGTTTCCTGGGTAAAAGCGGGCGCAAAGAAGCCGGGCGGCATGCTCGGCGGACTTCTGTAAAGGATGTGCACCGTGGATAATGCAGCTTCTCAGGTCCAGGACCGTTTTTCAAATCCTCTTATCGTGCAGAGTGACAGAACGCTGCTGCTGGACGTACATGCGCCCCGCGCCGCAGACTGCCGCAACGCGCTTATTCCATTTGCAGAGCTTGAGCGCTCGCCCGAACATCTGCATACCTACCGCCTGACGCCGCTTTCTCTTTGGAATGCAGCTGGTGCCGGTTTTACACCCGATGACGCGATTGCCGTCTTGCGCGATTTTGCCCGGTATGATGTGCCGCAGGCTGTCGAAATGTGGATTACAGAGACCGCCGGCCGCTTCGGAAAGCTCCGTCTGGTGCCGGCACCATCGCAGCAGGCGCCTGTTATTGGCCGCGACGGCGTGGTGACAGCCAAGCTCGTAAAGGAAGAGTACGTGTATCTGGTCTGTGCTTCGCGGGCGGTGTTCCGGGAGCTGAGCGCAAGCGCGCTGGTGCGGAAAAACGTGCTGTTGCCCTACAAATACGCCGCGCCGACAGAAGCGGACTGCCCGCTTTTAAGCACCGTGCCGCCGCTTACCGAAGATGAGCGCGACTACTGCTTTTTAATGCATCTTACCGACCGTGGTACCGTCAAGCAGGATTTGCTTAAGCTTGGCTGGCCGGTAAAAGACGACGTGCCGCTTGCAGACGGCGACCCGTTCCCGATGAAGCTTAAGACCGCCACTGGCAGCGGAAAGCCGTTTGCGCCGCGCACGTACCAGAAAGAGGCGGCAGAAGCGCTCGTCGGCAACAAGGGCGCCGGCACCGGCTTTGGCACGATTGTACTTCCCTGCGGCGCCGGAAAAACCATTGTCGGCATGACCGTTATGTCGCTTTTGCAGACAAATACGCTCATCATCACTACGAACATCAGTGCCGTGCACCAGTGGATGCAGGAGCTGATGGACAAGACTGACATACCGCCGGAGCAGATTGCCGAATACACCGGCGAGAATAAGACGATAAAGCCCATCACGGTGGCGACGTACCAGATTCTGACCTGGCGCCCGGAAAAAGAAGGCCCGTACCCGCATTTTTCGCTGTTCCGCGAGCGCAACTGGGGACTAATCATTTATGACGAAGTGCATATGCTGCCGGCGCCGGTTTTCCGCGTGGTTGCCGAGATTCAGGCGGTGCGGCGCGTCGGCCTGACGGCTACGCTTGTGCGCGAGGACGGACTTGAAGGCAACGTGTTCAGCCTGGTCGGCCCGAAGCGCTACGATGTCCCGTGGAAAGACCTTGAATCCAGCGGCTGGATTGCCAGCGCCGAATGCATAGAAGTGCGCATTGATTTAAGCGAGCACATGGAGATTGAGTACGCAGTTGCGGAGCAGCGCAAAAAACACCGCATTGCAAGCGAGAACCCCGCAAAAGTTTCCGTCGTGGAGCAGCTGGTAAAAAAATCACCCGAAGATAAAATCCTCGTCATCGGGCAGTATCTGGACCAGCTTGACGAAATTGCAAAGCTTCTGAAGGCGCCTATCATCACGGGAAAAACGCCCAACGAAGAGCGTGATAAAATTTATGCTGATTTCCGCAATAACGTAATCCGCGTGCTGGTTGTTTCCAAAGTAGCGAATTTTGCCATCGACCTGCCTGACGCAAGCATGGCAATTCAGATAAGCGGCACGTTTGGAAGCCGGCAGGAAGAGGCGCAGCGTCTGGGGCGCATTCTTCGCCCGAAAGAGCGCAAGTCACGCTTTTTTACGCTGATAACCCGCAACACGGTCGAGGAGGACTTCGGCGCAAACCGTCAGAAATTCCTTGCAGAGCAGGGGTATGCCTACCGCATTGTCCGCTATAAGACTCCTCAGGATTTGGACAGCGCGCTGGGAACTCCCGGTTTGACCTGCGTCACGGAGTAACATACATGAAAGAGATAGATCCCAAAATACAGCGGATAATTTCCTGGCGCGAAGATTTTGCCACCCTGCCGGATAATCACTTTTATGAGCTTATCCGCATGTATCTGGGCGAAATCCACACGCCGTACAATAAGCCCAAGCTGATTGAAGAGCTGGGCGCCTTTTTGCGCAAGGAAGAAAACCGGCGCACGCTCGTAAGCCTGCTGAACGAGAGCGATATTCAGATTATTTCTGCCGTCTGGTACATCCCCGGTGCAACACAAGAAAAGATTGCGGCGTTTTTTTCCGGGACTTTCAGCTTTGCCGTGCTTTACGAGCGTCTGCTGAATCTTGAGGAGCGCCTGATTTTGTACCGCCATGCTGACAGGAAAAGCGGCAAGGTCAAGCTGTGTGTAAACCCCATGCTGGAAGAAACGCTTGCGCCTTATATTTCGATGGCGGCCCTGCTGCCGGAGCCGTGGATGGCATCTCTTGAGGATACTAATCCTTCTGCTGTCAGTCCGGAACTTCTGGCGGCGTTTATCGCGTTTACCCGCGCAAATCCTGACATGTGCAAAAATGACGGCAGCTTTAAAAAGCGTGCCGTTACTCAGATAGAATCGCTGTTTCCCGGCCGGGCATCACTCATTCAGGTGCTGGCGACAGCCTTCATCAACCTTTCGCTGCTAAAAGAAACGGCGCAGGGCTTTGCTCCCGACATCGAGCGGCTGAAGGCGTTTGCCGAGCTTGACGAAAATGCCCAGTATGCGTACATCTGCGTAGCTTCGCAGGGACGCTTTTCCCGGAGCGCGCTGGTACGGCAGGCTCAGCTTTTGATGGACTGCATTTCTTCGCTTGCAGACAGGCGGCTTTCCCGCACCAGTCTGCTGCGCCTTTCTTTTCTGGTGGCAGAACGCGACAACGACATTCCGGGCGTTGCGCCTGTCGGTCAGCAGAGCCGGTTTGCCGCACTTCTTGCGCGTGCGCAGAATAACGACGACAGCTTTCACAGCGGAGACGCCGTTTCCGTGATTGACCGCCTTATCGACAATGCCGTGCTGCTCGGGCTGCTTGCAAAGGCGGGGCAGGACGAGTCCGGGGAAACCGTGTACGCGCGGGGAAGCGGAATTTCGGAAATGCGCCGCTCTCCGGTTCAGCCGCTTCCTAAGGTTCTGTCCATTGACGCAGGCTTTTCGGTTACGTTGCTTCCGGGGCTTCCCTTGCGCGCACTTATCCCGCTGATGCAGTTCATGGAGCTGCGCCAGTTTGACACGGCTGCCACGTTCGAGATAACCAAAAAATCGGCTATGCGTGCCTTTGACGGCTCGATGACGCAGGTTCAGCTGGAGCAGGCCCTGTCTGAGTTCTGCATGTACGAGCTTCCGCAAAACCTGCTGGTGTCCATTGAGGACTGGTACAGCACATACACGTCTGCGGCGCTGTACAAGGGATATGTCCTGCATGTCAGTGCTGAAAACAGCGTTGCAATCGAACGGAACCGTGTGCTGTCGTCGTACATCGCCCATGTGATTGCGCCGGGAACATACCTGCTGTCAGTGCAGAGTGATGAAGAGGCTGCGGCGCTCATAGAAAAAAGCGGCCTTGATTTTATCGGAAGCATAAAGTCTTCGGCCCGGCCTGCAGAAACGCCGTCTTTTCCGGCCGTCCGCCTGCAGAAGCCCGCTTTTGTCGATTCCGGTGCCGCCTTGTCGGAGCCGGTGCTGGATAAAGCCGCCGGTGAGAATCATCTGGAGCAGATGAAGGCTTCGCTGGAAGAGCTTCCGCTGTCGCCTGAGCAGAAGGACGGCCTTTTAGACCGCATTCAGCGAAAAATCATACTGACTCCGCTGCAGCTGCGCGGCGACAGCGTGCGTCTTGAGCGCATCGAAGCCAGCGGCATGGATTTTTCGGGCAAGATTCACATTATCGATAATGCCATGTCTTCCAACAGCATGGTGGAGCTGGAATACGAAAATCCCGGCGACGCTGACGGGGATGCGGTGGTGATTGTCGGAAATCCGCTGGGGATTGAAAAGCTGGACGGAGACGCGCTTGTCCGCATTGAAGTTGTCCCTCAGCACGAAGAAAAACTGTTTTCAATAGGCAGGGCCAGACTGGTAAAACGCATTCGCGGCTCTGTCCTCAGGTAAAAAATACAAGACCGCTAACACGGATTTGAAAAGGAGAAGGTAATGGAAATTTCTATCAAAAGAGACGGGCTCACGCTTCGCGGAGATATATACAAGCCGGAGGGAAAAGACCGCTTTCCGATTTTTATTCTGTTCCATGGATTTATGGGTACTCGGGGAAAGGCTGACGAGAAAGACAACACGTTCACAACGCTTACCGATGCGGTTGTTGCCAGTGGAGTAGGCGTCGTCAAGTTTGATTTTGACGGCCACGGTGACAGCGACGGCGAGTTCTGCGACATGAACATCTACAGCGAAATTCTTGATGCTGCAAAAATCATTGATTATGTACGCGCACTGCCTTTCTGCAGTGACATTTACGTCGGCGGGCACTCACAGGGAGCGCTTGTCAGCGGCATGATGGCAGGCTATTACCGCGAGTTCATTTCAAAGCTGGTGCTGCTTTCTCCTGCTGCCACAATAAAAGACGACGCTCAGCACGCTAACTGTTTCGGCGTTCCGTATGATTACGAGCATGTGCCGGAACGCTTCCCGACCACTGACATTCACGGAAAGCACTATGAAGTAGGCGGCCTGTATTTCCGCATTGCGCGCACCCTGCCTATTTACGAAACGACATCTATGTTCCGGGGAAAAACCCTGATTATTCACGGTGACAGCGACCCTGTCGCCGGCGTTATCGGTGCGCGCCGCTATGCCGAATGCATGCACAACGTCACGCTGAACCTGGTGCCTGGCGAAGGCCATGGCTTGTGCGATAAGCCTGACACCTGGCAGAAAAGCGTTATCGAGCCTGTCGTCGCGTTCCTGTCAGAATAGCGCGCAGGCATGGCCGGGGCGCGGTGTGCTACAGCTACCGCTTAGGCATGGCCGGGGCGGGGGCATCTGCCGCCCCTGTAGCACCAGCCGAACCTGCGAAAGTCGTAATGCCGGGCTTCTGGCGGCGTTCCGTGGCGCCGGCAGTGCGACCTTGCGACGCCTAGCCTTGCAGCAGGATATTGTCGCTGCTGCCGTTTTTGATGGCGCGGAAGCGCTGGATTAATGCATCCATGGTGAGGGAACTTTTTTCCTGGGCGCCGATGTCCATGATGATGTTTCCTGCGTCCATCATCAGAAGCCGGTTCCCGTAGGAAAGCGCATGCTGCATGTTGTGCGTAATCATCATGACGGTAAGCCCGTATTCCTGTGCAAACCGCATCGTCAGTTCCATGATAATCTGCGCGTTTGTGGGGTCGAGCGCCGCCGTATGCTCATCCAGAAGCAGCAGGTCCGGCTTACTCATAACAGCCATCAGCAGCGTGAGTGCCTGCCGCTGGCCGCCAGAAAACTGCTCAACATTGTCATTCAACCTGTCTTCCAGCCCCATATTCAGAATCGAAAGCTGCTCCCGGAATTTCGTCCGGAGCTTGTTGTTCAGTGTAATCCGCAGTCCCTTCGGCCCTTTTTTCGAGCAGATGACCATATTGTCCTCGAGGCTCATCTTGCCGGCTGTTCCCAGAAGCGGATTCTGAAAAATGCGGCCGATATAGCAGGCCCTTTTGTATTCCGGGTCCCGGGTGATGTCTTTCGGTTTTCCGTCACCGTTGCGGTCCAGCAGAATTCTGCCGCTGGTTGGCTGCAGGGTGCCTGCGATGATGTTGTAGAGCGTGCTTTTCCCGGCGCCGTTTGAGCCGATGACCGTGATAAAATCACCTTTTGCAATCTTTACGTTGATGTCTTTTAATGCCTGGTTTTCGTCAGGTGTGTTTGCGTGAAACGTGATGCCGATGTGTTCGAGTGTAAGCATTATGCCGCCTCCTGCAGAGAGCCGTTTTTCCGAGGCCGCTTAAGGTGTTGTTTTACATATCCTGTAATGTCGGTTTTGCTAATGATAAGGCAGATGATAATCAGAAGGCCGGTAATCAGTTTGAGGTCGTTTGAGTTCATGCCGATGTTGTAGCCGTAGCGGCGGGCGAGGAACATGAGTGCGCGGTACAGGATTGAGCCTAAGAGCACGCGCAGTGTCTGCAGCGCAATCCGGTTTGATTTTATGATGAATTCGCCGAGCATCAGCGAGGCAAGGCCGGACACGACGACGCCCGTTCCGCTTCCGACGTCGGCAAAGCCTGAGTACATGGCAAACAGGGCGCCGCTAAGAGAAGCCAGTCCGTCACCAAAGCAGATGCCGGCTCCCCGGATAATGCGCACGTCTACGCCCTGACTGATGACCATCTGCTCGTTTGAGCCTAAGGCGCCCATGGTAAGGCCAAAGTCGGTGTTAAAAAACAGGTTCAGAAGCACGACGAGTGCGCTTACAAACAGAAACAGAAAGCCGGCGACAGCCCATTCGCCTGGAATGCCGACCGTCTTTGCCCAGTCGCTGAGCCCTGAAAAAATCGTCGGCAGGCGCAGGAACGAAACGTTCGCCTGATTCGACATAATTCTGAGGTTCACGGAATAGAGCATGGTCATCATCAGAATACCTGCAAGCAGGTCGGGAATGCGAAGTTTTGTATAGATGAGTGTGGTGCACAGGCCTGCAAGCAGACCGCCGATAAAAGCAAAAATCAGGGCAAGGCCCGGGGAAATAGTGTGCGTCAGGCAGGCGGCAAGTATACAGGCTCCCATCGGGAACGCGCCGTCGACGCTCATGTCGCAAAAATTAAGTACCCGGAATGTCATGAACACTCCGAGTACCATAATGCCATAAATCAGGCCTTCGATAAGAATGCTGGAAATCATACTGTCAATAGTAACAGAAAATGCTTTCCGGGGGAAGCGCAGCAGGAATCCCGCATTATACATCTATCGTAAAGACAAAAACAGCCTTCCGGCAGAACCGTCCGTCCTAAAACCGCGGTTGTGCGAATCGGGTGTTAGACTCGCAGCTACGCTGCTCGCTCGCTTACACAAATGGCACCGCCATTTGTGCCGGTTCGGACGGAGCGAACCTGCCTCACGGCTGTTTTTTACTCATCCGCAGTATAAGTGCGGCATTCCTGTCCGGCAGCGAGAAGAAAAGGTCGTTCGTTTTGCAATGCTTGCAAAACGAACTTCCACGGGAGGAAGCTCCCGTCTTAACTTATGTGTGTACAAAAAAATGCTCGCGACGGAAGCGAAGCTTCCGTTTGAGTTTGCGCAGCAAACTCTTCTTTTCTGGTAGCTGCCGTGCAGACAATGTTTTCGTATTTATAATGCGGGATTCCTGTTATCTTGTTTTAAGTTCCCCGTTTTCGAAAATCATGTTTGCCTGAGAGACGAGCTGCTCGCTGAAGGTAATGCCGCATTCTTTTGCAACGTCCAGATTCAGCAGCAGGTCTGAGTCTGAAGGCTCTGTCATAAAGCGCACGGGGATTTCTGCGGGAGACGTGCCCTTAAGAATCTGCACGCACAGCTCGCCTGTGGCGCGGCCGGCTTTGTAGTAGTTAAAGCCGCTTGCCATAAGAATGCCGCCTGCCTGGGCGCCGGTAACGTCAGCGCTGAATATCGGCTTTTTTGCCTTGCCGAAAACCTGTACCAGCGAAGCCAGTGCGCTGAATACGGTGTTGTCTGTCGTGAGGTAGATGCCGTCAACTCTGTCTGCGATTGCTTCTGCCGCAGCCTTTACTTCGGAAGAATTGGTGATTGCCTGGGTAACAAGCTTTAAGCCGGCTTTTTCGCAGCCTTCCTTTACGAGGTTCAGGGAGCTGATGGAATTTGCTTCGTTGTTGGTGTAAATGTAGCCTAAGGTCTTGATGCCGGCTACAGCAGCAAACTGTGCGATGTGCTGCACGGTCGGGACGGCGTCGCTCATGCCGGTAATGTTTCCTTCGCCGTGCTCAAGCGTGGTGACCAGTCCTGCTCCTAGCGGATCTGTTACTGTGCCGAATACGACAGGAATGTCGCGGAGCGTGTTTGCCAGTGCCAGTGCGACCGGAGTTGCAATACCGACCGCAAGGTCAACGCGCTCATCCTTATATTTTGAAGCAATCTGTGCCGCAGTGTTTACGTCGCCGTTTGCATTCTGCTGATCGTAGCGAACCTGAATGCCTGATTCGTTGATGACGTCGATAATGCCGCGCTCAACATCGTCAAGCGCAACGTGCTGAACGATTTTTGCTATGCCGATGAGCTTTGTCTTGTCAGCAGCTTCCTTTTTTGAACAGCCGGTAAAAATCACGCCTGCTGCCAGCGCAACAGCCGCTGCCGCTGAAACGTGTTTTGTTAAAGTCATAAATGCCTCCTGGTAGTTTCTCCGGAACGGCTCCGAAAGAAAGCTTTGTACTGTCTGAATGTTACTATCTACAGAAACATTAGTCAAGCCTGCAGTGCAAAAAAAAGCTCTGACTGTCAGCAGTGCTTAAGTCAGAGCCTTATATCAGCGGATTCGCTTATTTGTAGTCGATAACTACACCAGTCATTTCAAATTTCTGGAACATGAAAATCAGGAAAATAGTTGTTTTTCTGTCGATTTTGATGTTTACGACATCGTCTGCAGCCGGGTACAGTTTCTTTGCTTCTGCAATGAGCTTTGTGTAGCCAGCGTTTGTTGCCGGTGCGCTTACAGATACAGTACCGAGTACAGTGTAAGTAGAAGCGTCAGCGGGGAAATGGCCGTTGTCAACGACAGGAACCATTGTTGTACATGCTGTTGCCAGCAGAACTACTGCAGCTGCAGCAAATGCTACAGCAAGTTTCTTCAAGCTTTTCATAAAAAAACTCCTTTAAAGAATTAAGAATAGCAAAAATATAATATGTTGTTATATTTTTAGTCAATATTGACTACAGCGTCGGCTGCCGGCGGTTGTGGTTTTTATATACGGGCAGTATACTTACGATATGACGAAGCTTCCTGAAGGAAAACTTGATGCGCGCATTATCGCGCTTGATTTGGATGATACGCTTTTAAACAAAGATTTGCAGATTACGCCGCTTACGGTGGATGCGCTTAGGGAATGCGCTCGCCGCGGCATTTACGTGGTGATGTGTTCCGGGCGTGCCGAGAACGCAATCCTGCCCTATGTGCGCCAGCTGGAAATAGCCGGAATGCAGGCCGGCCGCTACATCATCGCTATGAACGGCGCCATTATCTATGATATGCACACCCGTTCAGTCATATACAGCCGTACTGTCAGCGGCGAAATTCTGCTGGAAACCTACCGCATGGCCTCGAAGCATGATTTACCCTGCCAGGTGTATGATGCTTCTACGATTTATCCCTCCTGCGATAACCGGTGGACGCGCCGCGATGTTGAGCTAAGCGGACTTGCGATGAAGGTTGTCGATGACTTTGAGGCTTTTATTGCACCCGGTCACTGCAAAATGGTGATTCCCGGCGACCCCGACAAGGTTTCGGTGCTGCAGGACGAGCTGAAGGCGGCCTTTGGCGACCGCGCTGTCGTGTTCACCAGTAAGCCGTATTTTCTTGAAGTGCTGCCGCCAAAAAGCGGGAAGGGCGAAGCGCTGCTGTATCTGGCAGAACAGCTTGGTATTCCCCAGGCAAACACGATGGCGTTCGGCGACAGCATGAATGACGAGTCGATGATTCGCGGCGCTGCGATGTCGGTCGCTATGGTGAACGGGCTGCCCTACATCCACGAAGCGGCACGCTACATCACCCGCACGGACAACAATCACGATGGTGTCGGTGATTTTCTCTGGGAGTATGTGCTGTAGAAGGCGTGACAAACAGTGCGTGACAAAATTTCATCCGTGTAGTTTTGTTGCAGGCAGGTTTTGCGGTGGCAGAACTGCTGTATCGTGTGTTCTGCACGACCGCTAGCGCGGAAGTTTAAGGAGGTACCAGTTATGACGTATGCAGAAGTGCTTGAGGAGGCGCGTAAGTACATTGGCGACAAGTGCAAGGCTTGTCCGGTCTGTAATGGCATGGCGTGTAAGAACACGATTCCAGGTCCCGGCGCAAAGGGAAGCGGAACAGTGGCAATACGCAATTTTAATGCCTGGCAGAACATTTGTGTGAACATGGACACAATCTATGAGCACGGAACTGTCGATACTTCCATCGATTTTTTCGGAAAGCATTTTGCGCTTCCCGTTTTTGCAGGGCCGGTCGGAAGCGTGAATTTTCACTATGGCGATAAATATGATGATTTGACCTACAATCACACGCTGCTTACCGGCTGTGCTGCCAGCGGCATAGTCGGATTTACCGGCGACGGCGTGAACATCAAGGTGATGGAAGGCGCTGCCACATCAATCGCTGCCAACAATGGAATTGGCATTCCCACCATAAAGCCGTGGAATCTTGAGACAATAAAGGAAAAAATGGAACTTGTCCGTAAGGGAAACCCCTTTGCCATGGCAATGGATATTGACGGAGCTGGCCTCCCGTTCCTTAAGAATATGAATCCGCCGGCTGGAAGCAAATCTGTTTCTGAGCTTAAGCAGATTGTCGAGATGGCAAAGGTACCGTTTATCATAAAAGGCGTGATGACCGCTGGTGCTGCCCGCAAGGCAATGGAAGCCGGTGCTTCTGCAATCGTTGTGTCTAACCACGGCGGCCGCGTATTGGACGGCTGTCCGGCAACAGCAGAAGTGCTCCCGGAAATCGTAGAAGCGGTGCAGGGAAAGGTAAAGATTATCGTTGACGGCGGCATCAGAACCGGCACCGATATTTTTAAGGCGCTTGCACTTGGTGCAGATGCTGTCATCATCGCCCGCCCGTTTGTAACGGCGGTGTTCGGCGGCGGCGAAGAAGGCGTAAAGACGTATGTTGCAAAGCTTAAGGCTGAGCTTGAGGATACGATGGCGATGACCGGCGCACTCAAAATCTCTGATATCACCAGAGACAAGGTGCGTCTTCCCCGCTAGGCCTGACCTAAAAGCGTTTTTATTGTGGGCGTAATGCCTAGAGCCGCTTCAAGCGCTGCAATGCCTGGAGCGGCATTTTTTTGCCCGGAGGCGCTGGCAGCGGAAGGTTTCCGCACGGCACGCAAAAGCAGGTTTTTTGGCGTGTGGCTCATGTCGATGAATTCGAGAATCTGCACTTTGTAGCCCGCCTGCTCCAGGTAGCCTGCGCGCAGCGCGTCTGTTGCAAGGGCGGCAAAGCGTTCCTTTAGTATGCCGTACCGCAGCAGCGCCGTGAATGCGCCTGCTTCTGTTCCCAGCTGCGCGTGTATTTCGTGCTGGCAGCAGGGAACGCTTAAGATGGCGCCGGCATTGTGCTTTACGGCGTAATCAAGCGCATAATCTGTCGCCGTGTCGCAGGCGTGCAGTGTGATGACAATGTCGGGAGCCGCGTTTTCTCCGTAGCGCGCAATGTCACCCACGGCAAAATGCAGCCCTTCAGCCCCGATTTTCTCTGCGAGGGAGGCGCAGTAAGCAATCACGTCTTCCTTTAAGTCCAGTCCGGTTATGTCGCAGGCAAGGCCCCGCACCTTTGTCAGAAAATGGTGGACGGCAAAGGTCAGGTATGATTTTCCTGAGCCAAAATCCACGATGCGAAGCGGATTTTCTTTGCTTACTGCCAGTCCGTTTTTTTCGCGCGTCTTCAGCACTGCCGGAAGCACGTCGTCGATGTATTCAAGAAAGCGGTTTATCTGGCGGAACTTGTCGTACTTTGCGCTCAGCACTTTTCCTTCAGCGGTCATCACGCCCAGGTGTACCAGAAACGGAACCGGGCATCCTTCGGGAAGCAGGTAGTTTTTCCTGCGGTTTAAGCCGGAGTCTGCAAGCGGCGCGGTAACGGCTGTTGCCGGAGGAATGGCGCCTGTCTGCAGCTTTGCCTGTGGGGAAGCGCTTTTTTGTGAAGCAAGCGGCTTTGTAAGGCGGGTAATTTTTCCGTGCTTGTTTGACAGAATCGTAATTTCTTCTGTTTCGGTGCGCTCAACGCAGGAGCGGAATGTTTTTCCGGCGTGCGCTTCCAGAAATGCCGTGCACTCATCTTCGGTCAGCTTTTTATGAAATGCCTGTTTTTCCGTATACAGTTCCAGTGCATAGCGGGCTTCTGCGGCTGCGGTGCCGGACGTGCGGCTTGCTGCGGTAATCAGCTTGATTTTAATCCGGATATAGGGGGCGCCCAGCGACTGCTCGACGAGGGCTGTCGGCTTGGAAAGTGTTGCTGAAAGAATCATGAAACTGACTATATACCTTTTTGGCGAAAAATGATATATTGCAGCTGTCATGGCAAAGATTTATGTATTTGTAAACCAGAAAGGCGGTGTTGGCAAAACAACATCTGCAATCAATATTGGAGCATACCTCGCTCAGGCGGGGAAAAAAGTTCTGCTTGTTGATTTTGACTCTCAGGGAAATATGTCTACCGGTGTTGGCGTTACAAAAGACAAGCCGACCATTTACGAGCTTCTGGCCGGTCAGGTTTCTGCCGAACAGGCTGTTAAGCATACGCCGGTTACAAATCTGGATGCTATCAGCGCTTCAATTGATCTTTCAGGTGCGGCTATCGAGCTTGTAGATCAGGAAAATCGCGAATACTTTTTGAAAAATGCGCTTGCCGCTTACCGCGACAGCTATGACTATATTCTGATTGACTGCCCGCCGTCTTTAGGCATCCTTACTTTGAACGGGCTTGCCGCCGCCGATGCGGTTCTTGTTCCCATGCAGTGTGAATACTTTGCCCTCGAAGGCATTACGCTTTTACTCCAGACGGTAAAGAAGGTGCAGGAAAAAATAAACCCGGGCCTTACGATTGGTGGCATTTTCTTTACCATGTACGACAGCCGAACCCGCCTTGCGCAGGATGTCGTCATGCAGGTTAAGACGTACTTTAAGGATGTTGTTTTCAATACAATCATTCCGCGCAATGTGCGCCTCTCCGAAGCGCCGTCTCACGGGCAGCCCATCTGCCTGTATGACCCGGCCTGTCTGGGCGCCAAGAGCTATCAGAAACTTGCTGACGAGGTAATCCGCCGTGGCTAAGAAATTCGGACTGGGAAGCGGGCTTGACGCCCTGATGGGAGCCAGTGCTCCTGCGGTGAATCCAGAGCCTGCCGCTTCTGCGGAATCTGCAGCCCCGGCCTTGCAGCTGCCTGCAGGTATTACTGCTGATGAATCCGGCCAGCTGTGGGCGGATCCGGCACTCCTTAAACCGAATCCGCATCAGCCGCGTCAGGAATTTGATCAGGAAAAACTGAATGAACTTGCCGACTCCATCCGCGAGCACGGCGTTATTGAATCAATCATCATCGAAGACGCTGGCGACGGCTCCTTCTATATCATCGCAGGCGAGCGCCGTACCCGTGCTTCCCGTCTTGCCGGACTTACAAAAGTGCCGGTGCAGCTGCGTCATTTCAGCGAGCAGAAAAAGCTTGAAATCGCCCTTATCGAAAATATTCAGCGCGCGGATTTGAACGCCATTGAAGAAGCGCAGGCGTATTACAAGCTGATGGAGCT
>JAILRG010000025.1 GCA_024698325.1 Treponema sp.
TACGCCGTGGAAACGGTTTATCCAGTTTTTCAAGCTACTATGATAAGCGTTTATGTGCTGAATGTGAAAGTTTCCTACTTTCGACTTTCCGGATTTCAACTGGATTAAATCCAAGCTGTTTTCAGAAGCGAATTTCTTGTATGCGTTTGCACCGTCACAACAAAGAATAGAATCTGACGCAATCTGATTTTTGAAAGCGAACTCCAGGTCTTTTGTTCCAATTCTTCCCAAGTTAGAAATTCTTGCAACAGATAAACCACTTCCATTTACACCACAAGGAACACAAACTTGCTCGTGTGAAAGCCCACGTGTATGAATGTCCTTTCCACGCTTATGTGCTTTACGGGGCATAGTGAAAGTTGTAGATTTCTTGTGGTTGCCTTTGAATGAAAGTGCAAAGAAAGTTTCGTCGGCTTCGACTACGCCATTTAATTCAACGGAATTCTGCATGTTCTGTAATGCGTCTAAAACCTTATGTCGCCAAATAAAAGCTGTATCTTTGTTGATACCACAGATTTCTGCAGAACGGCGAACTGTGAAACTGTTCATCATACATTCTATGAATTTAGACCAAGTTTCGGACGACTTCTTGGAATGTTCGGTAATGGTATTTGTGCGAACTGTAAAAGACTTGTTGCAGTCTTTGCAGATAAATCTTTGAATTGAATTGCGAAGTCCGTTTTTCACGATTTTTGTGGACTTGCAATGTGGGCAAGAAGAAGTTTGTTTGATAAAATTGAAACCACTTTCGCAGCCAGCAGATGAATTGTTGTTGTCGCTTTTAGAAAGGAAAGCGATTAATTCTTCTTTTTCTTGTTGCGAAAGTGATTTTATGATTTTGAATAATTCAGTTAATCTTGCCACGTATTATAAGATAGGGCAAAATTTCTAAACGTCAAATAAAATCAACCGTTTTTACGGACATAGCCTTTTTTATTTATTGGACAATGCTTTGTAACTGAAAGCGCTGGCTGAGCGCGTGTAAGCCTGAGGAAAGGGCAGATTTTGCGCTTCCCCAGAGCAGCGTCTGAATCAGATTGTCCGGCTCGTATACCAGCTTTTTGACCGGAGTGCTGAGGTTCAGGCTGTAGTCGTGCTTTAGCGCAAAGACGGCTTCTTCTTTCGTGCATACGCCGTCGATAAGGCCGTTTTCCAGAGCCTGCGCCGCAGTATAGATCCTGCCGTCGGCGAGCGCCTGTACGTCGGAAACAGGCATACCCCGGCTTTCAGCCACAATGCCGGTAAACTGGCCGTACGCTTCGTCAGCGGCTGCCTGCATAATGCGCCGCTGCTCTGCTGTCAGCGGCTCGTTGTAATTAAGCATGTTCTTGTTCTTGCCTGCATGGAAGGTTTCGCTCTTGATGCCCAGCTTGTCGAGAAGGTCTGTTGCATCAACGCTGCCGCCAAAAAGCACGCCGATGGAGCCGGTAATCGTGTTGCGGTTTGCAAGAATCTTGTCTGCGGCGCATGCAATGTAGTAGCCGCCGCTTGCAGCCATGTGTGCCATGTAGGCGTATACCGGCCTTCCGGTCTCTTTCCTGTACTTACAGAGCGCAAGGTAGACTTCATCCGCCTCGTATACGGCACCGCCGGGAGTGTCCAGGTACAGGAGGATCGCTTTGTTTCTGCTGTCGCCGCTGAGCTGTGCGATGGCATTCAGAAGCCACTCCTGGTTATATGTCTGGCCGCTTTCTGTAATGACGCCGGTGATGTGCAGCTCTGCGATATAGCCTTTCCCGATTAGTGACTTTTTAGTTTCGGA
This sequence comes from Treponema sp., assembly GCA_024698325.1. GTDB lineage: Bacteria > Spirochaetota > Spirochaetia > Treponematales > Treponemataceae > Treponema_D. The sequence continues at coordinate 1,763 of JAILRG010000025.1, forward strand.
AGCAGGCTTTGCTCTTGTGTTGTTGAGCAAAAGCGAGCACAAGGCTGCTAGAATAAGCAGGCTGAGAATGATGAGTCCTTTTTTCTGTGTTTTTTTCATATGTGTCTCCTAGTCGATGATGTCAGGCGAAGTCTGCAGGACAGAGCTTCCCGCTTGCCAGCGCTTCTGTTTTTAGTGCTTTGTAACAGATGGCCCCGCTCATATGCATGTAGGGGCAGAGCCAGAGCCAGCCGAGTCCGCAGGGAATGCTTGCAAGTATTGCCCAGCCGAAAAAGCTCAAGTACATGACAAATAAATCGGCTTTGTGGCCCTGCGTCATGATTTTGCTGAGCGTCATAGCTTTTGTCGCGCTGATGTTCTTGTGCTCTGCAAGTATGAAGAACATCTGTGAGTAGGAAAATGCCTTTACGATGCCGGGAATGAAGAAAAGCAGCGCCCAGAGGTGTGTCCAGAGTGTAAACCACCATGCTCCTAATGCGGCGTGGAGCCAGTGGTCAAAGCCTTCGAGGAACGTGCCGAACGTCGCAGGTCTGTTTGTGCGCAGCAGCCTCAGATACAGGGAAGAGGTTGCGACGCGAAGGATACCGGTTGCGGCGAGGATAACGAGGTATAAAAGCAGCGGAACGGACGAGCTTGAAGAAAATGAATGAAAGTGTATGTGAATTTCCGTTTCCGCGGAACTTGCTACCGGCCGGGATAAACACGCAAGGATAGTGCCGGTAAGGGCAGCGACTATGACCGGTATTTTCCACCTGCCTTTTAGAGCTTCTCGTGCCTGCTGTTTATATAATCTTCTGTTAAACATTGCTTTTGTCCCCCTGTGATGCTGATTTTTTCCGCTTCCCGGAGCATGTCGCTGTAGTAGCGGTTTTCTATTGCGTCTGTGTTAAGCCCCGCGCGCTTGAGCACATCTTTGAGTGCTTTCTGGCGGTGCTCTATCGTCTGTGTGTCGTTCTTTTCTGCAAGCGTTTCCAGTTCCAGAAAGTCACCGAGCGGCGGCACGCTGCACAGCTCAATATGAATGTCTTTGTACATCCAGCCGAGTACTGTCTTGTGTTTTTTCAGCACGACTTCAAAGCCGTTGTCAGAAAGGTACGCTTCCAGCGCTTCGGAACTGCAGAACTCACTTTCTTTTTCATCGTTTACTTCTAGCATAATGCCGTCGGCGCTGGTTCTGCGTTCTTTTCGCTTGTAGGTAAAAAAACAGCGCGGCACTGCCGTTTTGCCAGCCGGCAGCTGCGGTTCTGGCTGTCCCTGTACTAGAAAAGGCGTTTCTTTTCGGATTCGGCACCGCTTTTTCCCTTGCAGTGCGTAATAGCAGTCCTCTTTTTGGACGGCTCCCTGATAACAGGCAAAGCTGTTCAGCGCTGCGATGACCGGGGCGCGGTCGCTGACGTGCGCTTTCAGTTCGATTTCAAACATGGCTTATCATACAACGCATGCAGTCTTCCTGCAACTGCATGCATATGGTATACTTGGCTCATGACTATTACACTTAAGAACGCAGACTACGAAGTAGTCCTGAACACAAAAGGCGCGGAAATAAATAGTTTCCGCAGCGTAAAAGACGGCACCAAATACATTTTTGAGGGGCCGGAGAGTATCTGGAAATTCCATGCGCCCATCCTTTTTCCGCAAGTGGGAAGAATCAAAGACGGCTTCTACACCTGGCAGGAAAAGGAATATCACCTTGTGAACAACGGTATGAGCCGCGACATGGAGCACAAGCTCGTTGCGCAGACTGAGACGACTGCGGATTTTGAGCTGACTGAAACAGCTGACACGCTTTCTGACAAATTCCCCTGGAAGTTCAAATTGCACACTCATTACGAGTTAAAAGAAAACGGCCTTGTCTTTACGACGACCGTGACGAATACCGACACGACGCCGATGACGTTCAGCATCGGAAGCCACACGGCGTTCTGCTGCCCGCGTAACACCGACCCTGCCGGTACGACCAATGCTGACTACCAGTACGAGTTTGAGAAAAAAGAGCCTCTGACTACGGTGCTCTTAAACGAAGCGGCTCAGCTTGCAGTTGACGAGGATGGCACGGCTCCCTGCACAAAGCCCTATGGCGAAAAAGAAGCGGGCATCATCCCGATTACAGCCGCTGGCTTCGGTAACGGCCACTTCTTTACTCAGTTTGAGTCTACCTGGGTGGGGCTGCGCAACAAGAAAGACGGCTCTCTCATCAAGGTGAACTGCAAGGGCTACCCCTACCTGATGGTGTGGCAGAATGGAAACGGCGCTGAAGGCGCTGCTGGCAATGGCTTTAACTGCATCGAGCCATGGTACGGTACTGCCGACGCTGAAAATACCGACCATGCTTGGGAAAATAAGAGCGGCTTGATAGAGCTTGCCCCTGGCGAAAGCTTCACTGCTGACCAGAGCTTCTTTATTGAAAAATAGTCTGCTGCGTATGTGAAAACGGCACGCCTGAACGGAGTGCCGTTTTTTTTTGCTCCCCGCGCCAGCCCGCACGTGCCAGTCCTACACGCCGGCTCGCGCCAGACGGCCAGTCCGCGCTGTCGCCACATGTGCTCGCGCCAGCATGTGCCGGCCCGTACCTGCCAGCCCGCGCCGGCTTGTTACCCTACAGCGTGCGAACGCGCTCGTCAGGACACTGGGCAAAGTACGCAGAGACGGCTTTTTTGCACGCGGTAAGCGCGTCATCTGGCGTGGCAGCGTTCGCAGCGTTCAGCATGTTCGTCTTAAAAAAGTGCGCAAACTGCACGTTGTCGCAATAATAGGCAAAAAATCGCTGCAGGCGCGTCTTGTAAAACTCCGGTGGCTGGCATTCAGCTACGTCGTCGATAAAGCGCAGCGCGGTCTCCTCCAGATCCACGGTGAGCGAAGCCGGATCTGCCTCTGGGGCTGCCTCCGCCTCTGATGTTGCCTCTGGGGCTCCCTCCGGCTCTGCCTTCGCCTCCAGGACAGTGCGGTGTTCTGCATCGGCGCGGCAAAGCTCTGCAAAAAGCCATGGCTTTTGCGCGGAAGCCCGTGCGCACATAACGCCCTCTGCGTGCGGGCAAGCTTCCCGGGCTGCCGCAAAGCTTTCCCGGTCTTTTATGTCGCCGTTTACGATGACCGGCACCCGGCCCAGGTAGCGCAGGGCGAGCGCTTCTGCATACTGCCATCTTGGGGGTGTGCGGTACTTTTCTTTTTTTGTGCGCGGGTGCAGCGTAAGCATTTGAACGCCTTCCTGCACAAGCATGTCGCAGAACGCAAAAAAGCCTTCGTCGGTGTAGTCCTCGGCACCCAGCCGCAGTTTGACAGAAAGCCGCATGGGCGTACTCCCGTCCTTTGCTGCATTTTCAAGCGCAGTCTTTACGCCGCGCACCATGGCAGCCGTCTCACAGACTGGCTTTAGCATCCAGCTGATGCCTGCTCCTGTATTTGCAATCTGCGGCGCGGAACAGCCCATGTTCAGGTCTACGCCAATGCCGCCCTGTGCAGCGACAATGCCTGCCGCCTGCGCCATAGGCTCCGCCTTGCTCCCGGTGAGCTGCCAGACGATTCTCTCCGGCTCCGGTCCTGCTAAAAGGTAATACTTCTCCCACGGTCCCATGTTCAGGAGGGAAGAGGCATTGATCATTTCGGTAAAGTATTCGTCGCAGCCGCCAAAGCGGGCGACTGCACGTCGGAATGCCTCATGGCTTAAAGTCGCCATGGGCGCCAAGATGAGCTTCATAATGCGTGCCCCGTGCCGTTGTGTGCGCCGCAAGCGACTTTTTTGTCTCTGCCAGTGGCGCTCCCGTCTCCAGAGCTGCTGTGCGCGCCGCTGTGCGCGCTGTGCTCGCCAGACGCTTGAACCTTTCCCGCTTCCTGCTCACTAAGCCATTCGAAAAAAGTGCGCGCGGCAAAGGCGCATAAATCCGGGCAGGGCCGCTTTTTGTAATACTCGGCCGTGCGTTCCTCAGAAACCGGCGCGTCAGCTTCATGCCGTACCGCACGTTTTTCTTCAAAGGCGCGGTCGCTTTCACCCTTGGGGACCAGTCCCAAAAGCTCGCGGCAGATAATCGACCCGTTTGCCTCGCGGAATCGGCGCGCAAGCTCCTGACCCGCCTGATAGATTCTGTCTTTGCTTTCTTTTGTGCCGTCTGCGCTTCCCATGTACATGCCCAAAGCCGCCATCATGCCGCTGAACGTGCCGCAGACTTCGCGCATGCGGCACACGCCGGCTCCGAACGGCTGCGTAAGGCGCAGCACCTGTTCACGGTCAAAACCGAACTGCTCTGCAAACACCGCGGCAACAGCGGGCGCGCATGCGTAGCCTTTCATAAAGTTAGCACGCGCTTCCTCTCCAGCGAGTTCCGGTGTCATCAGTGCAAATCCTCAATAATGCGTGCTGTCGGCTCCATAAAGTCCGCCTGCAGCATCTCGATTTCGCCTTCGTCCACCGCGCGTGAAATCTCCTCAGAAATCGGAATGCGCGCAAGCACCGGCAGGTGATAGTTCATGGCAATTTCGTCGATATTGCTCTTTCCGTAAATGTAAATCTCTTTGTTGCAGTCCGGGCAGGTAACGTAGCTCATGTTTTCAATCAGGCCGAGAATCGGAATCTTCATCTCTTCTGCCATCTTAACCGCTTTCTCAACGATGACGCGCACAAGCTGCTGCGGGCTTGAAACCACGATGATGCCGTCAACCGGAAGCGACTGAAACACCGTGAGCGGAACATCGCCCGTTCCCGGAGGCATATCGACAAACATATAGTCCACATCCTTCCAGACAACGTCCGTCCAGAACTGCTTGACCGCCCCCGCAATGACCGGACCGCGCCAAAAAACCGGATCCGTCTCGTGCTCCAGCAAAAAGTTCATGCTCATAAGCTGAATGCCGCTCTTTGTCTCAACCGGGTATATAGCGCCGCTCTTATCTCCCATCGCTTTTTCTTCCGCAACGCCGAAACTAGTCGGAATTGAAGGCCCTGTGATGTCCGCATCGAGTACGGCAACACGCTTTCCTAACTTTGAAAACTTTGCTGCCAAAAGGCTGGTGACAAGCGATTTACCCACGCCGCCCTTGCCGCTTACCACGCCGATGACTTTTTTGACGCAGCTACCCGCACGGAGCTGAGCACGCATGTCTTTAGATTTGCAGCTTGCGCCGCACGTTGAACAGTTATGTGTACAGCCGGAATCAGACTGACCGGCCTTTTTTTCAGATTGTGCCATAAAATACCTCATGTATAAGAATAGTGATTTTTGCGCGATTCGGCTATAAAAAGCGAAAAGTTCTTTCGTCAGGGCGTTCGTCGCAACCTGCGGTTGGTAAACGGGCGTTCCCAGCCGAATTGAAACTTCGTTGTCAATTCGGCCGGTCGGTGCTTCCAGGCTCCCCTACGGTCGGTGCGCGAGGCGCACGCGCTTTGCGCCCTTCCAGCACCTAACGCGGGCAGTATTGTATCAGTGCTGCCTTGATTTCCTCCAGTACGGCCAGGTCTGCCATCGCGACCGCAAGCGGGCTTACAAGCATGGCTCTGCCGTCTAAAAAATCAATGCCGTTCTGGAGCATGTTTGCAAAATAGCCGGTCTTTCGCGGAAGGCGCACGCTCCTGTCGCGGGCAAGCGAATAAAAGCCCGTGTAGAGAGAGCTTTCGCGTCGCTGGTAAAACTTTGCGTAGCCGTTTCCGATGCAGATGCGTCCGGTCGTGCCGAGAACATCCACGCCGAAAGAAAAGAAGCGGCTCCGCCCGCTCATGCAGATGTCGACAGACGGGCAGCGGCTCGTGCTGTAATGAGCCGAAACATTACGCACGTCGCCCTTGTCATCTTTCCACACGCCGGTAAGCACCGGATTGTGCACTTCCTCTCCCAGCAGAAACTGCACGATGTCGACAAGATGCGTGCCGTCGTGGAGCAGGCTGTACGCGCCGGTTGCTTCTTCCTCTGCGCTGTAGACTCGAAGGCTCGAAAAAAGCTCTGCGCGTATGCTTTGAATGTCGCCGATGCGACTCATGTACTCGCGCGCTGCATTGTAGTCGCAGGCAAAGCGGCGCTCGTGGTTCACCATGACAGGCACGCCGCATTCATCTGCCGCACTCTTAATCTCTTCCGCCTCGGCGCTGTTTAGGGCAACCGGCTTTTCCAGAATTACCAGGCGCGGCTTTGCCCGGATAGCGGCAAGCGTTTCCGCCTTGTGTGCGTCTTCGTTCACTGCGACGACAATGATGTCGCTCACGGTTTTCTGTTCTCGAAAGTATGCATACATGTCCGCGCTGCAGGCGAAAGCCGCCGCCGGTGCGTGCTGTCTCTTACTGACGTAGCGCTGCCAGCTTGTAAGCTGCTCTGCATCCGTGTCGCTTCCTGCGGTAATGCGCACACGCGGATTGGAAAGCAGCGCCATCGTGTGCGAGGCTGGCTGCTCCCTTTTTTTGTCAAAGCCTAACGTAAAGCCGATTCTGCCGCATCCGACAAGGGATGCGGTATATGCTGTTTTTCTTGTAAACAATGCCATACCGTAAGTATCGGCAGGCTCCGGCGGCCTTTTTAAGATGATTTCGGGTGGTGTTATGAGGAAGTGTTTGTCAGATAATTCTGCAGCAGTGTTACCAGCAGGTAAATCTTCTTGTAGACTTCGACGCCAAGCTCCTGCAGCGGATGCTCGGCAAAGCGGTCAAGCTCTTTCCAGTTGGTAATCATCTCCGGATTTTTTTTCTGGTAGTCTTCCAGGAGCATTTTTACATTCTTTGCGAACGTAACCAGATCTCTTGCAGAAGAAGCGATGTAATCCTTTGCCTCGTCGTTTGCGTCTCCGATTACAGTGCGTACGATGCCGGCTGCTTCTTTGTCGCGCTCGGTGCGGGGAAGCAGTGTCTTCAGCTTAATGCCGACAGCGCCGTCTTCTGCCATGCGCTCGTCAAAAGCCGTGATTTTGTCTGACGCGCCCATCAGATTGTGGAAAGCGTCGCTCATCTGCTGAGAAAGCGGATTTGTCGTCCACTGACCGCGGATAAGCACCATGTCAGCGTATTCGCGGACGTCGCGCTTTACATATTCAACGAGGAATGCCTTAAGGTAATTAAGCGGAGCTGCATATTCAAAGGAACCGAGGTTGCGCTTTTCGTAAGCTGCGCTTCCCTGTTCCGTATAGCCTTTTAAGACGACAATCGTGGTCGTGTTGAAAATCTGGGAGAGCAGGCTGTCGATTTTTGAGTGCTGCTGGTCGGCTTCCAGTTTTTTTACGGCATCCGTTGCCTCTTTCTGGATTTTGTCGATGTACGCCTCAACAATCTGCTCGTGCTTGTCTTCGGTAACAGTTTTGTAGAACGGGTCCTTTGTTATCAGCTGAATCATCATGTCGAAAATGCCGGACGCCTGCAGTGCCCGCAGCCGCGCTATGATTTTTCCCCACAGAACCGGTTTTACCGGCTCTACGCCGCGGATTGTCTTGAACATCTGGAGCATGTCGGTCCAGTCGGTGTCCATCGGCAGACCTGCAATCACGGCGACGAAATCCTTCAGGTCTTCGGCGATATAAGAAGCGTCGATTGGATCGAATTTCGGGCTGCGGCTGAATTCCTGCTCGCGGATTGACGAGTCGAATTTTTTGAGCATGAAGTAAAAATCATACTGGCAGAAGGACTTGAATGCCATGGTTTTTGCATACAGCGCGTCGATGGCGGTGATTTTGATGCTGTCAAACTCGCTGTTGAACAGTTCCAGCGACTGCTTGATTTTTGCCTTTACTTCTTTCGGTGACATGTGGGCGGCCATTGCCTTTATCGATTCTTCTGACAGCTCTTCGGCAAGCTGCCGCTGCTGCTCGGAAAGCGAATACTCGACGACCATTTTTTTCATCTGATTCTGGTTTTCCTGATTCTGGAACATCAGCTGACAGGGACCGATGGCCTTGTAAATATCAAAAAAGAATTTGCCAAAAGATGGCAGAACCTGATCTGAGCCGGTCTTGTAGAACTTGTATTTTGAATGTGCAAGATTTTTTGCAATAGCTTTGAGCTGCCGTTTTTTTGCAGCGTCCGGGTCGTTTCCGCCAAAAAGAGAGCCGAACAGTTTATCTAAAAAAGACCCGCCTGATGATTTTCCAGAAGATTTCTTTGCCATATCGTCACTATAATGAAAACTGTTTTTAATTTCAATAAAAACATGGTATAATGGAACTATGAGTACACATATCAATGCGCCAGAGGGCGCGATTGCGCCGGCAATTCTTCTGCCGGGAGACCCCTTGCGGGCTAAGTTTATTGCAGAAAATTTCCTTGAAAATGCCAAATGCTACAACGAAGTGCGCGGCATGTATGGTTTTACGGGCACCTACAAGGGCGTTCCTGTCAGCGTGCAGGGAACCGGCATGGGACAGCCGTCTCTTTCGATTTACGTGACGGAGCTGTTCAAGTTCTACAACGTGCAGACCGCTATCCGCGTGGGTACCTGCGGCGGCGTAAGCGACAAAGTGCAGCTGCGCGATACGATTATCGTAAACAGCGCCTGCTCCGACTCCTGCCTGCTGAACCAGCGTTTCGGCGCCATGCATTTTGCGCCCACGTCTGACTTCAGCCTGGTGCGCGCCGCTGACAAAATTGCAGCCGGCATGGGCATCCGCTATTCTGTCGGTTCCGTCACATCAAGCGACTTTTTCTACGACAAGAACGAGAACTGGAAGAAGTGGGCTGAATACGGCGTGCTTGGCATCGAGATGGAAAGCGCCGAGCTTCTGACGCTTGCCGCAGAGTACAAGCGCAAGGCTATGGCAATCATGACGGTAAGCGACCACATCCTGCTTGGCGGCGCGACAACCGCCGAAGAGCGCCAGACAACGTTCACCAACATGATGAAGCTTGCGCTGGAAACAATCGTCGCAACAAAGTAACTGCCAGCTGACAGGCATAAGAGGTTTCTCATATGAAAAAGCAAACGCTGCTGTTTGCCGGCATGATTCTGGCAGTAAGCGTGATGTTACTGACAGCTGTTTCCTGTCAGAGAAAAAAAAGCGTTGTAATCGGCGCTCTTTCATACCTTCGCTATTCAGAAGAGGATTATGATTCCCTGCTTGCGGGCGGTTCTGACCTTGTGCGGCTCCTTGAAAAAGAAGGCTACGTGCAGATGAATCTTGCATTCCAGAAAGGTGCCCGTGCAAAGCCTGCAGTCCGTTTCTACGATACGCTGGAAGGACTGCTTGCGGCATTAAAGGCGGGGGAGATTCAGACGATTGTCTCTCTTCCGCAGTCTACCGCCCTGTACCTGTGCGCTCAGGATGACAGCCTGAAAACGACGCATACGGTGGACATCAAAAGAATTTTTTCTTCAGCAGAAAAAAGGACGTTTGCCTGGCTTGCAGCAGAATTCGGAAGCGACGGCTTTTCATTCATGCTGGCAGAAAAAAACACGGCACTCCGCGACCGGCTTGACGAGGCAGTTGCTGCCATGCGGCAGGACGGCACGTTTGAAAGGCTGGTAAAGGAATACATCGGTGGCGCTCTTGGCGGAACGATTCCAAAGCCGGTTGCGCTTGAAAACAGGCCGGGAAGGCAGACTGTCAGAGTCGCGGTGACCGGAGATTTACCGCCGATGGATTACATTTCCGAAGACGGAACGTTCGCCGGTTTTAATACGGCGTATCTTGCGGAAATCGGCAGGCGGCTCGACATAAACATCGTCATGGTGCGGGTGTCGAATCTGGGCAGGGCAGCGGCTCTTTCAAGCGGCGCTGTCGATGTCGTTTTCTGGACACGGGCAAGCGCTCTGCAGGGCGACGGAAATCCCGAAGTCACTTTCGATCAGACCAAAACACCGCTGACTGACCGCTATACAGAGGAAGAGGCTTCCGCCGTGCAGAAGATGATTGACGGCCTTGCTGGCTCTGGGGGACAATTCAGAACATCTGCGTCTGCATCCCTGAATCTGAAAGACATGCCGGATGGCACTATCAGCACAAAACCGTATTTTAAGGACGCAGTCGTAGGAATCGTGCTGAAAAAATAAGCCGGCTGCTATGTTCCCATGTTCTGTACGCTTGTTTTCCATGCCTCTACGAACCAGCCGGGTGCAAGGGGGCGGGCGTTCTCTCCGAACGAAAGCAGCCAGCGCTGTATCGGAATCCACTGCGAGCTTGTGAATGTGATTGTTGTCGTGCCGTGCTCAGGGTCTTCTTCCAGACGCTGGTCGTCAGCCCAAATCCATTCGCGCACTTCATTTCGTGCCTCTCCGTAAAAGATAATCTTGAACTCATACCATTCATCATACTGGAAGGCTCCGAACCGGCCTTTTTCAAAATCCTCGCGGAAACGGAAATTTTGTGGCAGCGTGAACGTCTTTGTTTTTATGATTTCTACGTTGTGCATCCGTGACACGTTGAAAAGCCGTGGATTTTCCGGTTCCCTGCAGCTTGCGCCGTACAGATAGACGGCTCCTGCGTCCAGTACAAGCTGATAGGGCTGGATTTTGCGGTGTTTTTCTTCCGGCTCCCATCTGGAATTGTAGTTGAAGTCGAGCATGTAATTGTGTTTGATGGCGGCGACAATCTTTTCCGTGCACTGATCTTCAGCAGCAGGTCTCGGACGCGGGGAAATGGCAAACCGCTCCAGAAGCGTCGTAAGCTGGCTTTTGTTTTCAAAAGCGCTGGCCGGAGCAAGGCTGTCTAAAAGCCTGGAAAAAGATGTGTGGAGATAATTGCCGCTTGCAGAGCTTTCGATGACCTGCTTTATGAGAAAGAGCAGAAGCAGTTCGTCGTCAGAAAAAGCCTCGGCTGGAAGTTTGTACGGTTTTGTGTATTTCCAGCCGTGCGCTTCTTCGTCGTACACAAGCGGAGCTGCAAGCTTTTCACGCAGGTAGCGGAAATCCCGCCGGACTGAGCTTTCCGAGAGGCGCTCGTCGCGCAGTGTTTCGTGGAGTATGCCGAGAATCTGCCCGAAGGAGTGAGCTTTGCCGTCGGAAAAAATAGTATCGATAAGGTGATAGCGCTCTAGCTGCGTGCTGGTTGTTTTATGTCCGCTCATGGGATTTGTAGCATAGCATGAATGCGCTTATTCTTCGACCTGTGTAAGGTATGTTGCGTAGCTCGCCGGCTCTGTGACTGCCGGCCGCGTGAGCGTGTAGGACTTGTTCAGCTCAAGAGCTGTCCGTGCGGTTACTTCTTCAGAAGAGGCTCCCGTGAATGTGAGTGTCAGCGTGCATTCTTCATAGCCGCTTCCTGTTGTCTCGTAGGTGCCGGTGACTGTTCCGACGATGTAGTAATCGGAGGTGCGGCCGGCAGTGCTTTCAAAGTATTCGAATACGGTACCCGTAAAAGTTGTCTCGCCGAATTCCAGCGTGATAAGTTTATCAGTAGTATGATAAGTGCTTTCGCCTTTCACCTTTACGACTGGAGCGAGCAGCCCGTTCATGGTCGGATTTACATTGGCAAGGTCTCTTCCTGAAGTTGTAAGGCCATTCGGATATACGAAATCGGCGAATGAATCTGAGTAGGTCAGAATGTCTCCAGAGAAACCGCAGCCGCAGGGAACTGTTCCGGGAAAATAATTTTCACAGCGCTCCATTACCAGCGTATTGTCGCTCAGTGTGTACTTAAAGCTGTACACACAGCTGAAAGCCGCTTTTGCGCGTTCTGCATTCAGCTGGACTAGATTTCCTCTGTTGTTGAAGTTTGAGATATACTCTGCGAAATCATTTACGCTGCTGAACGTTTCTTCCAGATAGCCTGCATCGCCTACATAATGATATACCTTGTAGGAAATCAGGCTGTAAGAGACGGTTTTTGTTTCGCTGTTATAGGTGTACCGGTATGTATACGTGTCTTTTTCAGCACTTTTTGAATATGTAGTGTCGTAGTTGCCCGTAATCCGGACGCGTGTTATCGTTGAGTCGTCGAATGTCCAGGTTTCTATCCATGTATTGTAGTCGTACCTGTAGGAAAAGCTTTTTCCCGCAAGCTCGTTTTCGCCTGAGCTTTCGGGAAGCTCTGCGGTGGGTGTCTCATACGAGAAGCCGCTGCTTCCGCCCTCATTGCTGTCTTCCTCTTCGTTTACGCATGAGATACAGGTCAGTGCTGCTGCGGCAAGTAAAGCCGCCATGATTGTCAGTGTTTTTTTCATACAGGCTCCTTAGTTTGAGTAACGGCATGTCCATATCGAGGGGTGCATGCTGTTACTGCTTTGATGGACTCTATTTTAATGGGGGGGGTAGTCATTTAATGACCAGGCGACGAAAAAAATGGACTATGCGTCCGAGTGGAGCGCTTCCCGGTGTGTGAGGGTGTAGGTGATGCTGCCTGCGCACCAGACGAACGTCGCGAGAAAGTTCAGGAAAATCGCCATGCGCAGTGACGGCACGTACAGCACCGAAAGCGCATAGCCGGAAAAGCCTGCGATTGAGCCTGTCATGCTGACGAGGTTGTCGTAGGAGGCGCGGTCATCGCTCTTTTTGAAGAACCATGCCTTAGCGCCCTCAAAGATTTTGTCGCTGATGCCGCCGAAAAAGACATACATGCCTATGCTGAGCCACCAGAAGATGTACATGTTGAGTGTGGTTTCGGCGTAGACAAAGTAGAGCGAGCTTGCCGCCGCCTGCATCAGGAAGAACGGCAGCATGAGCGGCAGGAGCCTCCTGTTGAAGCGTGACCACAGCACGCCGAGCACTACACCGCCGCCCCAGCCGACAACGCTCTGGAGTGAGATGAGGCGCGGAGAGAGTACGGCGTACACTTCCTTGTTTATGACCGAGGCGGAAAGCGCCGTGCACAGGTAGTACACGCCGTTTGCGATGAGAAGCGGCGCGTACCGCCTGCTGTCGGCAAGCAGATTAGATTGCACAGCTATGCGTTGCGGGATGTGGCGGCTTGCGTGTCTGGCACGGCGGCGGGAATAATCCGCACAATCTCCGCGTTTCCTTCGATGGTGATTTTTTCGCCCGGAGAAAGCGCGTAGATTTCCTCTGCGTGGACTGTCTGCCAGCCTGCAGAACTGTCAGCATCACTTCCGCTAGCCGCTGCATCCGGGGCTGTCGCGCGGATGGAAGCTCCCATGCCGCTTGTGGCGGTGATGTAGACGAGCTGCCAGTCGCTGGGATTTGAAGAAGCCGGCACAAGCCAGCTGCATCCGCCTTTAACA
>JAILRG010000120.1 GCA_024698325.1 Treponema sp.
TTAAGCCGCGAAGACCCGACCTTTACCAGCCACGAGGATGCCGAGACCGGTCAGCTGATTATCAGCGGCATGGGAGAGCTGCATCTGGACGTGCTTGTTACGCGCATGAAAGAAGACTTTGGCGTAAAGGCGAATGTCGGTGCTCCTCAGGTTACCTACCGCGAGGCTGTCACTGCTGCAAATGAGGTTACAGCAGAGTGGAGCAAAGTGCTTGCGGGTAAAGAAAACGCAGCCTCGCTTACGGTACGCGTTGAGCCGCGCGAGCAGGGTGCTGGCAACAGCTACACCTGCCTTGTACACGACGGCAACATTCCGAACGAAATTTATGAGGCCATTGAAAACGGCTTTAAGAATTCACTAGAAAGCGGCATTCAGTACGGCTACCCCTGTACGGATACTGCCGTCACGGTTACGGCCATCGGCTACAACGAGCTTACGGCAACACCGCTTGCCTTTGCGAGCTGCGCTTCTCAGGCATTTGACGACGCAACGCGAAAGGCAAGCCCGGAGCTTTTAGAGCCGGTCATGAACGTAGACATTTCCTGCCCGGTAGAGTTCGTCGGCGATGCCATCAGTCAGATTATCCAGCGCGGCGGACAGGTGCAGGGACAGGATAGCAAATCATCCGGAGAGATTGTGCATGCAACCGCTCCTATGGCAAAAATGTTCGGCTTTTCGACAAACCTGCGTTCGGTTACCCAGGGCAGGGCTAGCTTCAGCATGGAGTTCAGCCACTTCCAGGTGAAGGCCGGAGGCTTAGGAGCATAGAACTTTGGGAGCTGTATAATGGCGGTATTGACGGGCGTATATATTGCAGAGATTTTTTTGCAGGCCTTGCTTTTAATTAAGCTTCTGAAAGCTCATGACGTGCGTTTCCGTCGGCTGGTAATTCTTACCGGCGCCTGTTTTATTCAGCTCCTGATGTTTTTGTTTTCGCTCTTTGATACCACCTCGGTGCCAGAGCTGTTCGTTGTCTATGTGCTTCTGTCGCTGGTCAATGCGCTGATTTTTATTGCATCGGATGTTATTGCTAATCAGATGCTCGAAATATTCCTGCAAAAGCTTTCCATGAAAAACAGCGTTTCCAAGGGAGCTTTTTTTATTTTCCGGCTGTTCATTGGTATCGATGCGCTGCTTTTACTGACAAATCCTTTGCATGGCCTTGCTTTCAGAATGCAGCAGCTTCCTGTCGGTAATTTTTCGGTCATTCTGTATCCGCATCTCGAGCTGTGGGGGCAGGTGCACTGCTATGTGATTCTGCTGCAGATACTGACTGTTGCTGTCGCCTTGTTTTACCGCGGACTATCCCTGCCGTTATTGTACGGCATAAAATACATAATAGCCTGTGTGCTTATCGGCACGTCCTACGTCATTACGATTATATATACATACATCACTGATGCATTTCTTCTTCGCTTGCTTTTAATGGTGATGGTTTCTTTGGCGCCGTTTATCCTGTATTACATTGTCTATCGGAACCGCCCGTTTTTGACGGCCGCGTATATCCGGCAGATGGTCGTGGAAAAGCTGGGTAGCCCGATGGTGCTGTTTGATATAGACGGACTGCTGGTTGATTTTAATACAGATGCGGCGGCTTTGTTTGCCCTTGATACAGCCCTTATCAGCCGCATGTCACTGCCGGAATTCCTAAAGCGTGCTGTTGGCAGTCAGTTTCGGGAGCGGACGACATCAACCGTAGAGGAAGTAGTGGTTCCAGATGCCTCTGGTGCCCAGCAGGTGTTCAAGCTTGATTATACGAAGCTGTATGACCAGAAACAGAAGAGCCTGGGAACGCTGCTGCTCTTTCATAACGTTACTGAATTAAAAACGCTCTATAACACGATGGAAAAGGCTGCCATGACGGACATGATAACAGGCCTTGCCAGTAAGGTTATGCTCGAGAAAAAAATAGCCGAAATCAACCTGTACCGGAAATATCCTTACTGTGCTGTCGTCGGCTCCATCAACGGGCTGAACCTTATTTCCGCCGGATTTGGCGAAAATTCCGAGACTGCCGCAATTATGCATGTTGCCGACGTGTTGCGCTCGCACCTTCGCGCCAGTGATTTTGCCGCTTATGCTGACGGCAATATGGTCGTGCTGATGACAGATACGCTTGAATCCGAGGCTAGACTCGTGTTCTCGCGGATTTCAGATATTCTGAGCCATGATCAGACATTTAATTTCAAGCTGTCTTTTGAGTATGGCGTTGCGGAAAAATTTTCCAAGGATAGTGACATTCAGCTGACTATCGCTCAGGCGCAGGCCGTCATGCTGAAGCGAAAGCTTATCTCCCACAGCTATGCAGAGGCCTCTATCGTGGAGTCGCTGCAGAAAGCGCTTCGCGAAAGCAGCTTTGAAACGGAGCTTCATTCAATCCGCGTCAGTGAACTCAGTGTGAAAATAGCAGAAAAGCTGAATCTGCCGGCAGAAGAATACGAGGATTTAAAGCTTCTGGCACTTTTCCATGACATTGGAAAGCTTTCTGTACCTTCAGAGCTGCTTTCTAAGCCGGAAAAACTATCTGAGGAAGAAAGCCAGATTATGATGATGCACACGATAAACGGAAGCAAGGTTGCCATGGCTTCTAAGGAGCTTGCGTCTGTTGCCCGGGGAATTCTCTGTCACCACGAACATTGGGATGGCACTGGCTACCCGAACGGTTTTTCCGGCGAGCAGATACCTTACCTAGCGCGGATTGTCGCTGTTGCAGATGCGTACGATGTGATGACTCATGACCGCCCGTGGATGCAGGCAATGGCCCCGGATGTTGCGGTTGACCGTATCCGTGCTCAGTCTGGAAAGCAGTTTGATCCTTCGGTCATAAAAGCATTTTTGCAACTGAATTTTCAAAAAATTGAAAAATAGCTATTGACACTTTCTACGGTGTTTGATATAGTACACTCACATTCGCGGGGATGGTGGAATTGGTAGACACGCTAGCTTGAGGTGCTAGTGGCGCAAGCTGTGCCTGTTCAAGTCAGGTTCTCCGCAAAGGCTGTTCACTTGTTGGACAGCCTTTTTTTATGCCTGTATGTTTTTTTTCATTGTGACAGAATAATGCTGTTAATACCTAAAAAATGACGGATTTGTCTTTGACTTCTTTGGGGAAATCACTTACAATGACAACATAATATAAACCCTTAGGAGGCCATTACATGGCAAAGGTAGAACTGAAAGGTGTTGGTAAAATCTATGACGGAAACGTTCATGCTGTAAAAAACTCCAACATTACAATTGAAGACCGCGAATTCTGCGTATTCGTAGGTCCGTCTGGCTGTGGTAAATCAACCACACTTCGTATGATTGCAGGTCTGGAAGACATTTCAGAAGGTGAGCTGTACATCGACGGCGAACTGATGAATGACGTTCCGCCGAAAGACCGCAACATCGCAATGGTATTCCAGAATTATGCTCTGTACCCGCACATGTCTGTTTTTGACAACATGGCATTCGGTCTTAAAATCCGCAAAATCGACAAAGCTGAGATTCAGCGCCGTGTTGACGAGGCTGCACGCATCCTCGACCTGACACAGTACCTCGACCGCAAGCCGAAGGCTCTCTCTGGTGGTCAGCGCCAGCGTGTTGCTGTAGGTCGTGCTATCGTCCGCAACCCGAAAGTATTCTTGTTCGACGAACCGCTTTCAAACCTTGATGCTAAGCTCCGCGTTTCAATGCGCGCTGAGATTTCTGACCTGCACCACCGCCTGCAGGCTACGATGATTTACGTTACCCACGACCAGGTTGAGGCTATGACCATGGGTACTAAGATTGTTGTTATGCGCGGTACTGACGCTGGTGAAGAGATGGCTGGACGCATCCAGCAGATTGGTTCACCGCTCTACTTGTACAATCACCCGATTAACAAATTCGTTGCAGGCTTTATCGGTACACCGCCGATGAACTTCCTGAACGTAAAAGTTATCGAAAAAGACGGAAAGGTTCTGGTTGATGAAGGTTCATTCACCCTGACCCCCACTGCTGATCAGCAGGCTCGTCTGAAGGCTTCTGTTGGTAAGGACATCTACTTTGGTATCCGCCCGGAAGACATGAACTTCCAGAAGACTCCGGCTGCAGAAAACAATATGCAGCTCAAAATCACCAACAAGGAACCGCTTGGTGCTGATACCCATTACTTCCTGCAGACAAAGGATCAGGCTCTGGTTGCCCGCGTAGACCCGGATGTAGATTATCAGCTCGGTGATGTTGTAAACTTCACACCGGATATGGAAAGAGCAAAGTTCTTCAGCAAGGAAACTGAAGAGAACCTTTGCGAAGATATCGAGAAGAAGTGGTAATCATACCAGTTTCTGAACGATAACAGCCTTGTATAAGCACCCGCGCAAACGGGTGCTTTTTTTTGAAGAGGGGATATGCATGTTTAGCAAAAATAGCGTTGTTATATATAAAAATACCGTTGCTGTAGTATCGGAATGCGGATCTGATGGCGAAAAGTTTACGGTTAGCTGGTGTGTAAGCCGTGCAACTGCGTCTGGAAAAAAAGCGCAGTACGCAAGCCAGAAAGTGCGTGAAAAGGACGTGCTGCTCTTATGTGAGGAAAACGCTGCTTCGCTTGATGCCCTGCTCGATGCACAGGAAAAAGCTAGTGCAGACGGCTTTGCTGCATATCTTCCTAAACTGTCAGAAACCAGGGAGCTGTTGCTTTCTGATGAAGAAACTGCTTCTTCTGCACTTTCGTTTTCAGACCTTGCAGAGCTTACTTTAGGCTCGCTTGAAAGTCAGGAAAGCTGGGCATTTTATTGCGCCATCAAAAAAGGCTTTGACTTTAAGGAAGTCGTTCCGCTTTCGTTTGTGCCGTGCACTGATGAAGAAATTGCCCAGACTAAGGCAAAGCAGTATGAAAAAGAACATGCAGAAGAAATCCGCGCAGCTTTCCTTGAACGCCTTAAACAGAAAAAGCTTTCGCTTCCCGATGATGCAAAATACATGGGTGAGGTTGAGGCTCTTGCCCTTGGAAAAACCGATAAGTGCCGCACGCTGCGTGATATAGGCATAAAGGAGCTTCCGGAAAAAGCTCATAAGCTTCTGCTTGATACCGGGGTGTGGAGCATTACACGTAATCCCTATCCTTTACGGTGGGGGCTTTCCATGCAGAGTGCTGCAGAGAGCCTGGCTAGCCCGCCTGCGGATGAAGAGCGCATAACAGTTCCGGGCGTCTCCTATGCAATAGACAGCGAATGGTCAACCGATCCGGATGATGCCATCAGTTTTGACGGCGAATACCTGTGGGTGCATATCGCTGACCCTGCGAGCACCGTTTTGCCCGAAAGCTCCATCGATAAGGCGGCTCGTGCCCGCGGCTCAACTTTGTACATTCCGGAAGGCGCAAGCCGCATGTTAAGCGAAGAAAGCCTCGCAGATTACGCGCTTGGCTTACAGACTCCCAGCCGTGCGCTTTCGTTCAAGATAAAGCTTGGAGAAAACGGCGAGGTGGAAGACTGTGATGTGCTTTGCACGCTTGTTACGGTTGAACGCCTGTCGTATACCAAAGCGGATGAGTTAAAGGATACCCCTGCGCTTGCACCGCTTTTTGCGATTGCAGAGCGGAATATTCGCCGTCGCAAGCAGGCTGGCGCCGTGCAGATACAGCTTCCGGAAGTGCATATTACTGTTGATGCGGAGACAAAAGACGTGTCCATTACTCCGTATGTGCATACGGCGTCTTCTGAGGTAGTGCGCGAGGCGATGCTTCTGGCGGGCGAGGGCGCGGCCCGCTTTGCTTTTAAGCACCAGCTTCCGTTCCCGTTTATCAGCCAGGAAGTGCCTGATATTCCGTCATCGATTCCCGAGGGACTTGCGGGGCAGTTCCGCCTGCGTAAATGCATGCGTAAGCGCACTGTGTCTTTGACTCCAAGCCAGCATGCTGGCCTTGGACTGGGCATGTACAGTCAGGTAACCAGTCCCTTGCGCCGTTATGGCGATTTAATCAGCCATGAGCAGCTGCGTGCATTTTTGAGCGGCAGGCCGCTTATCGACAAGGACGACATGCTGCTCCGGATGAGTCAGGGAGACGCGGCTGCCGTGGCGTCACGCAATGCCGAGCGCAAGAGCAACGCGCACTGGACGCTGGTGTACCTTTTGCAGCATCCGGACTGGACGGGAGAAGCTGTCTGCGTGGAAAAAATGGCAAAGCAGTCTGTCTTTCTGATTCCGTCTATCGGCATGGAGACTGTTCTTGGCGGCTGCGGTGATGTTGAGCTGAACGGTACCATAACGGTGAAGGCTGAAAAAATAAATCTGCCCGAGCTGGAAGTCGTTTTTTCACGCTGTTAACACTGCTAAAGTGACTTGATTTATACTAAAGTTAGTACAATCCCATTGCAGTAACAGGTGCAATCCGCTATACTCGACGGCATGATAGTAATGAAATTCGGCGGCAGCTCAGTTGCAAATGCAGAGCGTATCCGTCACGTGGCTTCAATCATCGAAGCATATAAAAAAGAGCGTCCCGTTGTTGTTTTGAGCGCAATGGGAGATACTACGGATCATCTGCTTGATGCAGCGGATATGGCAGTGCAGGGCACGGTTGACATTGCAAAAGTGGAAAAGCTGCACTTTGATACAGCAAAGGAACTTGGCATTGACGTTCCTGCTATTTCTGAGCTGCTTGGTGAGTTAAAAACGCTTTTAACCGGCATCTCCATGCTCCGGGAACTGACCAAGCGTACCCGCGACTATCTGGTTTCTTTTGGCGAGCGCATGAGCGTGCGCATGATGGCAGCTTACTTGCAGCAGAAAGGAACTGAGGCGGCTTTCTATGACGCTTGGGATGTTGGCTTTGTCTCTGATTCCAACTATATGAGCGCTGAATTGCTTGATGACGTCTGGGAGAATATCCCCCGCCATCTTTCTGACTACAAAAACGGCAAAACAAATGCCATTCCGATTGTAACCGGCTTTATTGCAAAAGACCAGAAAGGCATTATTACCACTCTTGGCCGCGGTGGATCAGACTTAACGGCCACCATGATTGGTGCCGCAATGCGCGCTAGCGAAATCCAGACCTGGAAAGATGTCGACGGCATTCTTACGACAGATCCGAGAGTCTGCAGCGATGCTCATCCGGTTCCCGAGGTAACGTACGAAGAAGCTCAGGAGCTTGCGATGTTCGGTGCACAGGTTCTGCATCCGCGCAGCATGGTTCCCTGCCGCAAGAGCGGGACGCCGGTTCGCGTAAAGAACAGCTATAATATTGCAAGTCCCGGCTCTATCATCGTGGAAAAACATAGCGGAGCCACTCCGCCGGTAACCGCGATTACCTCGGTAAAGCACGTAACGCTCATCGACATTGTCTCAAGCCGTATGTTCGATGCCTGCGGCTTCCTTGCCCATGTATTCAATCAGTTCCTTAAGTGGAATATCAGCATTGATGTGATTGCTACAAGTGAAGTGTCCGTGTCGCTTACCGTAAATACAAAGGCAGATTTGACCGGCCTTATCGAGGATTTGCGCCGTGCTGCCGACGTGCAGGTAAAGACAGAAAAAGCTATCGTAACGCTTATCTGTGATGCAGCCCATTCAAGCGGCATTATCGCAAAGGGGTTTGCCGCACTTGCCGCAGAAGGCATTAATGTGCAGATGATAAGCCAGGGCGCAAGCAAGGTGAACATCAGCATGCTGGTGGACGAATGTGATGCGCCAAAAGTCGTGCAGATTCTGCATAAGGCATATTTTGGAGGAGCAAAATGAAAATCGCATTAGTCGGATACGGCAAGATGGGGCACATGATTGAGAACTGTGCAAAAGCCATGGGGCATGAAATTGCCGTCACTGTTGATGTTGCGGCAAAAGATGCCTCCTGCCTTGTTAAGGCGGGTGACTATGCAGCTGTTGTTGCGGCCGTACAGGCAAGCGGGGCAGAGGGTGTTATAGAGTTCAGCCATCCGACTGCTGTTGTCGGAAACGTAAAGGCGCTCCTTCCACTTAAACTTCCGGTGGTTGTAGGAACTACCGGCTGGGCAGAGCAGGAAGCGGCTATAGAAGCGCTGGCAGCAGCTACCGGCGGAACTGTCATGCGCTCATCAAACTTTTCTATCGGCGTAAACACGTTTTACAAGATTGTTGAAGAGGCGGC
The DNA here is from genome assembly GCA_024698325.1 of Treponema sp. Lineage (GTDB taxonomy): Bacteria > Spirochaetota > Spirochaetia > Treponematales > Treponemataceae > Treponema_D. The sequence goes on from JAILRG010000120.1 coordinate 8,096, forward strand.
CAGGCTTTTTGCTGAATATGCAGACTACGATGTTGCCGTCTGGGAAATGCATCACAGCCAGAAAGCTGACAGCCCGAGTGGTACTGCGCTTGAAATTGCCCGCCGCGTTATGGCAGGTAACCCGGCAAAAAACAAAATGGTTGTAGACGCATTCCATGAAAAGCCTCAGGCAAACGAGCTTCATGTAAGTTCTACGCGCTGCGGTTCTGTTCCGGGAACGCATACGGTGTTCTTTGACAGTCCTGCTGACAGTATTGAGCTTACTCACCGTGCGCGAAGCCGCGAAGGCTTTGCCCGTGGTAGCGTTGTCGCGCTTGAAAAGCTTTCTTCAAAACTTGCTGAAGGCACGCTTGCTCCAGGAAAGCTGTACGGCATGAACGACCTGTTCTGATTGCTTCCTCAATCTTAAGCGCACTCCCGGCTGTAGGCCCGGGAGTGTTTTTTTTTAGTTGCAGTGTATTGTACATCCGCTTCTTTAGACTGTGCTCTACTGTCTCTGTAACAGTCGGAAGGCTTTCCCCGCTTCTTCAGCCTCTGATACAGCTGCTGTTGCTGAATCATTGTGTTGTTTTATTTGATTTTAAGAATATCATGTGGTATACTAAAAATTGTCTGGCAGGTTTTAGTATGCCTGCCTGGTAGATGTTACTTACAAGGAGCTTTCTATGACTATTGCAAAGACTGAAAATGGAACTGAAGTATGCCTGAATGTTGATGGCCGTCTTGATACAACGACTTCTCCGGAACTTGAAAAAGCAATTCAGGAACTGGGGAAAGCTGAAAAACTGGTAATCGATTTTGAAAAACTTGATTACATTTCATCAGCCGGTCTGCGTGTTCTTCTGAGTGCCCATAAAGCATTTTCTAAAAAAGGCGGCATGGTTGTCCGGCATGCTAACGACCAGATTATGGACGTCTTTGAGGTTACCGGTTTTAAAGACATTCTGGTGATCGAATAGGTTTTGCCTTTTATCTGGAGAATATATCTTTTAAAAACATGATGGATGCATATGCAGCTGATTTACAACATCATCGCTGAGCTTTGTTCCTGTATTATCAGTTCATGTTCAGAGGATTTCTTTGTAAAATACAGCTGCCTAGCAGCTGATATCAGGCGGAGCATCCGTACCCGGATTGCGGATGCCCTTCCCGGATTATTTGACGGATCTCTTGTCTGCCAGCTCCGCGAAGAAGACTGTACTGACACTTTTTTTAAGAGCCTCTCATTTCTGATTGAATCATTCAAAGCTGAATCTGATTTTTTCGCTGTTGTGACGCTTACGCAGGTGCTTGACGAAAGCCTTGAGGATGAGCTTCGTGCTCAGATAGCCGAATACCAGCGGGAAGATTTTTCTGTAGTGCTTAATACTAACCGCGAAAGTACCGGCATCGGACTTTTGCCCCGCTGTTCCTGCTGCTGGGAGCGGAAGCGCAGGCTTTCTCATTACTACAACCGCATGGACAATTTCCTGTTCAATCTGCTCCTTATGGAAAATGCCATTTTGGGAGAGCTGATTGACAAGCATTTTTTCCTGCGGCCGGACTTGTTTCCCGGCTTTGCGGAAAGAAAGAGTCTAAAAATCGCGGCAACCCCGTTGCGGCTGGAGCGGAAGTTTGACGTCTCGTTATTTGCAGAAGACAGGGTGCAGTATTTTAAGATTGACTATCAGCAGGATTCGGAAGGGTTCAACACTGACAACGAGCTTGTCTGGCAGAAGATTCTTCTGGCTGCCGGGCAGAAAAGTGATATCATCGTCTTTCCGGAGATGCTGGGAAATCCGGCTACAGCTTCCTATGTCAGCTCCCGCCTGAAAAATCTTACGGACGCGCAGCGAAAGACAATTCCGTCCCTTATCATACTCCCGTCCTTCTGGGACAAGCGCCGGAATACCGTGTCGATTCTGGATAAATTCGGCTCGCTTGTCTGCAGTCAGTCTAAGCAGAATCCGTTTCGGGTCGAGTTTTCTAATGGCGGCGCTTTGGAAGGCATTTATTCAAGCCTGGTGGTGAATATCTTTCACTACGAAGGAATTGGCCGGATAGCAATCCTTATCTGCAAGGATTTTCTGACGACAAAATACATGGAACAGTTGATGCGCTGCTTTAAGCTTACGCTGATTATTGTGCCTTCTTTCTCTACGGGCTCCTATGATTTCCGCCAGTCCTTTGACTTGTGCGCCCATGATGACTGTAATGTCGTCTGGATAAACACTTGCGCAGCCCTTGAAAAGGGAAAGGAATGCAATTTTGATAACATTGGCTATGTGCGTAAGCGCGTCAGCAGAAATGACGATGAATCCCAGACGCTTTCTCCCATGCCTATATGCGGCGGAGCTTTTTCCGGGACTTGTACGCATGACTGTATGTATTATGAGACAATTCAGGGAGTGTGAGTGCGATGCTTTTTAAGGCGATAGAAAAAATTCATCAGGGAAAATTCATAACGCGCTATGATGTGCAGTATGAAACGGAAAGCGGCAGAAAAAAAACATACGAAATGATAAGCCGGAATCCCGCGATTGCTGACTTTGACGGGTTGCATGACGCAAAAACAGATGCTGTCGTGATGATTATTCATGATGAGACGGGCGGACAAATTCTTTTAAGCCGGGAATTCCGCATGGCCCCTGGAGAATGGGTGTATAACTTTCCGGCCGGGCTTATAGATGAAGGTGAAACTGCCGGCGTGGCGGCTTCGCGGGAACTTCGCGAGGAAACGGGACTTACGCTTACGCATATCAGCGAAGTCTGGAAAGAAAGCTATTCTGCCGTGGGCTTTTCAAACGAAAAAAACGTGGTCATCGTGGGGACTGCTTCCGGAAGCATACAGCCCAGCGATTCAGACCTTGAAGAAATTCAGGCAGACTGGTATACAAAAGCGGAAATCAGGGCGCTTTTAAAAGTAGCCCGTTTTGCAGCCCGCACACAGGCATATTGTCAGCTGTGGAGTCGGGCGAGGTAAATACATGAAACGTACTGCTTTTTTTGCGAGCGCCTTTCTTTTTGCGTGTGCTGTCAGCGCGTTTTCCTGCCGCAAAGCCCGCGACAGCATGCCGGAGGTGTCGGCAGGAAAAGGACAGACTCGAGTGGTGCTTGGCGATGAGCGCACTGACTGTTATCTCCCGCTTTTAGAGCGGAAGAGGGTTGCCCTGTTTTCAAATCAGTCGGGTATTGCCGGCGATAAAATCCTGATACCCGATGCGGGGTCTGGTACGGTAACCGAGCAGTACGGCGGCTTTTCAGACCCCGACATTCCGTTTGGGTATGCGCCTTCCGGGGTGCCAGTCCTGTATGGCCCGCATATTCTTGACGTACTGCTTTCTGAAGGCGTTCTGGTAACCGCCATTTTTAGCCCGGAGCATGGTTTCCGGGAAGAAGCGGATGCCGGCTCTTCGGTGCAGGATTCTGTCGATGAAAAGACCGGAGTCCCCATTTTTTCACTCTATGGCGCTTCTTCTCATGCCTTTACTGAGGAGCGCATGGACGCGTTTGATACGCTTGTGGTGGACATTCAGGATGTGGGGCTTCGCTATTACACCTACTACCTTTCGCTCTTCCGCCTGATGGATGCCTGTGCTAGGCATGGTAAGGCCGTAGTCATTCTTGACCGACCGAATCCGAACGGCTTTTATGTTGACGGCGGCATGCTTAAAAGCGGCTATGCAAGCGGAGTCGGAAAGCTTCCGCTGCCAGTGGTGCACGGTATGACCTTAGGTGAGCTTGCGCGTATGATTAACGGCGAGGGCTGGCTTTCTTCCGGCAGGAATGCCTGCAATCTTTCTGTCATTCCATGCCTTTCGTACAGCCATGAGACAAAATATGCGCTTGTAAAAAGACCTTCGCCCAATCTAAAGACTATGCGTGCCGTGTACCTGTATGCGTCTACCTGCTTTTTTGAGCGCACGCCGGTTTCTGTCGGACGGGGAACGCTTTTTCCGTTTGAAGTGTGGGGAAGTCCACTGCTGGACGGTGTGCCCGGCTATGAGTTTACCTTTACCCCTCAAAGCATGCCGGGGGCGGTGGCTCCGCCTTCGCTGGGACGTGTATGTGCCGGAAAAGACCTGAGGACACTCCCGCTTTCGTCTATCTGGGAGTCTGGCTGTAATCCCGCGTATGTGAAAGAGGCGTATGCGGCCTGTGTTTTGGCTGACGCCTCGCAACGTACCCGTTTCTGGGGGGCGCCTGAACGCAGCGGCGTGTACTGGATAGACTGCCTGAGCGGTTCATCTGATTTACGGACGATGATTGAAACTGGCGTCTCTGTGGAAGACATAAAGGCAAGCTGGAAAGCGGAATGCGAGGCTTTTCTGATTCAGCGGGAGCCATATCTTTTGTACAGTAAATAATGACAAAAATAAGCTTTAATGATAAAATAATCTTATGAAGACTGATATTATTGCATTGGAAAACACGGCACAGTCGCTTGAAGCGGTGCTGAAAGAGACGGAGAAGGCTTCTGCCTGGTGCGGCCTTGAGAAAAAGCCTGCAGGGCGTCTTCGTCTGCTTGCAGAAGAGCTTGTCGGTATGCTTCCCGAACTTTTGTCTTTTTCTCGCGGGGAGTTCTGGATTGAGGCAGACGGAAAAAGCTTTGAGCTGCATACAGCGCTTACGCCTGCAACTGCTCTGACGGCAGACCTGCGTGAAAAATTGCTGGCTGTGGCTTCCGATGGCAAAAATGCCGCCGCAAAAGGTGTGATGAACAAAATCCGGCTTGCCGCATCCTTCATGCTGCTGGATTACGAGCAGTCAGCGGCGATGATGCCTGCGATGAATGAGTTTTACCATGACGGCATGACGAACGTATCCTTTTTTCCGTCTGCAAGCTGGTCGATGAATGCCTGGCGTATAAAAGCTGAAGGCGCAAAAGGTGAAGCATGGGACGAACTTGAAAAATCAATTGTCGCTAATATTGCTGATGATGTGATTGTGGGCGTGCAGGGAAAACGTGTCGACATCATCGTAAAGAAATCCTTTTAAGCATATAAATAAGCCCAGCTGACTGTTGAGTAAACGAATCTTTTTCTCTATAATGCTATCCGGTACTTTTTGGGTTCCCAAAAATTCAGGGGACCTGTAATCCGTTGGAGGAATTATGACAATCGCTGAAATGCTGAACCAGAGTATCATTCTTACTCTGCTAGGTATGGGTGTTGTTTTCAGCTTCCTGATTATTCTGATTGGTTTTATGAACCTGCTTCGTGTTGTCGTTCATGCCGCCGGTTGGGATAAGGAAGCACCGAAAGCCGACGCCGCCGTATCTGCGGCTCCCGCCGTTGACCAGAAGGCAATCGTTGCCGCTATTGCAACCGCTTTGCACGAAAAGAATTAAGGAGTTTTGAAGAAGATGGCAAAGAAAGTAAACATTTCTGAACTGGTTTTGCGTGATGCAACCCAGTCTCTGCACGCGACCCGTATGACATTGGCAGACATGCTGCCGATTGCACCTCAGCTGGACAAAATCGGCTACTGGGCAGCAGAAGCATGGGGCGGAGCTACCTATGATAGCTGTATCCGCTTTTTGAATGAAGATCCGTGGGAGCGCTTGCGCAAACTGCACGCAGCAATGCCGAACACCAAAATCATGATGCTGCTCCGCGGTCAGAACCTCCTGGGCTACCGCCACTATGCAGACGACGTTGTCGATAAGTTCGTTGAGTATGCAGCAAAGAACGGCGTTGATGTATTCCGCATTTTCGATGCATGTAACGACCCGCGCAACCTGGACCGCGCAACAAAAGCTGCAAAGAAGACTGGCAAGCACGTTCAGATGGCTATCTCTTATGCTACCACTCCGTATCACACAAAAGAGATTTACGCAGACCTCGCAAAGACGTATGCAGACTTCGGTGCAGACTCAATCTGTATCAAAGATATGTCTGGTCTTTTGAAGCCGTTTGAGGCTTATGATCTCGTAAAGGCAATCAAGTCTAAGGTTGACCTGCCGGTTGAGATTCACTCACACGCAACAACTGGTCTTTCAGTTGCAACATTGCTCAAAGCTGCAGAAGCTGGTGCTGACGTTCTCGACACTGCAATCTCTGCAATGGCTATGGGTACCTCACACTCTCCCACAGAGACTGTCGTTGAGATGCTCAAAGGTACTGAGTACGACACCGGTCTTGACATCGGCGCTCTTCTTGAGATTGCTGCATACTTCCGCGAAATCCGCAAGCACTATGCTTCACTGGAATCTAAGTTCCTCGGTGCAGATACACGTATCCTTAAATCACAGGTTCCGGGCGGTATGCTCTCTAACCTGGAAAGCCAGCTCAAGCAGCAGGGCGCTTCAGACAAGATTGACGCCGTTCTTGCAGAACTGCCGCTGGTTCAGAAAGACGTGGGCTACGTTCCGCTCGTTACACCGACATCACAGATTGTTGGTACACAGGCTGTATTCAACGTACTCTTCGGCCGCTACGAGCGCATGACTGGTGAGTTCTGCGACCTGTTGACCGGTAAATACGGTAAAGTTCCGGCTGAGCCCAACAAAGACCTTGTCAAGAAGGCTCTTGAGCAGAACAAGATGGAAGAAGCCATCACCTGCCGCCCGGCTGACAAGATTGAGCCGGAATGGGACAAGATGGTTGAGGAAGCAAAGGCAAACGGCGGCAACGGTTCAGTTGAAGACGTCTTGACCTATGCTATGTTCCCGAAAGTAGCTACCAAGTTCTTCGAGACCCGTGCAAACGGCCCGGTCGATGCAGAAAAGACATTCGGCCTCAAGGAGGCTCCGAAAGCTGCTTCTTCAAACGGCTCATACACTGTTACTGTAAACGGCACAAGCTACAACGTACAGGCTAACGGCGATAACATCACTGTTGACGGTACAACCTACAATGTTGCATTCGGCGCACCGAGTGCAGCTCCGGCAGCAGCTGCTGCTACCGTGACTGGCGGCGAAGATGTTAAGGCTCCGGTTGCAGGTACACTCCTGAAGCAGTGCCTTTCAAACGGCGCTAAAGTCACCAAGGGACAGACTGTTATCATCATCGAATCTATGAAGATGGAACTGGAAGTTAAGTCTCCGGCTGACGGCACGATTAACTACAGCGTACCGACTGGCACTCAGATTACTGCTGGCCAGGTGCTCGCAAGCATCGGTGGCGTGGTAAAGGCAGCTCCGGCTCCTGCAGCCGCTCCGGCTAGCGCACCTGCTGCAGCTGCTGCTACAGGCGGCGCTGCTGTGAAGGCTCCGGTTGCTGGTACATTGCTGAAATATGCAGTTGCAGAAGGCGCAAGCGTCAATGCTGACACCACCGTCATCATCATCGAATCAATGAAGATGGAACTTGAGATTAAAGCTGGCGCTGCCGGTAAAGTCCACTTCCTCGCTTCAACAGGCTCACAGGTTGCTGCAGGCCAGGCTGTTGCAGAAATCAAATAGGGTAGCATAGACCATGATTGATACACAGAAAACCTTCAAAACTAAAGTTCTTGGTGTGACTCTTGCAATCATGGCTATTGCCATGGTTGTAAGCACCGGAACACGGGTGCTCGCTCAGACAGCTGAGACTGCACCGGTTACGATTACGGCTGATGATCCTGCAGCTCCGTATGATAATGCTGTCGCGGCTGAAAATGCCGTCAAGTCAAACGGCGAAGGCCTTGACCGCGTTATCAAAGGAACGGAGAACTGGGGCGACGAGCACAACATCTCTGTGCTGCGCTTTATCCAGAACATCGGTAAATCAACTGGTATTTACCAGATTGCGACTCAGAAGCGCGTAGCTCCCAGTGAGAGCGGTTTCAAGCCGGAAATCAAGGAAGCTCCCGAAAAAGACTGGGGCACCGCTCCCGGCTGGCAGTCACTGATTATGATTGCCATCGGCTTCCTTATCGTCTACCTTGCTGTAGGCAAAGGATTCGAGCCTCTGCTTCTGATTCCGATTGGCTTCGGTACTATCCTCGTAAACATTGTCGGCGCAGGTATGGGCGAACTGCCTGACGGTATGCTGGCCATCATCTACCACGCAGGCGTTGGTAACGAGTTCTTCCCGATGCTTATTTTCATGGGCATTGGTGCCATGACGGACTTCGGCCCGCTTATCGCAAACCCCAAGACCGCCATCCTTGGTGGCGCAGCCCAGTTCGGCGTATTCTTTACGCTCTTCGGTGTTGCTGTCATGAACATGTTCGGCCTCAACTACAACATCATGCAGGCTTGTGCCATCGGCATTATCGGTGGCGCTGACGGCCCGACCTCTATCTACGTTTCAGGTAAACTTGCTCCTGAGCTGATGGGTGTTATCGCTGTTGCTGCCTACTCATACATGGCTCTCGTTCCGATGATTCAGCCGCCGATTATGAAGCTCCTTACCTCTAAGAAAGAGCGCCTTATCCGCATGCCCAACCCGCGCGCGGTTCCCAAGATGGAAAAAGTGCTCTTCCCGCTGATGCTGCTCCTTCTGACTATCCTTCTTCTGCCGCCGGCAGCTCCGCTTATCGGTATGCTCGCTTTCGGTAACTTCGTGAAGGAGAGCGGCGCTGCAACTCGTCTTTCAAAGACTATGGAAAACGAGCTTATGAACATCGTTTCCATCGTGCTTTCTCTGGGCGTTGGTTCACAGATGACACCGGAAAAGATTATCAAAGCAGAATCTGTAGGTATCATCGTTCTTGGCCTTGTGGCATTTGCTGTGGCAACTGCAGCCGGCCTTTTGATGGCAAAACTGATGAACGTCTTCCTGCCTAAGAACAAGAAAATCAACCCGCTGATTGGTTCAGCTGGTGTTTCTGCAGTTCCGATGGCAGCCCGCGTTGCAAACAAGGTTGGCCAGGCAGAAGATCCGATGAACTTCCTTCTGATGAACGCCATGGGCCCCAACGTTGCAGGTGTTATCGGCACCGCAATGGCCGCTGGTGTCTTTATTGCGACTTACGGCGGACTTCGCTAGAAGTTAGACGTAAGTCGCAGAGTAAAGCAACGCTTTGCTCCCTACTTACGGCGGACTTCGCTAGAAGTCAGGCTGTGAAAGAAGAGTGCTCCTTATGGGGCGCTCTTTTTTTTGTCTGCAGGGCTTTTTGCTGGAAGTCGGGTGGTGGATGGTGGACGCGACCTGCAGTCGGGCGGGAAAAAAAACTGTGAGGACTGTTTGTTTCTGACCCAGCTCACCCTGCAACAGCTGTCTATCCTTTTTTTACTGCAGCTGTTTCCTTTCTTCAAGATACTTCTACTTGTCCTTGAGTTCCAATTCATTGTATTATAAATGTATGAACATGAATGACAGGCTAAAAAACGCATATGCTGCCAGCGGCAAAGATGTAAAAAAGCCGCTTTTTGAAAAAGTAAACAGGCAGGTAGCGGACATTCTTTCTGCTTCAAAGCCTGCACAAGCGCCTAAAGAAAACGTGGAGCCTGCGTTTATAAAGACTACAGAAACTGTTCCGGCCAAGAATGCGGCGATTGTACATAATGCCGTAAAGGAAGCCGCAAGTGTTTTTACATCGCATGGGCTGGTTAAGGTTCCTGAACAGCCGCGCGAGGCAGACGGCCGCGAAAATGTATACCGCCGCGTTGCAAAATTCCTGCTTTTAATCGGCGAAAATGAAGCCGCAAAGATTTTACCGCACCTGACGGATGCCCAGATTGAGCGCATTATCCCGGAAATCGCTTCTATACGGAATGTAGACAAGGACGAAGCTGAGGTTATCCTTGCGGAATTTCAGTCGCTCATGCAGAAAACGCGCGAGGACGGCGGTGTAGACACGGCACGTACCATTCTGGAAAAAGCGTTTGGCCGCGAGCGCGCCGAAACCATGCTTTCTAAGGCAGTGCCTTTTAAGGGCGGTAAGCCTTTTGATTATCTTGCAGAGGCTGACAGTGATCGGGTGCTGCAACTTCTAAAAGATGAAGGTGGCGCAGTACGCTCGCTTGTCCTCTCATACCTTAATCCCAAGGTGTCGGCTGCCGTCATTCAGGCGCTAGCGCCGGACGAGAAAAAAGACGTGATTATGCGCCTTGCACATCTTAAAGAGTTAAGTCCGGAAGTTGTCCGGCGCGTGGATGAGGCCATGAAGGAAAAAATGGACAGCCTTGCCACCGAAAAATCCGACCAAATTGACGGCCGCTCGGCGCTGGCGCAGATTCTAAAGCGCATGCCGCTTGGAGCCGAAGAGGAAATCCTGGGAAATCTAAGCGCGCAGGACCCAGATTTGGGAGCTGATTTACGAAACCGTCTGTTTACCGAAGAGGATATCATCAATGCTGATGACCGATTTGTTGCGGAAACACTGCATGGCATGGATAATGTCGGCATCGCCTTCCTGATTGCGGGTAAGGATGAAGATTTCAGGCGCAAGATTTTGCGGAATGTATCTCAGAATCGCGCCGCTATGATTTTGGATGAAGAAGCAGCACGGAGACCATTGCTCCGAAGCGACTGCGAAAAAATAACGTCGCTCTTTTTTGCGACACTTCGCCGCGCCTGGGAGGACGGCTCACTCATTATAAAAGGACGGGATGACGATATTTATGTCTGATACAGTAAACACATTAAAAACCGGCGATACCTATAAACAGTTTATCGTGCTGGAAACCTTTGAGCTTCCAGATTTTCATTCGCAGGCAGTGCACCTGCGTCATACAAAAACAGGCATTGAAGTGCTGCATCTGGTAAACGACGAAACGGAAAATCTGTTTGCCTTTGCATTCCGCACGCCAAACGATACGGCAAACGGCGCCGCTCACATTCTGGAGCATTCGGTGCTCTGCGGTTCTGAAAAATATCCGCTCAAAGACCCGTTTATTCACCTTTCAAACCAGAGCGTAAAAACCTACCTGAACGCAATGACGTATCCTGACCGCACGGTGTTTCCTGCAAGTTCCATTGTAAAAAGCGACTACTTTAACCTGATGAGCGTGTACGGAGACGCCGTGTTTTTCCCGCGCCTGTCGCCTGAAATCTTTATGCAGGAAGCCTGGCGGCCGGAGCTGGACGAGCATGGAAAGGTAAGCCTGCAGGGTGTCGTGTATAACGAGATGAAGGGCAGTTACTCTTCTTTTGAATCGGTTGCAGCGGATATGGCCATGACAAGCCTTATGCGCGGCTCCGTCTACGAAAAAGATTCTGGTGGGGATCCGCTGGTGATTCCTACGCTCACGCATGAAAAGCTGGTTGCGTTCCATGAGCGATGGTATCGGCCTGATAACTGTCTGGTCTTTCTGTATGGAAACATACCTACCGAAGAGCAGCTGGATTTCCTTCAGGCGCAGTTTATTGACCGGCTTGAGAAAAAGTTCCCTGATATTGAGGTGTCTGAAAAAGCTCGTGCCGGACGAATTGCTGAGTATGTGCGGGCCGTGACGCCCGAAACGCTTACGGAGCCGGTTACCGTGTATGCAAAAGGACCTGCTGCCGAGGAAAAAGGCGAAAAGAATACGGTTCTGGTCAATTGGCTGTTACCGGAAGCTGTCAGTGCGGAGAGCCTTATTGAATATCTGGTATTAAGCGGCGTGCTTTTAAATCATGACGGCTCTCCGCTTCAGAAAGCGCTTATCGAAAGCGCTCTTGGAGAAGATGTTGCGCCCCAGACCGGTGTAGACGGAAGCCTGCACCATGTGCTTTTTACGGCGGGACTACGCGGCGTAAAAAAAGGCGCAGAAGAGCGTGTAAAAGCGCTTATGATTAAGACTCTTACTGATTTAGCCGAAAACGGCATACCGCAGGAAGACATCACTGCCACGATGATGTCGCTTGAGTATTCCCAGCGAGAGATAAAACGCGCGCATGGACCGTATGCGCTCCGGCTTATGGGAAATGCAATTCACAGCTGGATATACGGCGAACCGCTCCGGCAGGGCTTTAAGCTCCGTGCCGATTTGGAAGCCGTGCGCCGTCATATCGAAGCTGACAGCGGCTATTTATGCACGCTCATTAAAAAGCTGTTTCTGGAAAATCCGCACCAGTCGCTTGTTGTGGTTACTCCTGATGCCTCGTACACCAGAGAGCGCGAAAAAGCGGAAAAGGCATATATTGCGGAGCTTTTACGGCATACGGACAAAAAGGCTATAAAGGCGCAGAACGATGCGCTGCATGCTTTCCAGCGTTCCCCGGAAGATGCATCCTGCCTTCCGCATTTGTGTCCGCGTGACTTCCTTTCTGAAGGAAAGCGGCTTTCTGACGGCATTACGACCGGCATACAGAGCGTAAAAGGCATTGACGGCAGGAACGTGCCGTTCTTTACAAACCTTGAGCATACAAACGGCATTATTTACGCCGACGTTGGCTTTCCTGCCGATGTGCTTTCTCCTGAAGACTATACGCTTCTGCCACTTTTTTCGGAGACTGCGACAGAAGTCGGCTGGGGAAAGCTTGACTGGGTAGAAAGCGCCCGCCAAACCGCGCTCTATACGGGCGGGCTTTCCATTCATCTTTTGGTGTCGGAAACATCGCAGACGGCACGGGCTAAGGCTTTCGCTTCTGCTCATCAGGATTTTGTCGGCCGCGAATGGGTTATCTACCGCATAAGCATGATTGAGGAAGAGGCTGAACGGGCTTTTTCGCTGCTGGCCGACTGTATTTCCGATACGGATTTTCACGATACAAAGCGCCTGGAAGATTTGTGCGTTGAAGTACGGAACGATTTTGATTCATCGATTATTCCTGATGGGCATGAGTATGCTGCCTTGCGGGCAAAGCGTACTGTTTCCCGGGTAAAAGCCGTTGATGAGCTGTGGAACGGCATTTCGGCAATGTATTCGCTGCACCGTTACTCAGAAGAGGCTGTAGAAAAGACTGCGGCATCTCTTAAGCGCGTGCTTGCTTCTCTGCGGGCCGGCGGCGCCTTTGTGCATGTGACGGCAGAGCAAAGCGGAATTGATGCTGTAAAGAGCCTGCTTCCGGCGTTTGTGGAAAAGGCAGCCATTACTTCACTTAAAGCACCCGCCGACATTCAGACAGAACGCTTTATGGAGCTTACCGAAATCGAAGGAAAAGGCGATGCCGCTTCTGGCGAAGTTCTTATGACAAGCGCACAGGTAGGCTTTGCCTCTGAATGCATTTCTTCAAGCCCGTACGGAACTAAAGAGAGTGCTTCCCAGGAAGTGTGCACGCACTGGCTTTCAAACACGTTGCTTTGGGAGAGGCTCCGTACGATAGGTGGCGCATACGGCGCATTCTGTTATACCGAGGCGCTTTCTTCGCTGGTGGTGTTTGCAACCTACCGCGACCCGACTCCCGACCGTTCTTCCGACGTATTTAATGCATGCCTTGAAGAATGCGCCGAACGGCACTTTGATGAAGCTGAAGTGGAAAAAGCCATAACCGGCTGTTACAGTAATTTTATTCAGCCAAAAAGTCCACGGAGCCGTGGCTCTACAGGGCTTTTGCGCACGCTGTATGCCATCAGCGATGATGACCGCGAAGAAAAAATCCGCCTGATGCTCAGCCTTACGGCAGATGACATTCAGAAAGGATTTACGCTGCTCCGTGATTTTGCCCGGGAAAAAGCCACTCAGGCGATTATTTGCGGGCAAAATATAAAATCAGCTGGAAAAATTACCGTTTTGCCATTATAATGTGCCTATCGCAACTGTGGAGGATTCTATGAATAAAAAATTTCAGGAATGTGTTGACATGATGCGTCAGCTGGTAACAGATATACAGGGCGCTCCCTATCCGGGAGATGATTTTGAGCCGGAATTGTACCGTATCTGGTATGAACACGCACAGCGTGCGGCCGTAGACTGTTTTGAGTATCTTGAAGAGACCTTCCCCAAGGAGAAAGAGAACTTCGAGAAGAGCTTAAAGCAACTGTTCAACTGATTTTTGTGAAGTCTTTTTTGCCCATTGTCGATAATGAAATAAGAGTTTATTTCTTCGAAGGATGAGTGGGATGAGAAAAACAAAGGAATATCAGCATTATGAACAATACCTGTTACGCGGCGCCCTGAAAAAAAACGGCTGCCAGCGTATCCGGTATGTGTTTACAGGCATAAACCGGGAGACTGGTATTGAGCGTCCTTTCTTTATTGAGCTGGTTTTAGTAAACCCCGGTTTGTCACCTTCAAAGCCTGTTATTGGAATTCCGCAGGATGAACTGGTGTCTCCGTCGCAGTCTTATGTACTGGTAAAAGCAGGAAGTTACGGGAAACATCCGCAGCAATACAAAAAATTTTATGCACTTAAGGATTTCCTCCGTCAGAAAGGGCAGGCTGCATTTAAAGTCGGAAACTGCATTTTCGGGACAAATGCACTGGTAGGCTCTGTTGTAGTCGGTCAGACTGATTTGTCTGCGCAGCCGGAGCTGGACTGTTCTGCCGGCAGTATATCCTGGGAGCTGCGTTTTGAGCATAAAGTCGGAACGGCTCCACTGTTCAAGAAAAATAATACCGTATGGATTGCAAACGGCGTAAAAACGCTGTTTTCTGGCGTCGTTCGCATGGCGGGACTGGAGTACAGTGTTGCTCCGAAAAAGTCTTTCGGGTATGCCGACCGCTACTGGGGGCCGGATGCCGTGGCGCCTCTCTTTCATGTTTCCTCTTCAAACCTTGTCAGCATGATAAGCGGAAATCCTCTCTTAAAATCGTGTTTTACTATCGGCGGCGAGCTGAACGGGCAGATGAAAGCTTTTCTGATGCTTGAAGGCGAGCAGCTGTCAGTGCGTAAATGCTGGTTTCTGGAAAAATGGACGGAAGTTCATGCCTGCTCAAAAACGCCTGCAGATGCGGATGGTGAAAAACTGCACTGGACGGTAAGCATTCACAAGAAAAACATTGTCGTCGACATCGATGTATTCTGCCCGACGAGCGAGATGATTTTTCAGGGAAATGATTTGTTTCAGCGCGGCAGGCAGGAAATGCATACTGCCAGTGGCGGAAGCGGTTTTGGGGAAATCAGAATCTACAAAAAGGTCAGAAAATCACTGGAGCTTCTTGAGGATGCCCGTATCGAAAGCGCACTCTGCGAGTACGGCATACAGTCGAAGGATGCTCTTTCTGAATAGCATTTGCTGCGAATATAGCGCACGATGAAAACATCGTGCGTTTTTTTTTGCCTTTTTTGTGATTCATTAGTATGTTCAACATAACGGAGGTAAAAATACTATGAATTACGATCAGTTTACCTTAAAAACACAGGACGCTTTGCAGGCTGCAAGTGCACTTGCCCAGCAGAATGACCATTCAGAAATAGGACTTGAGCACATTCTGTGCGCCATGCTCGAGCAGAAGGACGGCATTACGGTGCCGGTTATAGAGAGAATCGGCGTACAGGCAGGCGAGCTTTTGTCCACTGTCCGCTCGTTCCTGCAAAGCTATCCTAAAGTGACTGGAAACGTGCAGATGCAGCTTTCTGGCGAGGCTCAGAAAGTGCTTGCAAAGGCCGAAAAAGAGATGGCTTCGCTAAAAGACCAGTTCCTGTCAGTAGAGCATATCCTGCTTGCCATGAGTCAGAGCGACGGGCGCATAGGGGAACTTTTGCGCCGTTTCGGCATTACAAAAGAGACAATCCTTGAAGCCTTAAAGAGCGTGCGGGGAAATCAGAAAGTAGACAGCCAGGACCCGGAAAGCAAGATGCAGGCGCTCGAAAAATACTGCACCGACCTGACCGCCCGTGCCCGGCAGGATAAAATTGACCCGGTTATCGGCCGTGACGAGGAGATTCGCCGCGTAATGCAGGTGCTTGTGCGCCGCACTAAGAACAACCCGGTGCTCATCGGAGAGCCGGGTGTCGGTAAGACAGCCATTGTCGAAGGGTTAGCACGCCGCATTGCTTCGGGCGATGTTCCTGAGTCGCTTAAGAACAAGCGGCTCCTTTCGCTTGATATGGGAAGCTTAGTCGCCGGAGCCAAGTTCCGCGGCGAGTTTGAGGAGCGGCTTAAGGCTGTCATCACCGAGGTGACAAAGAGCGAGGGGCGAATCATCCTCTTTATCGATGAGCTTCATACGATTGTCGGAGCTGGTGCCAGCGAAGGCAGCATGGACGCAAGCAATTTGCTTAAGCCCGCCCTTGCCCGCGGAGAGCTGAAAGCCATCGGCGCGACTACGCTGAACGAATACCGCAAGTACATCGAAAAAGACGCGGCTTTGGAACGCCGATTCCAGCAGGTCTACTGCCCGGAGCCGAATGTGGAAGACACGATTGCGATTTTGCGCGGTCTTCGCGATAAGTATGAGATTCATCACGGCGTAAAAATCAATGACGAGGCGCTGGTTGCTGCAGCAACGCTTTCAAACCGCTACATCACCAACCGCTTTTTGCCGGACAAGGCGATTGACCTGGTTGACGAGGCTGCAAGCCGCTTAAAGATGGAAATAGAAAGCGAGCCGACCGAGCTTGACCAGCTTGAGCGCAAAATCCTGCAGCTGCAGATAGAAAAGCAGTCACTTTCTAAAGAGGACGACGCGGCTTCAAAAGAGCGCTTGACTAAGCTTGAAAAAGAGCTTGCCGAAGTGAGCGCAAACCGCGACGCAATGCGCCTACAGTGGCAGAACGAAAAGGCTGAAATCGACAAGAGCCGCAAGCTCAAAGAACAGCTTGAGCAAGCTCGCTTTGAGGAAGAAAAATATACCCGCGAAGGTAACCTTACCAAGGCGGCAGAGCTCAAATACGGCACGATTCCGACGCTTGAAAAAGAGCTTTCCGCAGCTGAAGCAGCCGATGCTGCCCGGCACTCTGCCGAGGATAACGGGGTTTCAGATTCGCTTTTGCGCCAGGAAGTGACCGAAGAGGACATCGCACGCGTCGTAAGTGCATGGACGGGCATTCCGATTGCAAAAATGCTCACAAGCGAAAAGCAGAAGTATATCGAGCTTGAAGAGGTCCTGCATAAGCGCGTAATCGGCCAGGATGAGGCGGTTGCCGTTGTAAGCGACGCAATCCGCAGAAATCGCGCCGGCCTGAACGATCCGAACCGCCCGCTGGGAAGCTTCATGTTTATTGGACCTACCGGCGTGGGAAAGACCGAGCTTGCAAAAACGCTCGCAGACTTTTTGTTCAACGACGAAAAGGCGCTTACCAGAATCGATATGTCTGAATATATGGAAAAGTTCAGCGTGACGCGCCTTATCGGTGCTCCTCCGGGATATGTCGGCTACGATGAGGGCGGTCAGCTTACCGAATCTGTGCGCCGCCGGCCCTACAGCGTGATTCTGTTTGATGAGGTGGAAAAAGCTCATCCTGACGTGTTCAACGTGCTCCTTCAGGTGCTCGACGACGGCCGGCTGACCGACGGTCAGGGCAGAGTCGTGGACTTTAAGAACACGATTATCATCATGACAAGCAACCTGGGAAGCGACCTGATACTCGATGCTGACAACGACGATAAGCTGAAAGCCGTGCGCCCTGCCGTGGACGGCCTTTTAAAACAGACTTTCCGCCCGGAGTTCCTGAACCGCATTGACGAGATTGTCATGTTCGGCCGTCTTTCTAAAGACTGCATCGGCGGCATCGTGAAAAATCAGCTTGAGCGTGTAAAAGCCCGTCTTGCTGACCGCCGCATCATGCTTGACTTTGCAGAGAGCGCTGTAGAATTCCTAAGCGAACAGGGGTACGACCCGGCATTCGGCGCCCGCCCTGTAAAACGCGCCTTGCAGACATGGGTTGAAAATCCGCTTGCAAAAGAAATCCTTGCAGGCCACTTCAGCGAAGGATGCACGATACATGTAAGCGCAGGTAACGGAGGCCTTGTGTTTGCATAATTCTTTGAGCCTTCCGAGGTAAAAAAAATAGCAGCAGTCAGCCGCTGCATGGCGGATAAGCGAAAGCCTGATGTCTAATAAGCATCAGGCTTTTCTTATTCCATTTGTACGATAGAGAATGCGTTTTTTCCTTCGCGCTTGACGGCGTAAAGGCCTGCGTCGGCAGTATTGTACATTTTTGAGAAAGCGTTCTCCTGCGGGCCTGTACACCAGCTTACTCCGATGGAGCAGGTTACTTTTACGTTGATGTCGCAGTTTTCGAAGTAGTTCTTGATAGCCTGTTGCAGCGCTTTCATTTTCTTTTCGAGGGATTCAATGTCCGAGACATTTTTCATGAAGACTGCAAACTCGTCGCCGCCCATGCGGCTTTTTAAGTCGCCCTGCCGGAACGTGGAAATCAGAATGTTTGCGACAGAAACGATGACATAGTCGCCGTTTGCATGGCCGAGCGTGTCATTGACCTTTTTAAAGTTATCGATATCAATCATGACGAACGCACTGATATCCTGTTCTTCTGCGTGTTCGAGTGTTTTAGTCACCATTTTCTCAAAGGCGACGTGATTGTACAGGCCTGTCATGTGGTCTCTGTTTGCCAGATTCATAGCCTGGCGTATCTGCTTGTCCTTGCGCCTCTTTGTCTCGATAAAAATGATGAGGAACACTGTTGTTGCGATTATCAGCAGGAAAACTGTTGTCGTGACGATTGCGGCAACCGGATGCTTTCTTACAAACGCACTGATTGTTTTTGTTTCCTGAATGTTCTGCTGCATGAATGTCTCGAACATGCTTGTTGTCAGCATGTAAATCGACTTGTCGAGGATGCTGGCATATTCCTGAGGCGTAGAGCGGGAAAGCCCTATGCAGATGTTGTTTATGTATGCATCTCCCGAGATTGAGAGCTTGGTCAGCAGGTGATTGTTGAAATAATACTCCGCTTCGTGAAGGGGAAGCAGCGTAAAAGCATTGGTTGCCTTCTCAAGCGCTTTCAGACATTCAGCGGTAGTGTCAAATTCGTAGAATGATGTCGGAATGTATCGTTTTTCCAGAAAACTCTTTTTGTACTGGTAGCCGCGGACCGAGTAGAATGCGCAGTTTCCCCGCTGCAGGTTTTCGTCGGGCGTGACGCAGACTATTTTCTGTGTTATAAGCGGATTCGAAGTCTTCATGTACGACTGATCTTCTGCTGAAAGTGAATCAGAGATACCGTAGATGGCCTCTGCCTTGCCTTCGTACACCATGCGGGCTGCATCTGCATAGGTTTTTGCCGGCAGGTAGGTGAACGTCAGCCCTGATGTACGGGAAATGCTGTCCAGCTGGTCGATGATGATGCCCTTAAAATGCCCGTTTGCATAGGAACTGTACGGCTCCTGAGAGACAAGCGCTGCAATCCGGATGGTGTTGTGTTCCTGAACGACTTTCTGTTCCTTAAGTGTCAGTCTGTTTATGGAATACCGGGCTGAGGGTATGTACTTGAGCCGGAGCGTTGAGAGGAATGATGGATTGAGCGAAAAGAGCGTTGTAAGCGCAGTATTGAGCTTTTCATACAGAATCTGGTCGGAACTTCTGGTGGTCAGGTAGAGAAACACCGTCTCTATCGTTGAGATGACAGACAAATCATCAGGCATGGAAAAGTCCATTGTTGCAAAGACATCGATTTTTCCATTGTATAAATCTGCAAACAGCTGTTTTTCTTCTGAATAGCGTCGGTAGGAATGGCTGATGCCCTGCTCATCACAGTATATGTCGATTTTTCTTATCAGGTCATCTGGCGACATCTTGTTTAATCCGATTGTTATGTGGGAGAGATCCGGATTTCGGTTTGAAGCCAGCACGGTTACGCCGGTTGCGGTCGGAATATTTGAAAAAAGGTAGTTGCTGGAATTTTGTATTTCGCGCCCGAAAAACGGCAGAACATCTACAACTCCGGTTCTTAAAGCATTTTCAGCATTGTTCCGGTCTACTTCCACCATCGAAAAATCATAATCGGTGTAGTGCTGAAGCGTTTCTAAAAATTCAATCACATATGATTCGTTATCATCATTGCCTGTTTTTTTATACAGGGGATCGTCCTGAAAGTAACCTACTTTTACAATCGGCGAGGCGGTGTTGGCAAAAAAAACTGCACCCGTGCTGAGGAATATGCCAGAAAAACACAAGCTTAAGAAAAAGCGTTTCATTGACAATAGTATAGCACAGGTGCACTATTTGGGCTATTATTTTTTTATTCAGTCAGAGTCTCTGCCGCCTTTTTTACCTGCTGAACATACTTTCTGTCAGCGATTAAAAGGCCTGATTCACTTTCAATAACGATGCAGTCTTTTATGCCAAGCAGGGCTACCGGCCTGTCGGTACGGACGATAGTTCCGGTCGTGTCTGCAAGGAACGTGCGTGCTGATTGAACGGCATTTCCGTTTTCGTCTTTTTGTGATAACTCCCAGACCATGTCCCAGGAGCCGACGTCACTCCAGCCTGCATCCAGCGGAACGACGACAGCTTTGCGGGTTTTTTCCATGACGGCATAGTCAATGGAATCTCCCTGTATGCGGCTGAAGCTTTCTGCATCCAGACGGATTGCTTCCTGATCTTTTTTTGCGGCTTCGTAGGCTTTTCGCACGAGAGCCGTCATCTCAGGATTGAAGGATTCTGCCTCTTCAAGGAGCAGTTTTGCCGGAATGACGAACATTCCGCTGTTCCAGAAGTAGTTTCCCGCGTCCAGGTATTTCTGCGCTGTCAGCGCATCAGGCTTTTCCTTAAAAGCCTGCACCGGATGTGCGTCCTGACCCGCTGCAAGCTGTGTTTCGATATAGCCGTAGCCGGTTTCTGCTCGAGTAGGGACGATTCCGAACAGCACGTACGTTCCGTTAAGGGCGGCTTTGCGTGCTTTTTCGATTGCAGTGTGAAAGGCCGGAATGTTCTGAATCGTGTGGTCTGAGGCCAGTACGAAAAGCAGCCCGTCCGGTTCTTGTTCCAGTGCATACAGGGCGGCTGCTATGATGGCCGGTGCTGTGTTTCTGCCGACAGGCTCAAGCATGACCGGCCGCTGTAACTTATCGATATCACCGAGCTGCTTTTTTACCAGAGGGAGATGCTTTTCGTTGCAGATGACGAGGGGATTTGAAATAAAATCAAGCCCAGTAAGCCTCTGAACAGTCTGCTGAATCATCGTATTTTTTGCGTCCATAAGCGGCAGAAATTGCTTCGGCTCTGCCGGTGTAGAAAGCGGCCACAGCCTGGTTCCTGAGCCGCCAGATAAAATAACAGGTAACATAATACACTTACTGTAGCGGAATGCAGAGGAAAAAGCAAGCTGACCTTTTTATAGCGGCGGCTTCTCTTCCGGCTATGACTGTTGTGCGGCAGAGTGCAGGCATGGTGCAGTTCTTATAGAAAAAATACGCTCTGTTGAAATCTTTACAATGTTGCGTTATAGTCATTTCGTTAAAAGAGAGTCAATATTATATGCTTTTTCCTTGTTTTTTAGCCGTCATACTGTCGCTGGTGTTCTGTTACCTGACTATTTTACTTTGCCGCAAGTTTAACTGGTATGATGAAGTAGATCCTCGTAAAATTCATACTGGTCAGATTCCGCGTCTTGGCGGTGTCGGGCTTTTTGCTTCATTTATCATTTCTCTTCTAGTGTATATTATCTTTTACATCAGGCGTCCGGTGTCCTTTGTTCAGCCTTTGTATATTGCGGCACTGCTGATTCTGGTCTGTGGTATTCTGGATGATTTTTTCAACCTGCGGGCAAAATTAAAATTCCTCG
Organism: Treponema sp.; assembly: GCA_024698325.1. Classification (GTDB taxonomy): domain Bacteria; phylum Spirochaetota; class Spirochaetia; order Treponematales; family Treponemataceae; genus Treponema_D. Next base: position 29,500 of record JAILRG010000120.1, read on the forward strand.
TGCAGATTATCGTCGCACTTATTGTCTGTTGCAGCTCAAATACATTTACGATGCTTTTCCCATTTCAGATTCCGCTTTTGCTCGGCAGAGTCATCACTTTTATATGGGTTTTGGGAATAATCAATGCGTTTAATCTTATTGACGGCATGGACTGGTTGTGCGGTGGCATTTCATTCCTGATTCTGCTGACTCTTGGAGTGCTGACTTTTTATGAAAACTCAGCGATTTCCGTCGTGTATTTTATTCTTTGCGGCTCTCTTATCGGCTTTCTGTTCTGGAACAAGCCGGATGCGAAGATTTTTCTTGGCGATGGCGGCAGTCAGACGTTAGGATACATAGTTTCTGTTTCTCCGTTTCTGAATGCGCATTCGCACACATTCGTGTATAACCAGACACTGATTATGTTGCTTTTCTGTTCAATTCCGATTCTGGATGTTATCGCAGCAGTCTGGCGCCGTCGCCGCGAGCACCGTGCGATTTTCAGCCCTGACCGCGGGCACATTCATCACAAGCTTTTGAATATCGGTTTTACAAAGAAAACTGCCATTGCGTTCCTGCTCTGCCTGCAGGCGCTTATCTGCATGGCTGTTCTTGTCTCAGTCTTTATGTCGCCGCATTCTGGTATGATTCTGCTTCTTTTTGCGCTCAGCTTTGTGTCGATAATATTTATTACGTTCCACTATCTGAACCGCTCTGTAAACAGACTCAAAAAAGGGCATCTGGAAGACCATCCGCAAAAAGAGCATTAAGCCGGCAGGAGGGGGCAGTGCGCCCCCTCGCTTTTTTTAAGCAGGGCTGTTAGCGCAGGCCTGTATTGTAAAAATCCATCTGCTGTGTCATAATGACGCAAATGAATAAGCTAACTGTTGTTTTTACAGGCGGCGGCACGGGGGGGCATATCTACCCGGGGCTTGCCGTCGCTGATGAGCTTCGCATTCTTGCCGCTGAACGCGAAGTGCCGCTGCGTCTCGTCTGGCTGGGAAACAGCTCCGGCATGGATAAGGAAATTGTCGAAAAGAGCGGTTCTGTCGATGCATTCTACGGAATCCCCAGCGGAAAATTGCGCCGTTATTTTTCTCTCAAAAATATTTCTGATGTATTTAAAATCTTTTTGGGCTGCGCCGTTTCTTTTTTCCGGCTGCTCTCGCTCCGTCCCGCACTTGTGTTTTCTAAGGGGGGCTTTGTCAGCGTTCCTCCCTGTGCGGCCGCAAAACTGCTGCACATTCCTGTGTTTACCCATGAGTGCGACTTTACGCCCGGGCTTGCGACTCGCCTGAACAGCCGCTTTGCCTCGAAAATCCTGGTGTCGTACGAGGAGACGAGGCGATATTTTGGTGAGAAGAAACAGAAATCGCTGGTAGTGACGGGAAACCCGGTGCGGCCGGTGTTTTACAGCGCCGATGAAGCCAGGGGCAGGGCGTTCCTTTTTTCTGACCGTCCTTGCGACAGTTCAAAACCAATCCTGCTGGTACTTGGCGGAAGCCTCGGCGCTCATCAGATAAATCAGCTGGTAACAGAAAACCTGGACTGGCTTTGCGAGCGTTTTACTGTCGTTCACCAGACGGGCAGGGCAGATGCGTACCTGACGGAAACCCGGCATGACGGCTATTACCCGTATGCATTTATTTACAGGGAAATGCCCGATGTGATTGCGGCTGCAGATCTGGTGCTTTCTCGCGCCGGAGCAAATTCTATCTGGGAATGCGCTGTGCTTTCAAAGCCGATGGTGCTTATTCCGCTGTGTGGAAGCGGAACGCGCGGGGATCAGGTGGATAATGCGCAGTTCTTTGCAGATAAGGGGGCCGCATGCGTGCTTACCGGTGAAGAAGCGAACAGTGACCGCCTGAAGCAGACACTTTCTTGTGCCATTGAGCCGGAGTTCAGAGCCAGAATGGCAGATGCTGTGCGCGCATTGGCTGATGGAAAGCCCGCGGCAAAGATTGCGGCGCTGATTATGGATACGTTGCAGCAGTAGCGTTGCTAACGCAAAGTTTTTAAAGGAGATGGATATGAATTTTACTGTCATTGATATTGTATTTGCAATAATCGTACTTGTTTTTGCTGTTATGGCATGGCGCCGGGGTTTTATTACCGAGGTGCTCGAAAAGCTTGCTCCTGTTGTCAGCATTCTGGTCGCAGCGCTCTTTTTCGGTCAGCTGGCTCCCGTTGTTGTCAGCGTGGTGAGCGTACCACCGGTCCTTTCTGCAGTCATAGCGTTTGTGGTGCTTTTTGTCGGTACATTCATTGTCATTAAGATTTTACAGGTTGTGCTTAAAGGGGTTGTTGACTCAATAGATATTCTGAAAGTCGACAGCATTCTGGGCCTTGTGCTCGGCGTCCTTGAGGGACTTATTGTTATTTCTGCGGTGATGATTCTGCTTCTGGTGCTGCCGTGGGAATCCTGTCATACGCTTGTGTATGACAGCTTTGCCTGGTCCTTCCTCGGAGGAATCCTTGCAACTCCCACAGACCGGGTGCAGGAATTCCTTCGTTCTACGACAGATGCTGCCAAAGGGCTTGTCTGATGTTTGATAACCTTTTGTATCAGCCGGCAGCCGAGCTTTTGCAGGCCGATATCCTCGAGAACCGCCTGCCGGGGGCAATTCTGCTCTCCGGTCCCGCTGCCAGCGGAAAATTAACCTGCGCGCTTGAAATAGCCCGCGTGCTTTCCTGTACGGGGCCGAAGAAAGGGCACTGGCTCTGTACCTGTCCGGCTTGCAAAAAGAACAAGGAGCTTTCATTTGCAAACGTGCTGCTCGCCGGCGGCAGGGACTGCATCCTCGAAATCCGGGCGGCAAAACACGCTTTCCTGCAGGCGGCGCTGGACAACGCTTCTCACCTTACCGCAACCCGCTATCTGTTTATCCGGGCTGTCAGAAAGCTTACCATGCGTTTCAGCCAGATTCTGTGGGAAGGAGATGAAAAACTCCCGAAGTTTGCTCCCTGCCTGCAGGCAATTGACGAGCAGATGGAGCTTCTGGACATGGAAAAGCCGCTTCCCGAAAATCAGAAGCTCGAAAAAATCTGTGCAGAAATCGAAAAGCAGGCAGAAAAGCTTGAAAGCGGTTTTATGTATGATTCGCTTCCGATAAGCCTGATTCGCCATGCCTCTCTCTGGGCGCACATGAAAAGTGCGAGCGGGAAAAAAGTTTTCATCATCGAAAATGCTGAAAGCATGAACGAGGCGGCGAGGAATGCACTGCTTAAGACGCTTGAAGAGCCGCCGGCAGACACGGTTTTTGTGCTGACAACCGCACGGCGCGGTGCTGTCATGCCTACAATTCTTTCCCGCGTGCGGACGTACACGTTTACGGAGCGCACGAAGCCAGAGCAGGAAGAAGTAATCCGGCGGGTGTTTCATGGGGACGCTTCTTTGTGTGATAGCGATATCAGCACGTACCTCCAGACCTTTCTTCCGATTACGCCGCATCAGGTGGCGGAGCAGGCTCAGGCCTTTATGGACTCCCTCTCGCTTAACGCAGCGGCAGGCATGGCTCAAATCAGTCAGATAGTGAAGGCCTGTTCCGGTTTTGATCCGCGGATTTTGCTGAAGCTGTTTCTGACCAGCCTCCTTTCTTCATTTGTGCCAGAGACAGCCGCCCGCGCAGAAACAGCAGCAGATGCAGTTTCTGCCCTGCGAAACTGTTATAACAACGTTCAGCTGTATAATCAAACTCCGCAGGCTGCGCTGGAAAAGCTCTGGCGGGATTTGTACATCGTTCAGCGTTCTGCTCTCAGGGGGTAGTTATGCAGGAATTTTCCAAACGGGTTTCCCAGAAACTTTCAAAGCTGTCAGATGCGCAGATTCAGAATCTGGTGGATGAGCTGACAGCAGAAAACGGCCGGTACGAATCAATCATAGGCTCCCTTTCGACAGGCCTTATCATTGTTGATACGTCCTGGCAGGTCGTAAAAATCAACAAGGCCGCCCAACGATACGTTCCGTTCAAGACTGTCCCGGAAGAAAACAGCGGCACTCCGCTCTGGAAAATAATTGCAGATGACGATATCGCGCACTTTTTAAAGCAGTGCTGCACCTCTGACAGGACAAACTGCCGTGAAGAATATACGCTTTCGACCAGCGGCGGCTCCATTCGTTTCGTCGATATCTCCGTAATGCCGCTTGTCCAGAACCGGCAGCTTGCCGGAAGCATTATCTGTGTCGATGACGTGACGGAAAAACGGAACCAGGAGATTCTGCTTCACCGTATGGAAGCGCTTGCAGGCCTTACGAATATTGCTGCCAGCGTGGCGCATGAAATCAAAAATCCGCTTGGTGCCATCAGCATTCATATTCAGCTTATACAGAAGGCCGTCCGCCGTGCGCGGGAAGCGGATGAAAAGCTTCCGCCGCCAAAGTTCATGGAAAATTACCTCGATGTCGTAAACGGAGAAATTGACCGGCTGAACAAAATCGTCGTGGATTTTCTGATGGCTGTCCGTCCGATTAGTGCGCAGCTGGAGCTGGTTAACCCGAATATGCTTTTAGACCAGCTCATTTCCTTTATCACGCCGGAATTTAATGACAAGCACGTTTCGGTCATTTCCAAGCTCTGCACGAACAGTCCGCGCCTCTTGCTCGACGCAAAGCTTTTCCGCGAGGTTGTCGTCAATATTGCGCAAAATGCGCTTGCCGCCATTACAGAGCGCTTCCCCGATGTGGGAGAGGCAAAGCCTTTTGCTGCGTGCGGCGGAAAACTGACTGTCGAGACTGCCGTTAAGGATGAGTGTTTTGTGCTCAGCTTTACGGATAACGGAATCGGCATGGACGAGGCGACTCAGGCGCGCATCTTTGAGCCGTATTTTACCACCAAGGCAAACGGGACCGGGCTTGGCATGGCGATGGTGTATAAAATTATCAAGGAGTTCTCCGGAGACATCTCCGTTACGTCGTCTCCCGGCGACGGAACTACCTTTACCATAACGCTGCCTGTGCCACAGGTTGACCGCAGGCTTTTAAGTTACAACGGTTCCGCCTCTTCAAATACAGAGTCGATGGAGAATCAGGCATGAAGTTTACGCTCTTAGTTATTGATGATGAGAAAGATATCCGTGAAGGACTGGCTGCGAATTTCGAGATGGACGGCTACGACGTCCGCATGGCTGCCAACGGAAAAGAAGGCCTTGAGCTGCTTCAAAACGGCGATATAGACCTTGTTATTACAGACTTGCGCATGCCTGGTGTTTCCGGCGAAGAAGTGCTGAAAAAGGTGACTGCGGAGATGCCCGGCATTCCGGTCATCGTGCTGACAGGACATGGTTCAATCGATGCCGCGGTCGAAGCCATGCGCGACGGTGCCTACGATTTCCTTACAAAACCGCTGAATCTTGATCAGCTGGGAATGATTGTAAAGCGCGCGCTGGAAAACCGGGAGCTGAGCCTGAAGCATCAGCAGCTTCTGAAGGAAACGTCGGACTCTCATTCGCTGGATAACATCATCGGTAAGAGCACGGAAATGCAACGTGTCCTGAACATGGTGCGGAAGGTTGCAGATACGAAAGCCAGCGTGCTTATCACCGGAGAAAGCGGCGTCGGAAAAGAAGTGTTTGCGGATGCGCTTCATAAGCTTTCGAGCCGGCGTGACAAATCGTTTGTAAAAGTGCATTGTGCGGCCCTCAGCGAGACGCTTTTGGAAAGCGAGCTTTTCGGTCATGAAAAAGGAGCCTTTACCGGAGCTGACAGCCTGCATAAAGGCCGCTTTGAGCTTGCTCACGGCGGGACAATCTTCCTCGACGAAATCGGCGAAATCAATATGAGCGTGCAGATAAAACTGCTTCGCGTGCTTCAGGAAAAGAAATTTGAGCGCGTCGGCGGCGAGCAGACTATCGAAGTCGATGTGCGCATTATTGCGGCCACAAACCGAAATCTGGAAGAGGAAGTGAAAGCGGGCCGTTTCCGGCAGGATTTATTCTATCGTCTGAATGTCATTCACCTGGAAGTTCCCCCGCTCAGAGCAAGAAAAGACGACATTCCGCTCTTGCTGAATGCGTTTCTCGAAAAGTTCAGCACCGAAAACGGAAAGCATGTCACCGGCTTTGACCAGCGATCCCGGGCGGCCTTGTATAAGTATGACTGGCCGGGAAATATCCGGGAGCTGGAAAACTGCGTGGAAAGCGCTGTCGTTATGGCTGGCGGAAGCGAAATCACGCTTGAAGACCTGCCGCCGTCAGTGAGCAAGGCAACTCAGTCGGAAAGCATTTCGATTCCCATGGGCATTACGCTTGAGGAGGCTGAGCGCATCCTTATCGAAGAAAACCTTGCCGCAAACAAAGGCAACAAAAGCAAGACTGCCGATGTGCTTGGAATCGGGCGCAAGACGCTCCACCGTAAATTAAGCGAATACGGCTTTGCCGCAGACGATGACGCTTTGTAAGCTGTATGCTGACGCTGTCACAGTTTTATACCGCTGTTTTCGGATGCAAGGCCTATAAGCTCTCCCTGGATGCGGGCTGTACCTGCCCAAACCGCGACGGAACAAAGGGAACTGGCGGCTGTATTTTCTGCTCAGAGGCGGGAAGCGGGGATTTTGCTGAAAGCAGGTCGCTTCCAGTCGCTCAGCAGGTAGAGCTTGCAAAAAAACGCGTCGAGGCAAAGCTTCAGGGGCGGAGCGGAAGCAGAAAAGGTGTGTATGTCGCGTATTTCCAGAATTTCACTTCGACCTACGGCGATACTGAAGAACTGCTGGCAAAATACCGAGCTGCACTTTCCTGCAAGGACGTTTCGGGACTTGCGGTCGCTACCAGACCGGACTGCCTTAGCGACAGCATGCTAAAAGCGCTTTCGCTCATCGCAGAAGAGTACTTCGTGCAGATAGAGCTGGGACTTCAGACAAGCTCTGAAAAAACGGGCACGCTTATAAACCGCTGCTATACCGACAATGACTATTGCGATTCTCTTCTCCGAATCAGGCGTGCCTCTCCTCGTATTCATATTGTCACGCACCTGATTTTCGGATTGCCAGGCGAAACTGAGGCGATGATGCTGGACTCACTTCGATTTGTCCTTGGGCACAACAGCGGCTTTTTTGGCCTGAAGATTACGGTGCTGTATGTTGTCCGCGGGACGGTGCTTGCCGGTATGTATGAACGCGGCGAAGTGAAGACGATGTCAAAGGACGAGTATCTGGCGCTTCTAAAAAAGGCGCTTGCGCTTCTTCCAGAACGCTGTGTCGTTCACCGCCTGACAGGAGACCCTCCGAAAAAAACACTGCTTTCGCCGCTGTGGACACAGGACAAAAAGCGGGTTTTGAATGAGATTTCTGAATTAACCAGGCCTTATCCTTGCCCTCAGAGGGTATTAAGTGATATAGTAGCGGCATTATGAATAAGGCTATTGAAACATTGCAGGAGCGTGGTTTTTTCAACCAGTGCACTGACTTAGAGGGGCTTTCCGCCCTCATGGACAAAGGTCCCATCACATTTTATGTAGGCTGCGATCCTACTGGCTCAAGTCTTCACATTGGTCACATGGTGCCTTTTTTTGCACTTCGCTGGCTCCGTTCTTTTGGACATTGTGGCGTAGCGCTCATCGGCGGTGGTACGGGACGTATCGGCGACCCCTCTGGTAAGACAGAGATGCGCAAGATGCTTGATTATGCTCAGATTGATGAGAACGTGGAGAAGATTAAGGCTCAGCTCGACCGTTTCATCGGTTTTGATGGAAAAACAGCTTTTGCCGTAAATAACAAGGACTGGCTTGAGCATGTAAACTATATCGACTTCCTCCGCGAAATCGGTTCCTGCTTCAGCGTAAACAAAATGCTCACGTTCGAAGAATACAAGCTTCGTCTTGAGCGCGGACTTTCTTTCATCGAGTTTAACTATCAGCTTCTGCAGGCATATGATTTCTATATGCTTCACCAGAAGTATGGGCTTGTGCTTCAGATTGGCGGCGCAGACCAGTGGGGAAATATTACCGCCGGCGTAGACCTTATCCGCAGAAAACTTGGCGGAACTACAGAACTGAATGCCGCTCATCAGGCATATGGCCTTACGTTCCCGCTTATTATGCGTGCTGACGGCAAGAAAATGGGTAAGAGCGAGAAGGGTGCTATCTTCCTGGATAAAGAGCTTACCAGTGTCTATGATTTCTTCCAGTACTGGCGCAATGTTCCTGATGCTGACGTCAGAAAGTTCTTCCTGCTCTTTACGTTCCTGCCTGTTGCAGAAATCGACGAGATTGTTTCCGGTGACATCAATCAGGCCAAAGAACGCCTTGCCTTTGAAGTTACGTCCGTCATCCATGGGAAAGAAGAAGCTGAAAAAGCGCTTGCTGGTGCAAAGGCTGCATTCAGCGGAGAAGGCGACAAGAGCCACATGCCTACAGCAGATGTGTCTCGCGCTTTAGTGGAAGCGGGCATCGGTGTCATCGATCTGTTTGCGCAGGCTTCGCTTGGCGGTTCGAAAAGTGATATCCGCCGTTTGATTCAGCAGGGCGGTGCTGCGGTTAACGGAAAAGCTGTTACCGACGTAAAAGCCGTCATAACGCTTTCTGATGCAGACGAGAGCGGCGAATTTGTACTCCGCGCCGGAAAGAAAAAGTTCGTCCGCGTGGTTTTGAAGTAGCTTCCCTTATATACAGTGAGCGTCAATTGACGCTTGCTGTATAACATCCCTCACACACTATTGAAAAATAGTGAAATACCTGAAGAGTCCCTCCTTGAATCTCGTTTTTAAAAACCGCATTTAGATGAGCTGCCCAAAAAAGGCACAGCTGTACATTTATCAGTATGTTTTTTTTATTTAGTCTTGATATAAATGTGGCAAAGTCCTGGGGTGTGTGCTAAACTTATTTTTGTCTGTAATTGTTTGTCCGACATAGTGTATGCGGCAATAAAATCATGTCACGGCCTGAGCGTTGTGTTTTCAATGTGGAAGACATGGAAAAAAAGTTTTGCAGACGATGATTAAACCAAAACTCTTGCCATCAATCCGGGAAGCAATTCCGCTGGAATGGTAAAAATAGAATTTGAGAGGCGGGCGATATGAATTCAAGAATTGAAGGTGACACACTTGTTTTGGAACTTGCTGGCAGAATCGATACGAGCAATGCAAGTCAGGTTGAGTCTGACATTACGAATCTGCTTTCGGAAAATCAAAGCTTAACTCCAGCTTTTGATGCTGAAAAACTGGAGTATATTTCCAGCATAGGCTTACGGATTTTGCTGAAAGTAGCAAAAACGTGCGGGCAAAAGCTTAAGGTCCTGAATGCTTCAAAAGATGTCTATGAGATTTTTGAGACAACAGGATTCACAAACATTCTTGAAGTTCAAAAAGCCCTGCGGCAGATTTCCGTGGAAGGCTGCGAGATTTTGGGGAAGGGCGGAAACGGCAGCGTCTATCGTCTCGATGATGACAAAATCGTTAAGGTTTACAAGCCCTGGATGAAGAGGAAAACGATAGATCAGGAGAGGGCTTTTGCGAGAAATGCCTTTATGAACGGCGTTCCTTCCGTCATAGCATACGATTTGGTTCGCTGCGGAGACTGTTACGGCGTTGTCTTTGAGCTGATTAAGTCAAAAACGCTGGGGCAGACGATTAAGGAAAATCCAGACAAACTGGAAGAATATGTCGATAAGTATGTGGCTCTGGCAAAACAGCTTCACAGCATTCATGTTGAGCCAGGCACCTTCACCGACTTAAAAAGCGTCCTGCACCAGAGAGTTCCGAAAATTGCCCAGTGGACAAGCCCGGAAGAAAGAGATTTGCTTGAAAGCCTCATTGACTGCATTCCTGACACCGACACTATCATTCACAATGACCTGCACCCGGGAAACATAATGATTCAGGACGGAGAGCTTCTTCTTATTGATATGCCTGAAATGTGTAACGGACCGACAGCCTATGATTTGGTTGGAATCTACCGGGACATGATTGTAGCGCCAAGTGGAAATTCTGCAAGCAGCATCGAGGCAAGCGTTGGTCTTCCAGCCGATAAAGTAATTGCAGTTGGAAAAAGCTTCTTTACGAAATACACGGGAATAAGCAATCCCGAAGAAATGGAAGCCTACTTCAAAAAGCTGGGCCTTCTTTTTGCATTTAATGTCTCTCTTGTCATTGGAACAGAGGCCGAACGAGCCATGGCGCTGGCCCCAATGCTGATGGATAAGCTTTTGCGCGGTGTTGTCATTCCAAATGAGCAGGCACTGCGCTATTTGCTGTCTAACTTGAATTCTTTTTAAGAGTCTTCCGTGCACGATGCCCCGCCGAATCCTGATTTTTACGCCCATGATTCACACCTTCTGCACAGTTCTCATGACCGCATTGTGGCCGCAGTATGACCGCATTTTACCGTCTTGCACAGTTCTTTTTGCGTCCACCAAATACCACAAAATCAAACAACAGTATACAAAAAAAAGACCGTCGATTTTATCGACGGTCTTTAAGTGCCCGGAACAAGACTTGAAGTACAAACTTTTTACTATACAAGCCTTTGCACGTTTTTATCCGCATAGCCTCCGCGCATTTTTCGGCAACTTTTCCGAAACCGTCTCTCTATAAGCAAGATACAGTGCAAAAAGTGAGCGCGTCAACCGCCGGAAAATGACTTTTCAGGCATGGAAAAAATCCCGATTGAGAAGGTGCAGGAAGCCTTTAACGCCGCAATCAGATGGCGGGACGGTAGATGCATGGTAAAGGACTGCGAGCTGTGCTCAGGTCAGCTTGAATGCTCGCATTTTTTCAGCGTGGGCGCCAATCCCGCACTGCGTTTTTATCCGCCGAACGCATACACACAATGCCACGTGCACCACTGGCGGCACCACAACAAAGCAGAGCCGTTCTATACCGACTGGATGAAAAAGCAGCACCCTGCCGACTTTGAGCGCATGGAGAAGATGCGCCACCGCTATATAAAATACTCGAATGCACTCAAGGCGGAGATATTGCAGCTGTGCATGTTCGGCCAGCTAGACGCGCTCACCCGTCTGCTTGACGGGCTTTTAGGCGGTTAGGCATTACGAGCGGGTCAAGAGGTTAGAAGATGAAGTATAAATCTTCTAAACGAAAAAAGCGGCGAGACCACGAAAGCCGCCGCTCTTGGCTCCAGTCGATTGGCACGTTTTTAGCCGGACTTGCCGCTCTTCTGGAGGTAATCTTGCAGTTCGTTATGTGGCTGTCAGCTAAGTAACGAACGGGAGCAACGGACTGGAAATCCGTTGCTCCTAAAGGTTACCACACTATATTGGAGGTGTCAACCTTGACAATACAGATACTTCACATTTTGGCTATTTGTTTTGCAGTCGCCGGAGCGCTGCTTTTTACAATCGGCACAATACTCAGGATCCGAGATAACGCCAGGAAAAAACGAAAGGACAAAGAGTAATAACCAGCAAGCGGGCAGGGCGCCCGCTCTTTTTTTTTGCTTTCCGTGAAAAACCAATTGCTTTTTTTGTTTTTCACATAAAAGCAAATGCTTTTTTTGCTTTTCACGAAAAAGCATTTGGTATTTTTGCTTTTTTTTTGCTTTGGTGAATATGAATATGTATATGATTATGAATATGAAAATGATGATGATTATGATTGCGCGCGAAACCGCTTAAAAACTAAGTTTTTTATTTGCTTGTAATTTGCGCGTTATTTGCTTTTGATTTGCCTGTGGATAACTTGCGGTGCAGGGCGCCACGTAAAATATTACTTTTTGATTTTTAGACACTTCCGGCTTTTTGCTTGTTTGCTTAAAACCCGCTTGATGCGGAGACGACACACCACCCTGCCGCAAGGCTTCTTAGCGCTAGGCTTTTTTTGCTGCCTCAGCTTCTTCTGCTGCCGCTTCCTGCCTCAGCACTTTTATGCCTGCTATTTGTGCCCGCACGCTTTTTTGCTCTTCTGCGGTGAGCGCGTGCCACTCTTCCAACAGCTTTTTATCTTCCCGGCTTATTGGCGGCTCGCTTGCTTGCGAAAGGCTCAAAGCATCCGGCTTTTCTTCGCCAAAGACCAGCCACCAGGGCGACACGCCTAAGTAGTCGGCTATGCGCAGAGCGTCGTCGGCCTTTGGTATTGATCCGCGAGTGTACCAGCCGGAAATGGTCTGCTGCTTAAGCCCGAGGGCTGCGCAGACGATGTTTCTGTTTTCGCCTTTTTCAGCAAGGAGAGAATCCAGCCTTGTGACAATCTGTAAGCCGTTTGCCTGCATCATGTCTTAATTTTCGACAAAAAAACCACAAAAGCGTATTAAAACTATTGACAAGTCCACAAATGCGGTTTATAAATAATCAAGTAAACCACATTTGAGGTTTACAAAAAAAAGCACACTGTACAGTGTGCACAGGCATTGACAAATGCCTGTTGCGCTCTCCGCTAAAGCGGTCTTGCGCAACAACTGCCGAAGGTCCAGAGGCAGCAGACAGTTTAGGTCATACCGGCAAGCATCACACCCTTGCCGTTTTTGATACAAGCCCGTCGTGCGAAAAATGGACCGTTCGCGCGGCGGGCTATCTTTTTGTACGGGGGTATGTATGAACGAGTACACCGAACGCATGGCAGATGCAGAGCAGATGGAGCAGTGGGCTTGCGACTGGGCGCGGTCTTACAACAAGACCGGCTATGCGCCGTACAGGGCGCCCGCTCTCCGCCTGTACACAAGGGCACAGGCAAAAAGAATGAGCGCACGGGAGCTTCCGCTCTGGCGCGTGTTGTAAACGGAATACCAAGATACGTGGAGGTATAAAAATGGGCGAAAGAAGCAGGGTAGACCTGTCAAACCTTTCTGGTGGCGCAGCAAACGATTATTTTGCAGACGCAATGAAAAAAGTGCTGGCGAACATCGAGGACATCAACACTCCGGCAAAGGCTGTGCGCGGTATCACGCTGACGCTGAAAATCAAGCCGAGTGAAGACCGGCTTACGGCTGAAACCGAGATAAACGTCAGTACAAAGCTTGCAGCGGTCAAGCCGCATTCAAAGTCAATGTTTTTCAGCAGAGACGAAAACGGCGAACTGGGTGCGTTTGAGGAAAATGTCAAGCAGGAAATTCTGCCGTTTGAAGCTCTGGCTTTTGAAGCGGCAAAAGTATAGGGAGGCTAAAAAATATGGACCAGGGAAAAGAGACAATCGAGAAAATCGAACAGCTTGTAAAAGACAGTTACACAGTTAGCGTAGGCGGGAAGACGTATTCCGCACGCAATTTAGAGCGCGTGGACGCGGAGCCAATGGCAAAAACGCTTGAATTAAACACTGTTTCTGGCTTCTGTGATTATGTCAACAAGATTCTGCCTGTTGATGGGAAAGGCTCTGCGGGTTACTACGCTTCAATTTCCGGCGTGAACAACGTCTGCTTTATATCAACAATCGACGGTGACAGTGAGCGCCGGCGAGAAATATTGTGTTGCACGGAACTTGACCGCCACCTTGACCAATTCCCATTCGGTGACTGGCTTTCTCAGGAAGAGTTTATCATCAAATTGCTTTCACTGATGCAGAAAACCGATGATCAAACCTACTTGCTTTCATACGCAAGCGGCATTCGTAACGATTCAGCCGTGACCACAACCGACGACGGCATCACGCAGAAAGTCGAAATGAAAAGCGGACTGTCCGGCGCGCTCGTTGACGAAAAAACAACAAAGCCGATTGTATCGCTTAAACCTTTCCGCACATTTCGCGAGGTTGACCAGCCGGAAAGCAAATTCCTTTTCCGCGTGAGAAAAAATCATGACGGAGAACCAGTTTTTGCGCTCTTTGAGGCAGACGGCGGCGCATGGCGTGCTGCCGCTATGGAAAAAATCAAAGACTACATAAAAGAGCACGTAACAAACAAAGAGTTTGTCGTGCTTGCGTAAACGTTGGTATCGTCCGGCGCTTGTCCGTATGGACTGCGAACACGGCTGATATATTCGGGCGGCTTGGCAATAGTGGCCGTCCGTGCACAGGAAACTGTGTTATTCACATTTTTTCAAAAAGGCCTTATCTAGCGCTTTTGGTATAAGGCTTAGCCGCCCGGCAAGGGGCTGACACTGTAATTTGGAACTTTTCCCGCTCTCCGGCGGAAAGGGCAGTGCGAAACAGCAAGCCGGGAGCCAGTGCGGGCGCAGTCGCAAGGAGTAGCAAGGTCTTACAAGCGCCTTGTTTGCGGCGTGTCGGGTCCGAGTCCCGGCGACTGGCATACAGTCAAAAAAAAGACGAGGGGAAAGCCGATGCAGCAGAAAAACTACGTGCACGCCGACGAGGCGGCAAAGTACCTGGGATTAAGCCGGCAGACGCTGTACGCAAAGTGTCGGGCGCGCGAAATCCCGTTTTATGCGCTTTCTAAAAGCAATTATCTTTTCCTGCTTTCGGAGCTGGACGAGTACATAGGCGCTCACCGGGTGAGCGCAGAGGACGTGCTTTCAAAGGCTGCCGACAGCATCCTTGCGAAAATGGAAAAACGGGGGCGCAGATAAATGGAAAAACGTTCCAGCGCGACAAAAGTGAAAAGCGGCATAAGAACCAGCTACGACGGCTGGCGGATGTTGGCGCTTGCCGTGATTCAGCAGGCGGTCACCGACACGACATACAACAGCCGTTACATTGCAAAACGTGACCGCAGGGACGCTTCCGCCTTTCTTGCTGGCGGGAGCTGGTACGACACACTCAAAGAACTGGCAACAGTAAAAAAATAAACAGGAGGGCAAAACAATGGGTTTTGGTCAGGGCTACACACCGCAGGAAAGCGCACCGCAGCTTCCGGAAGGTGAGTACAAGGCACAGATCAGGGGCGCGCAGTTCGGCCAGCTTACAGACGGCAAGAGCTACTTTGACGTATTCCTGAACATCAAGGACATGAACGGCAACAGCTACGAGGGCTTTAAGCCGGACACGAAGCGCTACTTTGACCGTCCGCTGTATCCGCAGGACGTGCCGGCAAGCGCACAGATGGCGGGAAAGACCTTGCAGGATATGCAGGTAAGCTGGGACCGTCAGATAACGAGCTTCTTTGACGCATTCGGCATTCAGCGGGGCGACTGGAACACGGAAAACTGGCGCGGAAAAGTCGGCTGCATCAACGTCAAGAAGGACAAGTCAAATCCGTCTTACATGGTGATTCTGCCGGATGCCCAGAAGAGGCAGCAGTTACAACAGGCGGGCGCCCATCAACAGGCGCCAGGCGGTCAGCAACTGAGTACTCCAGGTCAGCAATACCAGCAGCAAGGCTACAGTGAGCAGTATGCGCCGCCGGCTAATCCCGGATTCGACGATACTATTCCGTTCTAAAAATCAAAAAACAGGGTGGTGAAAAAAATGAAAGTGTATTTAGCAGGTCCGATAACCGGGCACAAAGATTACAAGGTCAAGTTTGATTCCTGGGCGGACATCTTCCGCGGATGCGGTTTTTCCGTCATGTCGCCCGCCGTGCTTCCGGCAGGATTTGATTACAGCGACTACATGCACGTAGACCGCGCGATGATTGACACCTGCGACGGCGTTGTATTCCTTCCGGGCTGGGAAAAGTCAGTGGGCGCCCGTGACGAACACGCCTATGCAATCGACACTGACCGCCGGATTTTTGAGCTTTCCGAGTTTAAATCAGGCCACTACGTACACTTTAAGCTGGAGCATTGCGGCGTGTCTTTTGACTGCGCCACAATCGCCGCAGTCGCTCAGAAGATTGCGGAGGTGTGAACATGAACGAATTGCAGACACAAAAAACAGTAACGACAAAAGAACTGGCAGACGCTTTGAGCGTTGACGTTTCGACAGTTACAAAGACGGTTCAGCGCATAAATGCAACTTCGGATGTACTTCCGAAGTTCACGCAGGGACAGACTCCGCGCTATACCGAAAAACAGGCAACCATCATCAAGATGGAAATCCAGAAGAGCCGCAACCTGCAAAGCCGTCAGATTGATTTTGTATCGACCGAGTACGAAGAAAATCTGACGATTGCAAACGCGCTCACCATTCTGCAGCGCAGAAACGACGCGCTCAAGGCCCGTGTCGAAAAAGCGGAGCTTGCCGTCATTGAGCAGAAGCCCAAAGTCGAATGGTACGACAATGTGGCAGAAAGCTCAAACCTTACCGAAATCGGCACCGTCGGAAAAATGACCGGCATAGGCGCTGAAAAGTTTTTTAAGGTGCTTTCCGACGCAAAAATCATTTACGCAAAATGCGACAGCGACGGCATCCGCTACTACGTGCCGTATTTCGACTACGAGCGCTACTTTAAGTCCGTGCCGACACCGTTTCTGTGCAAGGACAAGCGCCTTGTGCGCAATAAGCTCATGTTTACGCAAAGCGGCGTAATCTGGGCAACAAAACGATTCAAGGCGGTTGAGGCATGAAAGATTCATTCGTATTTCATTTTGACTGGGTGGAAGATTTGCCCGAGGAGTTTAGGGAGCCTTTCACACTCCGTGCTGTCGCCTATGCGATGTACGGAACCGAACCGGACGTAAGCGGGCTAGAGCGTACAGTCTGGCTGAAAATAAAGCGCCAGATAGACGACGATACAGCACGCTACGAAGATAAATGCGCCAAGCGGAGTGCGGCAGGCAAAAAAGGCGGCAGACCGAAAAAGGCAGAGACCGCCGAGCCAAGCGCCGCACCCGCTCAAACGGCGCCCGCTTGCGAGACAGAAGAGCAGGAGACGGAAGAAACCGCACAGGCAGAGGCCGTCACAGAAAAAGCGCCGGATGTGAGTGCCCAGAGCGTCACGCCGGTAGCGGAACAGAAAGCCGTCGTGCAGCCGGTTAGTCCGGCGACAGTGTCGGAAGCGTGGTGCGTTTCTCGCGGCTACTTTTATGACGCAGAGACCTACCAGCGCATAGACGCACGCACAAGCGGGCTTGATGTTCCTGACTACCTTGCTTTTTGCGAGCAGAAAATAAAGGCGCAGTATGCCGGAAAGACAGCTGACGAAATGCGGCTGATTTTCCGCGACGCGCTCTTAAACTGGGACAGCCTGCGCTTTGACTACACAAGCCACCTGGAGCGGCTCAAAGAAGAAGCGCAGGCAAAGGCGGACGCAGAAAAGCGCGAGGCGACAAAGCCAAAGCTCTGCCCGGACTGCGGAAAACCGCTCGACATGACCGACAAGCAAGCGCCGAAATGCACGTGCGGTTTTTACAGCCTTGAAGCGGGCGCCTGGACGTGGAACAAAAAAGCGGACACTATCCCGCTTTCTGCCAAGGCTTTCATGAAAAGCTACGGCTTACGGCCAGCGGCGCAGTTACCGCCAAGGCAGCCGCAACCGATGGCAGCGGGTGCGGAGCAGTTCGACATTTTTTAGGAGGTGTGATAAATGACGGACATTGAGACAACGTACAAAGAAGCGTACAAGAAAGCGATTGCCGCTTACTTAAAAGAGCGCATAAAGACCGACACGACACTTGCCGAAGCGTGCAAGAAAGAAAACAAGAGCATGGACGGGCTTCTAAAATACGTCACGGACGAAGCGCGGAAGCAGGCAAAGAACAACGTCGCCTGTATTCCTGACGAAGAGGTTTACGGCTGGGCGGTGCATTACCTTTTGGAAGATTCCATCGACTGCGAGCCGAAAAACAAGAAATCAAACAGCCCGGAAGCGGACGAAGCCGACGAAACAGAAGAGCAGACCGAAGAAAACGAGGCAACACTCGAAAACACACCGCAACACACTGAAACACCAAAAGCCGAGGAAAGCGAGGGCTGGAAAAAGGACGTGCTTGCAGAGCGGAAGCGCAAGGAAAGCGCAAAGGCTGAAAAGAAAGCGCAGAAAGAGAAGGCTAAAAAAGAGCCGACCGTGCACGAATGGATCAACATGGAGCTTTTCTAATGACTACGGCTGAATGGATTTTATGGGCAAACTGCCAGAAAGGCAGATACGACTACGAGCTTTCGGGCGACGACTGGGCAAAAATCCGCGCATGGGCGGCACGCTTTCAGACATTCCAGTTTTCGATTGCGGCTTTTGCAGAGGGCGCCGGCATTGTCGAGCTTGTCTACAGCTACAAAACCACAAAGCGGCGCGGGGTGGGCATTACGCTCTGCGCGGCGTTTGCGGAAAACGCAGAGCTTCCGCCCTTGTGCCGGAATCTTGTCATGCGGAATTTTGGCGGGCTTGTGGCATACGGCCATTACGGCAAAGGCTCTCGGTGGTACGGCTATGAAGAAAATCTGGATGAAGCCTGCGACGACCTTTCTAAGCGCCTGTACCGTTTCCCGTTGGTGACAAGCGGGCGCCTCGCTTCTCTTGATAAAACGCTTTTGTACTGCGGCTACTCTGCTGATTTTACTGACGTGTGCGAGTATGTGCGCCGGTACCGCAATAATCCTGCGCTTGAAATGCTGGGAAAGCTGGGGCTTACGACATTCAGTGATAAGGCGCTTACTTTCCTTGCTGAATCAAAGCAGTTCAGAAAATACGTTTTCCGCTATGCCGAAGACATCAAGCGGTGCGGCATTTCCGGCGCATGGGTGCTTCCAGCGTTCAGAAAGAACATCGACCCGCTTTCATACTACACCGACAGGCTTTCTAAAGTGAAATGCGAAAAGACATGGCACAATATCCCGGAAGCCGTGCGCACAGACTTCCCGGACGGCACCACGCCGCTTATGGTGCAGAAGTGGCTTGATTCTGCCACGGACCGCAACCTTTGGAGCGCAAACGATTACTGGAGAGCGTGCAAAGGCCTGCGCATGAGCCTTAAAAACAGCCGGGTTGCGTTTCCGAAGGATTTTAGGCGCGCGCATGACGAGTACACAAGGCTGTACAGCGCACACAAAGACGAACTTGTGGACGAAGGAATGCTTGAGACGGCGGTGCATTATGCGGAGCTTTCCGGCGTTAAAAAGAGCGGATTTGTGTTTATGGTCGCATGTGACACAGGCGAGCTTATAGCAGAAGGTAATGCGCTCGGACACTGTGTCGGACGCATGGGCTACAACGCAAAACAGGCAGAAGGAAACAGTCTTATCCTGTTTGCGCGGAAGCAGGACGCAGTGGGCGTGCCGTTCTGCACGATAGAGCTTTCGCTTCCGACGCTTACCATAAAGCAGTGCTACGGCTTTCACAACAGGCTGGAGCCGGAAGTGCGCAAAGCGACAGAGTATGTGATTCAGGCGTATAAGAAAAAGCATCGTGTGCCGGATGCGGCTTAGGTCTTAGTACAGGGGTGTGAGGGGAGCTATGTACGAAACGAGCTAAAAAAGTAAGCGCCGACGGCTTTCTGTTCGGCGAGTTAAAGCCGGACTACAGCCATCTTATAAGCCAGATTCCGGCTGACGACAGCGACAATGCACGGCTTTTGCGCTTGCAATTCGACTGGCTTTCAACCGGAAGCGAAAAGAGCCGCGCGGAACTGTGGACGTTTGCGGCAGAGGTTGCACGACGCATTGTCAAAAGGGAAGTTAAAAACATCGGCTACCGCAACAGCGCCGACTGGTACACTGAAAAAGCATACGATGCGGTCATGTACATAATGAAGCGCTACGGCGGCAGTTACGTGATAAAGAGCAACTATATAAGCGCCTTAAAGCAGGCGGTTATACATGCGCTTTTTTATCGCACCAAAGCCGAGCGGTGCGCCAAGCTCGCCACAGCCTTAATGCTGCAAGGTGTAGACGAGCGCACGGCTTACCAGATGGCAAAAAAAGAGATGGAAGGGGGAAAAAGTGATGAAGGCAGTCGGGAAGGACAGCACGCAGTACAGCTGTGCTTTGATTTTGGCCAGGGCTGACGCATGAGCGAACGGCTCTGCCCGCAGTGCGGGAAAATATGCTACAGCAGACGGCGTGCAAATGAGATTGTCGCCGACTGCAAAAAGCACGTCTGGCGTGACGGCAAATCCTGCCGGAAAAGCTCGGCACGGAAAACACCTCGACGCGTGTACTTCTGCGCTGCCTGCGGTGCGTATCATACCACCAGCGAGGAGACGCGCAACGCCAGGAGCGGCGGCACGTTCGCGCATAACATGCGAAAGCGCCGGAAATTACGGGAGGCTGAATAGTGTACACGTTCACGCTTGACGGCGAAACACCAGCAAAGAAAAACAGCCGGCAGATGCTGCCCAACGGCAAGAACATTCCCGGCAAGGCGTACAACGCATGGCATACGGCAGCCGTGCTTGCGCTGAACGTGCAGCGCATAAAGCAGGGCATACACCCGCCGATAGCCTGCGCCGTCGTGGTGCATATCACATTCACGCACGGCGACTATCACCGGCGCGACAGCGACAATGCGGCAAGCTCTATCCTTGACGCATTGCTGGATGCGGACGTATTGAGTGACGACAACTGGAGGATTGTGCACGACATTTACATACACAACCGGTATGAGCGGGGCGCACCTCGGTGCGAGATTGAGATAGAGCCGGTAACGGTGGAGTGAAGAGGGCGAGGCTATGACAGCGGAACAGAAAAGAAAGAGAATGAAGAAGGATCGAAAAGCGGAATTAAGACGTGAGTATAAACACATCATGTACCTTGCGGATGAGTCAATTTTTGCAGAATCGTTTAAGAGCTGGTGTGATATCAAAATAGACAAAAAATACAGGTTTGCTACATGGCTTGCTATGAAGAAGTTAGAGCGGAAAGGTTATAAATGTCTGATAATAAAAAATTTTGCTGGAACTCTTGAAGACTGTTTAGAAATACGGTGGTGAGTAAATAGAATAATAGTATTGACAAAATAATCTAATTGTGATATATTCTACTCATGCAGGGCTGTTAGCCCGGTGATAATCTTAGTAAGGAGTAAAGCATGAGGGATGTAACAAAGAAAATAGCCCGCAAAGCACTAGACCTGCTTTTACGGGCTTGTTACGACATCTTAGTCGGTGTGGCAATCTACATGATTTGTAGTATGCTTTAACCGGCGGATGCAAGATAAGTCGCTCACTCCAGACGCGGCTTATCTCTGGTACTCATACTTTACTCCAGGGGTGCGAATATGTCAACAAAGACAAAAGCTGTTTTATTGTGGATTGCAAAAGAAACCTTCCGTGGCGCCATTTTCGGTGTTGCTGTGTTCCTTGCAATTAAGTTCGGGGCGCTGTAATGCCAAAGGGCGGAAAACGTGAGGGCGCCGGACGCCCGAAAGGAACGACCGGCGCTTACAAAGAAATCAAGCTGGATGTGCAGGTTGCCGTGCGCATGACGGCCGCTGAGAAAGAAGCGCTTGAAGCGCGTGCAGAAGCGGCGGGGCTTACGGTCAGTAAGTATATACATTCAGTGCTTTTTTCCGTATAAGAGGCAGGC
>JAILRG010000003.1 GCA_024698325.1 Treponema sp.
CAGCTTCGACTCTCTGCAGCAAACCGCGCTGAACGGCTCGGCAAAGCAGGATGACGTAAACGACCGCATCAAGCAGATTGAAAGCCAGTCAGAAATGCTGCAGGAAGCAAATGCCGCCATCGCAGCAATTGCCGAACAGACAAACCTGCTTGCAATGAACGCAGCTATTGAGGCTGCACACGCAGGCGAAGCGGGCAAAGGCTTCTCTGTTGTTGCAGACGAAATCAGAAAGCTGTCCGAAACATCAAGCACGCAGTCAAAGACAATCGGCGACCAGCTGAACAGCATCAAAGATTCAATTACCAGCGTTGTAGCCGCTTCTTCTGAAAGCAGCGCAGCCTTCCAGAACGTGTCCGAAAAAATCGGCGAAACCGACCAGCTCGTACGTCAGATTAAAGCCGCAATGGAAGAGCAGACCCTCGGAAGCCAGCAGATTAGCGAAGCACTGCATGCGATGAACGACAGCACGACCGAAGTCCGCACTGCCAGCCACGAGATGTCTATCGGCAACAAGCAGATTCTTGAGGAAGTGCGCCACCTGCAGGAAGCTACGACCGTCATGCTCCAGAGTACTGACGAGATGAGTTCCAGCGCCCGCACCATCAGCCAGACCGGCGATGCACTGAACGGCACAACACTGCAGATGAAAGACGCCATCAACGAGATGAACGCCCAGGTGGATCAATTTAGAGTTTAGAATTGACCCCATGTCAATTCTAAACTCGACACAAAGCCGTTGGCTTTCTGTCCACACATTTACTGAAGCGCCGTCCTTGGCGCCGGGCTGATTTGACCTCCATGTCAATTCTAAACTCGACACAAAGCCGTTGGCTTTCTGTCCGGGCATTTACTGAAGCGCCGACCTTGGCGCCGGGGCACTGGCGGCTGATGGTGTCAGTGTCTGCTGCGGCAGGCGGATTATGGCCGTACCAAAGGAGGCGTTTGGCAGTACCATACGGCGATATGGCCGTACCAAACGACCCCTTAGGCAGTACCATATCGGGCTTCCGATAATGCACTTCACGCGCAGCTACAATCCCGCCTTTTTTTACTTCTTACTCAGTTGTTCTTTTTTTGGGCGAAAAGCCAGTCGCGGCTGCGCTGTTGGTAAAGACGCTTTCGATACTGCGGCCTTCCACCGTGTAGGAGGCAGCCGAGACAGATTCGGCGTCAATGGGGTCCTCGTATTCCACGACGACCGCAGACACTTTTTCGCCGTCACCAAAACTTTCGGCAATGGTGGTGACAGCCTTAACGCCTGAAATACTCTGAGAAGCAGCAGCTGCTTCGGCGGAAGCGTTTTCTGCAGGATTTTCCTGCCCGTTTTTTTCTGATTTGGCAGATACGCAGGAGCAGACGAAAAGCGCACTTGTAAAAAGCGCCACTGCCCCCATTCCAGTGTGTTTCATGATTTTCTCCGTACTAAACAAGAAACTAATGATTGGGTAGCAGTAGACTCCTGCAACGAGTTCAACATGCTTACTCTACTTTTTTGGCAGGAAAGTTTCAAATGAAAATCTTGTTATGTCCGCTGCCGAGGGCCAACACATTGCCCAAAAGCTTTTGCCGCTGTACACTGGCAGCATGATTACGACAACAATTGCATGTATTGGCTGCGGTGTGATGGGAGGCGCCCTGATGAGGGCAATAGCTTCCGTCGTCACTGCAAAAAACATTACGGTCAGCGCCGCAACAGCGGAGGAAGCAAAGGCTTTTGCCGCGAGTATCGGCTGTAACGCTGCCGAAAGCAACGCCCTCGCCGTAAAAAACGCTAAAATCGTTTTTCTGGCAGTAAAGCCTGCTTTCGTAACGACAGTCTTGCAGGAAATCAGCGGCAGTCTGCTTCCAGACGCCACGATTGTTTCAATGGCGGCGGGCCTTCCCATTGAAACGTTGCACAAGACGCTGAACAGCGCTACTCCCGCCGGCAACACCCATTCCCTGGTGCGCATTATGCCCAATATGCCAGCCGCTGTAGGTGAAGCCATGATAGCACTGGCAGCAAATTCCAGCGCCCACAGCTACGATGTCGAGGCTGTAAAGGAACTGCTGGAAAGCGCCGGTAAGGTGGAGCAGGTAGACGAAAAGCTCATGGACTGCGTGACCGCTGTCAGCGGCTCTGGACCGGCTTTTGTCTTTATGTTCATCGAGGCGCTCGCAGATGCGGCAGTACGCTTCGGCATGCCGCGCAAACAGGCATACATCTATGCCGCGCAGACCGTAAAAGGCAGCGCCAGCATGATGCTGGAAACAGGCCGCCTGCCTGCGGACTTAAAGGACGGCGTCTGCTCACCTGCAGGCACCACAATCGAAGGCGTGGCAGCGCTGGAACGCACCGGCCTTAGAAACAGCGTGATTGAGGCAGTAACAGCTACCTACGAAAAATCAGTCGCACTCGGGAAAAAATAAACACTGTTGCGCCCAAAAAACAGGCGCCTTTTTTCCCATACAATAAAAAAAGCTGCCCGGAAAAAGCAGGAGACTAAAATCATACGCCCCGCTTTCCTTCGGACAGCTTTTTTATTACCGGCCCGCGCCAGCTTCCCTGCCTTCCGGCAGTCGCTTACAGACCAAGTTCTTTTTTTGCATTCAGCAAATCTTCTTTTGCCGCGCGGGCAGCGTCTCCTGCCGCATCCGCAATCTCTTTAAGACACAGATTTCCGCTTTCGACCCTGTCAGCAAGCTCCGGTGACTTTTTCCATGCGCACAAAATGCCGCGCGAAGAGTTTACCGTGCCGCCGGCTTTATCCAGAAGCGTTGCCGCAATTCTTGCAGCTCCGCCCTGAGCACCATAACCTGGAATCAGGAAGAACAAATCCGGGTATGCGTCCCGCAACGCCCGCGCATCGCTTTCTTCGGTACAGCCTACAACTGCGCCGATTGGAGAACAGGTCTGCTCAGAATACACAGCCTTAAACATTTCGCCCAGGCGCTTCAACTCAGCACCCGTCTTATCCAGAACGCGGCCACCGGCTTTAAGCTCCTGCTGTTCAATATCAACCATTCCGGGATTTGATGTCCGCAAAAGGACAAACATGCCCTTGCCGCCCGTTTTATCTTCTGTCGCCGGATTACAGTAATCCGCAAACGGCTTCAGCGTATCAAAGCCCATGTAGGGATTAACAGTGATGATATCTGTCGCAAAGTCGCCTTCAAAATGTGCCCGCGCGTATGCCTTTGCAGTATCCGCAATATCACCGCGCTTTATGTCGCTGATAACAATCAGGCCGGCTTCCTTTGCAGCGGCAATCGTTTCGATATAGGCTTTTAGTCCGGCAATGCCCATCGCTTCGTAGTAGGCAATCTGCACCTTGCAGCAGCAGGCTGTCTTTTCGGCTGTAACGCGTTTAATAATCTCACGGTTATATGCAAGAACGGCATCTGCCGGTGAATCAAAAACCTTAAGCAGCGCTGCCGGTAAGTATGAAGGATCCGTATCAAGCCCGACGCAAAGCGGTCCATTCTTTGCCGCCGCTTCCTGCAGCAGCTCCATATAATGTTTCATAATGTTCTCCCCAGATTGAAGATAGTACTGTGTTTTTACCTCAATACTAGTTCAGCGTATCATAAATCGGCCGATAATAAAAGAAGTATGAAGAAGACTCCAGTTTTTTTAATAATACTTTTTTTCCTTGTCATTTTGATTCCTCAGCTATGCGCTCAGTCTGTATCTCCTGAAAAAGCCGCAGAAATGAGGACGACCTTTGTTGATTACAGCAAGCAGTTTATCGGCCGCCCCTACCAGTCCGGCGGAATCGGTCCCGACGCATTTGACTGCTCAGGCCTGATTTTTACCTGCTCCCGAGAGTCAATCGGATTCCAGCTGCCGCGGAAAACATCCGCCATGTTCGCATTCTGCAAGCCCATTGCTGACAGCGAAAAAGAAGCCGGCGACCTTGTATTCTTTAAGACGACTGCCAGCGGAGATATTTCGCACGTCGGCGTGTACATCGGAAACTCACAGTTTATCCATGCCGCAAGCGACGGCCCGAACACCGGCGTCATCATCTCGTCGCTCCGCGAAAACTACTGGAAAAACCATTACGACAGCGCAAGAAGATTCCTGCCGGCTTCAAAATCAGAAGCGCTCGCAGAAGAGCCTGCCAAAAAAAATGCTGTAGCTAAAACTCAAGCAAAAAGCACTCCTCAGGCAAAATCATCCGGCAATAAAGCCGCTTCCAGAAGCCAGTCACCCTTCCTCTCCTCTGTGATTCTCGACGGAAGCCTTTTCGTAGACTGGAATTTCTTTACATCCCGCAACATCAGGCTCAATTTTCGTGGCGCAAGCGGCCTGATTCACGCAAAGTATGCCGGAAAAACGCTGCAGCCGGGAATCGGTGCATTTTTGCGTTACGACAGCGGCACCGGTGTCTTCCAGCTGCCGCTTGTAGCAAGCCTGAGTTTCGGTGAATACGTCCGGGCTTACATGGGGCCTGTTTTGTCTTTCGGAACGCCAAGCCTTCCCGGCGACAGCGACACCGAAATAGAAGCATCATTCTTTCCCGGCATCATGGGAATCTGCTGGCAGACGCCTTCTTTGACAAAAAGCGAACATGTCGCCCTGTCGCTGGTACAGGACATTCACTACACAATCTTCAACCGGACAAACGGTGCCGCGCTTGCAGGCGTCGACAGCATCGCCTCGGGGCTTGTGTTTTCAACAGGATTGCGTGTAACATTCCCGCTGAAATCTTTGTTATAAACGGTAGAATATGAAACATTTGACACTCGCCTCAATTATCTGCTCCTGCATGCTGTTTTCCGCGCTGACAGCAGCATGCTCTACCAGCATTTCTGTTCAGGCTGATGACAAAAACGGCGCCTCCGTGACGTTCGACTCACAGTTTTCAGAAGCAGCAACGCAGACACTGCGCTCGCTTATCAGCACGGTGGCAGGCTCATCCTCTGACGAATCAATCCCGATTATCGCCGCCAGCGACGTACGCACCGTAATGGAAGCAGCAGGATTTTCCGCTATTGCAGCAAAAAACACATCCACGCTGGGAGTCAGCGCCTCGGGAACCTATCCCGTTTTAAGCACAGGCCCGCTTCCTGCAACCGGCCTCCTCACCCGGACGAAAAAGTCCCTGACGCTTACGCTCGGACCGACACAGTACAAGATGCTGTACGGGCTTTCTACAGAAGAAACACAGATGTACTTCGACCTGCTGATGATTCCCGCATTAACTGACGAGCAGCTGACAGTCGAAGAATATACCGGCCTGCTGGCAGGATTATACGGCACGGATTTTGCAAAAAGCCTAGCCAGCGGCACGATTTCAATCGAGTTACGCTCGCCCGACGGCAAAAAAAAGACGACTGCCACACTGTCGCTGGGAGAAGCCCTGACGCTTACGACAGAAAAACAGTGGACGGTGCAATGGTAAAAGCGGTATAGTTACGTCATGGATAGAAATAAGTTTTTTTTAGGTTTTATGGTCGTTGCTGTCGGTCTGTTTATGGCCATTCAGCCGGATGTATTCAGTAAAGTTGCCGTCATCATTCTTGGCTTAATCGCAGTTTGCAACGGCATTTTTATCCTGTATACCGCACGAAATCTTATTATCGATGAACACTATGCTTCCATCATGATGATTCGCGGCTGGATGAGCGTCGGCGTCGGCCTGCTTGCAGTATTCCTGCCGGTAATCATCCAGAGAGTCTTCTGGACAATCATGACCTATGCGCTTGCGTTTTACCTGCTTGCATCTGCGGCTCTCGAAACATACACAATTTCCAAGCTTAAAAGAAACGGCTACGCAATACGCCAGTCTGTAATTGAAGTAGCAGCATCCGTCATACTCGCACTCATTCTTTTCATCATCAAATCAGAAAAAATCGGTGACTTTGTAGTACGGCTCGGCGGCATTGCACTCATCATTACAGGCATTTCACTCAGCATCGTTCAGTTCAAGAATCGCCCCATAGTGATGGATTCTGTAACAGTTGAAGATGCTGACTCTCCAGCCACAGAAGACTAAAACTCTAAAAAAAATGCACTAAAACTCTTGTCGCTTAGTGCATTCTGTTATTATTTTCTCTGTATAGATACTCTGCCGGAATATTCCGGCTAATTCCATTTCATTCAAGAAGGCATATAATGGCAACCTATCAGTTTCAGACCGAAGTGAACCAGCTCCTCAAGCTGATTATCCACTCAATGTATTCAAACAAAGACATTTTCCTGCGCGAAATTGTCTCTAACGCTTCTGACGCACTTGATAAGCTCAAGTACCTGACCGTCTCTGATGACAACTACAAGGACATCACCACCGAGCCAAGAATTGACATCAGCTTTGACGAGCCGAACAAGGTGCTGACAGTACAGGACAGCGGCATCGGTATGACCGACGAAGACCTGACTGCAAACCTCGGCACGATTGCAAGAAGCGGCACCAAGGCCTTTATCGAAAAAATCGCTAGCGACAAAAACGCAGGTGAGTCAAACCTTATCGGTCAGTTCGGCGTAGGCTTTTACAGCGCATTCATGGCCGCAAGCAAAATCAACGTCTACACCCGCAAGGCCGGCGACAAGAGCGGCAAAATCTGGAAGTGGACCAGCGACGGCACCAACTCATACAGCATCGAAGAAGTTTCCGCCACAAGCGATGAAGCAAAGAAATACGGCTTCGACAAGGCCGAAACAAGCGGCTCTGCAATTGAAATGCACCTGAACGACGACAGCAAAGAGTATGCTTCAAGATGGAAGATTGAAGAGCTTATCAAGCGCTACTCAGACCACATTGCCTTCCCGATTTACCTGCATTACGTACAGAACAAATACGACGACAAGGGCAACATCAGCGGAAGCGAAAACAAGGTCGATCAGGTAAACAGCGCATCTGCCCTCTGGAAGCGTGCTAAGTCCGAGCTTAAAGCCGAAGACTACAACGAGTTCTACAAGACCACCACGCACGACAGCCAGGATCCGCTCCACTACGTGCACACTCATGCCGAAGGCACGCAGGAATATACAACCCTCTTCTATGTTCCGAAAAACGCTCCCTTCGACATGTACCAGGCAGACTACAAGAGCGGCGTAAAGCTCTACGTAAAGCGCGTCTTTATCACCGATGACGACCGCGAACTCCTTCCCGCCTACCTGCGCTTTGTGCGCGGTATTATCGACAGCGAGGACCTGCCGCTCAACGTCAGCCGCGAAATCCTGCAGCAGAACCGCATCCTTGAGACAATTAAAACCCAGTCTGTGAAGAAGCTCCTGAGTGAGTTCAAGAAGATGGGCGATGCTGCCGACAAGGCACGCAAGACCGAAGAAGCTAAACGCTCTGACGACGAGAAAGCCGCAATCGAAAAGTGGAATACCTTTGTAAAAGAGTTCAACCGTCCGATGAAAGAAGGCCTCTACGGCGATTATGCAAACCGCGAAGAGCTGTGCGAGATTGTGCGCTTTAAGAGCACCGACGAGTCCGGCACTGGCGACGGCGCTTGGACAAGCTTTGCAGACTACGTTGGCCGCATGAAGGCTGACCAGAAGGCAATCTACTACATCACCGGAAGCGACGAAAAGAACCTGCGTGCTTCTCCGCTCCTTGAAGCATACAAAAAGAAGGGCTTTGAAGTGCTCATCATGGCTGACGACATTGACGACATCGTTATCCCCAGCCTTATGAAGTACAAGGAATACGATCTGAAGGCCGTAAACCGCGCTGGCAGCGACGAAGAGCTGGGTGTGGACAAGGACGAAGCCAAAAAGAAGGAAGATGCCTTTAAGCCGGTACAGGAAAAGCTCAAGAAAGCTCTCGGCGATCGCGTAAAGGACGTAACGCTTTCAAAGCGCCTGTCTGACAGCCCGTCTTGCGTCGTCGTGGACGAGAACGACCCCGGCATCCAGATGGAGCGCATGATGCGCGCTATGGGACAGACCGGCCTTGGCGAAGTAAAGCCGATTCTGGAAGTAAACGGCGAGCACGCGATTGTAAAAACGCTCGAGTCTTGCGACGACGAAGCCTACATCGCAAACGTGGCCGAAGTCCTGCTTGACCAGGCACTGTTAGTGTCAGGCGCAGAGCTCAAAGACCCGATTGCCTTTGTTAAGGCGACAAACGCATTGATTGCAAAATAAGTGCCCATAAGCCAAAAGCGGCGGCCACAGCCTGCACAAGCAGGTTATGACCGCCGCTTTTTTTCAATACATGCAGCTGTTGCTTACCACATCATCGGAGGAGCACGCCTGTCGTCCATGCGGTCGCAGTTACAGCCCTGCTGTGGAGCGCGCTGGCGCTGTCCGGGGCGCATTGCAAGCGCCGAACGGCGCATATCGGGAAGAACCTGTACAGTCTCCACCGTTTTTCCGTCATCTGCATAGACTAGCTGAACTACAGCGCCTAAAGAAACAGTGGAATCAGGCAAGTCGAATGCCATTTTCGGATGATGGCGGGTATTCCGCCCCCTTTCATCTTCATCATTTTTAGAAGGCTCAGCTTTTGAAGGTTCCGGCCGGAAAAGCTCGACAGAAACACTGTCATCGAGTGTAAACGAAACGGTTTCTGTTCCAAGCGTTACAATATCACGCTCTTTATCATCGCTTTTCTTTTCCTTGCGCTGGCCACGCTCCGGCAACTGTAATTCACCTAAGGTAACAGTTACTGTCGTCTGATTCGTTTGTGGATCCAGATTCAGTGACGTAACCTTACCTGCTTTTGTTTCTGCATGTCCACAAACTGCTGTCAGAAAGAAAACAGTCACAGCCGCGGTCTTACCGCAAAACTTTTTCATACGATTCATACAAGCCCCCTTGCTTTAGTTTGATAAGATAAGCCTAAGGCAGCCTGCTTTACTAATTCTGAATCTACAAAGAGCTTTTCATTACACCTTTGTTATATAACAAAGATTTTACCTGTCCGCCCCACATTCCGCCTTATTTTTTCCAGTAATCCGGAAGGAAGAAAATAATAAGGTTATACAGCTCAAGACGGCCTGCAATCATGACAAAACAATACCACCACTTTAACGCCAGCGGTAAAAAACCGCAGTTTTCAGCAGGATTAAGCGAGCCAAACGCCGGTCCCACGTTGCCAATCATCGAAAGGCTTGCCGTAAAAGCGGTCATCACATCAAGGCCTGCAAGCGTGCTTAAAAAAGTCGTTACAAAGGTCAGGAACGCATACACGAACGTAAAAGACGCGACCGTATACACCAGGTCTTTCCGCCCCGGCATACCGTTCAGGCGCACGGTAAACACGCCATGCGGATGGAGCATACGCAGAATCTCGTTATGAGCCTGCTTTGCAAGCACAACCCAGCGCACAACCTTAAAACCGCCGGATGTACTTCCTGCGCTGCCACCGATAAAAAACAGTGCAAAAATGATGAACTGAGCTGCCTGCGGCCACTGCGTATAATTTGAAGTTCCAAAGCCCGTCGTCGTCATAATTGCCGCGACCTGAAATGAACCATAGCGAAGCGCTTTTCCCAGTGAACCGAAATGCGGGACAAGAATCAGCGCAATCACAAACACGGCAAGGAAGAACACCGCAAGATACGTCTTAAACTCGGTATTCTTTCGGATTTCGTCTGTTTTTCGGGCAAGCAGATAAAAATACAGCGAAAAGTTGATGCCGGCAAGGAACATAAACACGGTGCAGACAATCTCTATCGGAAGAGAATGATACGCGGCAATGCTGTCGTTGCGCGTCGCATAACCACCGGTGCCTAATGTCGAAAATGCATAGGACAACGCATCGATTACATCCATGCCGCAGATTTTCAGCAGAAGCGCCTGAACTACCGTAAAACCCAGGTACAGAAGCCAGAGCGTTTTTGCGGTATTTGCAATTTTCGGAGTGATTTTACCTTTTTCTACGCCGGTGCTCTCCGCTTTTATCAGCGCAAAGCCGCCGACACCCAGCAGCGGAAGCAGGGCCACTGTCAGCGCGATAATTCCCATGCCGCCGAGCCAGTGCATTTCGCACCGCCACAGATTCAGGCTTCGCGGCAGCACTTCCACGTCGCTGAGTACTGTCGCTCCGGTGGTAGTAAATCCGCTTACAGCTTCAAAAAGTGCATCGGTAAAAGACGGAAAATAGCTTGTTACTGCCAGCGGAATCGTGCCAAAAAGGCAGATTGCAACCCAGATGGCCGCTACAAGAAGAAAAACTGCGCGGGTTGAAAGCGAAAGCGTTTCCCGTGTTTTAATCCGGAGACAGGCAATGCCTGCAATAAAGCTGATGACAGCAGGAAGTGCAAACCCCGCGATGACAGCATACTCATGCAGGAAAAGTGCAGTTCCGATGGGAAGCAGCATGGCGCCGCCGACAACAGCCAGAATAATCCAGATAATCCTGAAGAACATCCACACAGACATGACGCACCAGCCTATTCTTTTGAACCGAATTTTTCCAGAACGTGCTGATTGTCCTGCGTCGTCGTAATCACAACGACTTTATCGTTCGCAGCCAGTTCCGAACTGCCTGTCGGTATGACATATGAGCTGTCAGCGGCTTTCCGCACCAAAAGGACAAGGAATTTTCCGTTTTCTGCAATGTCTTTCAGCGCGTGTCCGCAGATGGCAGAATGCTCAGAAACGGTTATTTCCGCAATTTCCAGCGAGCCGCCGTTCACCGTATGAATGCCGGTAACGCTTTTCCCCTTCAGGTGGCTCATAATGCTGTCGACAACCGTATCCCGGAGCGGGACAGCAACTTCTACACCGATTTTGCGGGCAATATCAGCAAAGGCCGATGACGACACCAGAGCCACGCTGTTTTCAATTCCGAAGGACTCCAGGTAGGCCGCCGCCACCAGATTCATCTCATGATTGTGCGTTACGCAAATCACGAGGTCAAATTTATCAATTCCTTCTTCGCGGACAAAATTCTCGTCTGTAATATCAGCGCGAAAGACTTTTATGCCAGGGAATCGCTCTGACGCCGCCTTTGCGTTCGCCTCATCAGCTTCGACAATCACAAAATCCTGCGTCAGCTTCTTCTGAATGCCAAACAGCCGCGAAAATATTCCCTGCTTTTTCCGGTTTATGAGCCTATCAGCAACAATCGTACCAATTCTGCCGGCTCCGATAAGCGCGATTTTATTCAGCTTTTTCTCTTTACAGCCGCACAGCTGCAAGAACTCGCCAACATCATCTTTACACAGCAAAACCCCGATGCAATCTCCGCCATTAATGACTGTCGCACCGCTCGGAAGTGTCGTTTCTCCATCCCGTTCCAGATAAGCGATGATTACCGGCTTTTCTGTCAGCGAGCGCACTTCAAACAGCTTTTTTCCGTCGAGAACGCAGTTTGGCTCGACCGTCATGCGGTACAGCTCGTAGGCGGAATTCTCAAACGCAATTGAATCTGTCAGCGCGCCGTGTTCAATAGCATTCACAATAACTTCGGCGGCCTCGACGTCCGGGTGAATCATGTAATCAATGCCGTAGAGGGAACGATGCTTGCCGGAAAGAGAACCGGCGTGCTTTTGCGCCGCAGAAGTCGTATTAACATAATAGGCATAATTACGGACACGCGCGATTTTCAGCAGATTCGGATACACAGAATCAACGAGCGAACAGGTAATCATGTTCACTTCATCGCTGGAAGTAACGCACACCAGCGCATCTGCTTTATCAATACCATACTCTTCGAGCGTTTCAAGATTGTTGCCGTCAGCCAGAACGACATCGCAATCAAGCCGGTTTGTCGCATGACGGATTGTTTCTTCATCATTATCAATGAGGACTACGTCGTTCTTTCCGTTGATTAACCTTTTGGCAAGCTGCATACCGGTAAAACCAGCGCCAATTATGATAATTTTCATAATTCGATTATACCCCCGCACATGCTATTCTTCAATCACGAAAATCTGCTTTAACCACGGAAGCAGCTCCGTGTCGTTCCAGTGGCTTGAAAGCATAATATCGCTTGTTTTTTTCATGCCAAAGCCATGCCCGCCGGTTTCGTGAGTGTAAAACACATGCGAAACTCCTTTTGCCGTAAGAGCCGCATCCAGACGGACGCTGTTTTCGTATATGACGACGGGATCATCTTTACAGGCAAGCAGAAAAACCGGCGGCATATCCGCGGGAACCTGCAGCTCCATGCTGAACTCGTCGCGCCATGACTGGTCGTTTCTGTGGCGGCCGAGAAGGCTTTTCCGCGACCACTTGTGGCCTATATCTTCCTGCATGCTGACAACTGGATAAATCGGCATTACAAAATCGGGCGCAAGGCTTTCAGTCACGCTGACACCGCGGGGACTAAGCGTATCGCGTTTTCCGTACACGCCTGCCATCGTTACCAGATGACCGCCCGCACTGTAGCCGATGGCGCCGATACGCGTTGCGTCAACACCGTATTCAGCTGCATGCGTGCGGATATAGTGAATTGCCATCTGAATGTCTTCCAGCTGTGCCGGATAATGATGCGCGTTATAGGCAACACGGTAGCGCAGCACAAAGGCGCTTACACCGATGCTGTTAAACCAATCCGCGCTTGCAAAGCCTTCGTGGCTCATTCCAAGATGATGATAGCTTCCGCCCGGGCAGATGATAACGGCTGCAGTCGGCTTTCCCTCTTTGCCCTGCACAACCTGCGGGTAAAGCACAGTGTCGCGAACCTGCGTTTCCATGCCGGGTACCCCACGCCACAGATATATGCGTTCACGCGCCTGCACGTACATACATGCAGCAGTCAACAGAATGATGAACAGAACGGACTTTTTTACACGGTTAGTCATGTACTCATACTAACAAAAAAGCCCCGCTTCCGCAAACAGCAAAATGCTGCTCAGAAACGGGGCTTTGTAAGACGCATCAGTTATGCGTCAATCTTAGTCATATCAGTAACTTCTTTGTCGTAGTCCACGCCAGGAACGTCAAAGCCGTTAATCATAAGGAAGTCGTGGCGAATGCCGGCAAGGTCAATCTTTTCGGCAACGTTTTCCTCAGTAATCGTAGGCATAACTTTATCAACTTCTGCCTGAACGTCAGCTGCAAGCTCCCAGTCATCGATGCGGATTCTGCCTTCTTCGTCTACAGGAACTGTACCTGCGCTGTTGTCAGCACCAGTGTACAATCTCTCTGCAAACAGGCGCTCCATCTGCTCGATACAGCCTTCGTGCGTGCCTTTTGCCTTCATCACCTTAAAGAGGCAGCCCAGGTACAGCGCGATAATCGGGATAACAGCAGAAGAGCGGGTAATCAGACCTTTATTTACGCTGACGAATGCTGCTCCACCAATAGAAGCAAGCTGTGCGCTGATGTTCTTTGCGCGCGCTTCCAGGTCTTTTTTTGCAGCGCCAATCGTGCCGTCGCGGTAGATTGCGTGGCTCAGCTTGGGGCCGATGTATGAATAGGCAACAGTACGGCAGCCTTCTGCAAGCACGCCCGCTTCGCCAAGCTGTTTAAGCCAGCGTTCCCAGTCTTCACCGCCCATAACTTTTACGGTATTTGCAACATCGTCGCCTTCTGCCGGCTGAGCGGTCATTTCGCCAAGCTTTGCAGTCATCATGTCCAGTGAAGGGCCGCCGTATGCTTTTCCAACCGGCTTAATGACAGAGCGGTACATGACTTTTGTGTCGGGATCGGTGCGCACCGGAGATGCCAGTGAGTAAATAATAAGGTCGAACTTAGCGCCCCATTTTTTGATTTCTTCGATAACAGCGGCACGACATTCATCGCTGAATGCGTCCATGTTGAATGTTGTCGTTTTAAGACCTGCTTTTTCTGCGGCGCGGTCGAATGCAAGGTTGTTGTACCAGCCCGGAGTACCGCCCTTTGTTTCTGTAGCAGCTTTTTCAAAAGAAACACCGATGGTGTCAGCTCCATATTCGAAAGCGGCAGAAATACGGCTTGCAAGTCCATATCCTGTTGAACAGCCCAGAACGAGCACGGTCTTAGGACCTTTTCCGCCTTCTTTAACAGTTTTTGTTCCGCGCTTTGCCTTCTGCGAAACCACATAGTCAATCTGACGCTCTGTATCTTTTGCGCAGCCAATCGGATGTGCGTTAATACAGATGTTTGAACGAATCATCGGTTTAATAATACTCATTAGATACTCCTTAAGCACTCGCGGTAGCGACGCGCCAAGGATGGCGCGAATCGCAGTTTTTCTGCAGGCAAAATCTGCAGAGACAAAAACTACATGAATGTATTTTTTGTCTCACACTCCTTATGTGTTCCGCATTTGCGGTACTATTCCGATATTGTAACTTCATTGACATTTTGCGTCAATGTGTCAGAAAGGCCTTGATTCCGCGCACCAGCCGCTCCATGCCGTCTTGAACACGCGCCTTAGGGCAGGCAAGGTTGATTCTGAGGAACTGCTTTCCACACTGCCCGTACTGAGCGCCAGCTGACACATACAAGCCGGTTTTTTCGCGCAAAAACTGCGCAAGAAGCGCACTGTCCTCGGTAATTGCAGAACAGTCGAGCCATAAGAGATACGTTGCCTTTGCCGGCACGGCATACGCTTCCGGAAGCTCTGCCTGTATGACAGATTCGGCTAAACGGCGGTTTTCTGCAAGGTATGCGCACAGCGCTGTAAGCCACTCTCCGCCTTTTGTAAAGGCCGCAACCGTTGCCTGTATGGCAAATGCATTTGGCTCAGCCACCTCGTCGGTATTTAAGCCGCGCCAGACTTTATGGCGCAGAAAGCGGTTCTCTGCATATACAGCGGCGCTCTGCAGGCCGGCAATATTAAATGCCTTGCTTGCAGCTATACACGTTACGCTTATGTCTGCATTCAGCGGAGACGCTTTAGCAAACGGCGTGTAGGAAAAGCCAGGTTCAGTAATGTCGCAGTGAATCTCGTCGGACACCACCGTAACGCCATGCTTTGCGCACAGTTCGCCAATCCGGGCAAGTTCCTGCGCTGTCCAGATGTTTCCCGTCGGATTGTGCGGATTACACACAATCATGAGCGTAACCTGCGGGTCTGAAAGCTTTGCTTCTAAATCCGCAAAATCTATGGAATACGTTTTTCCGTCATATGCAAGCGGACTTTCTACAACCGTGCGACCGTTATTCAGGATAGAATTGTAAAAAATATTGTAAACCGGTGTCTGAATCAACACTTTTTCTGCGGGCGTCGTAAGCTTACGCACAATGCTCGAAAGCGCCGGAACAACACCAGTACAGAAAACAAGCGCATCTTCCTGCATGGCAAAATCGTGACGAGTACGCCACCAGCCGGCAACCGCCTCATTCCATTCATGCGGAATATCAGTATAGCCAAAGACACCGTGTTCAAGCCGTTTTTGCATGGCATCAATTACTTCGGGTGCCGTTTTAAAATCCATGTCAGCAACCCACATAGGAAGTTCCCCGGCTTTGACATCCCACTTCATTGAGTAGCTGCCGCTTTTAAGCCCTCTGTCGGGTGCATCGTCAAAATCGTATGTCATGCAGACCTGCCGTCTTCGGTAATGATGGTTGTTTTCGTTACATCAACCTTTTCTGGTTCCATGATTATTTCGCCAATTTCTTTTGCGCGGATAGTGCCGCCCTTAGGATTTTTTACGCTGTCAATTTTGTTCGTGACATCAACATCAACAGTGGAATATTCAAAAGCCAGGTTCGTGTTCAGCAGCGTGCAGTTTTTAAGCACAAGATTTTCTATGTAACAGAACCCCTGCAGGCTTTCCACCGTGCAGTTTACCAGCGTTATGTTTTTTGAGTTCCAGCCGAAATATTCGCCGGAAATGTAGCTGTCATAAATCGTAATGTTTTCGCTGTTCCAGAACGAGTCTTTCGAAATAAGCTTTGAGTTTCTTATCTCGACATTCTTTACGCCATCAAACGGGTAGTTACCTACGAGCGTAAAGTTTTCGATGTTCATATTGGAAGAACCCATCGCAAAGTAGTCGCCTTTTGCATAGACGTCTTTCATGGTGACTCCGTCGCAGTTCCAGAATGTTTCTGCCGCATTGGAAAACTGCACGTTTTTGAGTGCAACACCATGACAGCGGCGGAATTCTTTCGGTGCTTCGACGACAACGTTTTCCAGGCTGATGTTGTCCGTATACCAGATGCCGGCTCTACCCATCTCAAAGATGGTGCCGTTTTTCATGGTGATGTTTTTGGCATACCAGAGCGGATATTTCCAGCTGAAGTTAGTACCAGTGAGAGTAATGTTTTCGCTGTGTTTTAAGGGAGATTCACCGTCAGCAAATGTCGCATTTACAAAAACCGCGTCTTTAGCCATAAAAGCGGCACGCTCGCCAGTTAACGTCTGCTGTTCGATTGTCGCATCAGAAATCCGCTTGCATTCATTTTCATTCATCGGCATAAAAAGCTCCTCTGCACTTTTGCGTGTGCAACTATATTGCATACAATATAACTAGAATAGCCGATAAAGTCAAATACTTTATGTTGCCGGAAGAATGATACTCACTCTTCCGGCTGCAAGGCTTACTGCTGCTCTGCTTTTTTTTCTTTATCCTTATTGCGGATTTCTGCATGCCGGATTTTGCCGCTGATTGTTTTAGGAAGCTCTTTTACAAACTCGAAAATACGCGGCTGCTTGTAAGCGGCTGTATGCTCTTTTACGAATTCGCGGATTTTAAGCTCCAGTTCCTTTCCGGCTTCAAAACCTGCATTCAAAACGATTGTAGCCTTTACTGCCTGACCGCGCTGCAAGTCGGGAACACCGGTAACAGCACACTCAAGAACAGCCGGATACTGCTGCAAAATGCTTTCAACTTCAAACGGACTTACGCGGTAACCGCTCGTTTTAATAAGGTCGTCTTTGCGGCCGACAAACGTAAAATAGCCGTCTTCGTCGCGCTCGGCAATATCACCGGTGTGATAAACGCCGCCAGCAAAAACTTTTTCTGTCAGCAAATCATTCTGATAGTAACCGGAGAACAGACCGAACGGGCGGCCGTTTTCCAAATCGATGACTATTTCGCCTTTTTCGCCTGCTTCGCATTCAGAGCCGTCATCACGGATAACCCTTACATTATAGCCCGGAGCCGGCTTACCCATGCTGCCCGGTTTTACCTTCATGCCGGGGAAATTACCCATAAGAACGGTACTTTCAGTCTGGCCATAGGCTTCGTGCAGTTCAAGTCCGATTTTTTCTTTTATGCGGTTGAATACTTCGGGATTCAGCGCCTCGCCTGCGGTAACAACGTACTTGATTGAGCTTAAGTCGTACTTAGAAAGATTCTGGCGAATCATATAGCGGTAAACGGTCGGCGGCGCACAGAACGTGGTAACGCCGTATTTTTCTATATGACGAAGAAGCTTATCCGGCACAAAGCTAATCATATCGTATACGAAGACAGCAGAGCCGCAGAGCCACTGGCCGTACAGCTTTCCCCATACGGCTTTTCCCCAGCCGGTTTCTGCGACAGTCAGGTGAAGGCCGTCGTCAATAACGTTCTGCCAGTAGCGCGCGGTAACAATATGTCCCAGCGGATAGGCAAAATTGTGCATAACCATCTTGGGGTTTCCGCTGGTGCCGCTTGTAAAGTAAAGCAGCATCGGATCAGTGCTTTTTGTGGCCGCGTCACCAGTCGGGCGAACAAACACATCGCTCGAAAGCTCGAATACCGGGCGGAACTCTTCCCAGCCGGCACGCGCGTTTCCGACGGTAACAAGCTTCTGCACGCTCGGAGAATCGGGCAGAGCTTCTTCTATTTCTTTTTGCACGTTGTCATCAAAAGAGACAATCATTTTAATGCTGGCGGCATTTGTGCGGAACACAATGTCCTTTGCTAACAGCAGGTTTGTTGCCGGAATAGCAATAGCACCGATTTTATGCAACGCAAGGATGAACCACCAGAACTCGTAACGGCGGCGCAGAATAAGCATGACAGCGTCGCCCTTTTTTATGCCGCTTTCGGTAAGATAATTAGCGGTCTTGTTAACGCACTGAGCCATCTGCTTAAACGTAAAAATGCGTTCAGCGCCAGTATCATCACACCAGACCAAAGCACGCTTCTGCGGGGCTTCTGCCGCATAGCGATCCACTACATCGTAGGCAAAGTTAAAGTTTTCGGGTACTTCAATACGAAAATTTGTTTTTAATTCTTCGTAATTGTCAAAGTCGCGGTGTCCCGCAACAAAATCCTTGTAAATATTCATAGCTTTCCTGCTCTGTTTTCGACAGATAATAGTTAGACAGATTGTAGCACAAAAAGTTGCAAAGAGACAGTGATGATTTTGCACTTATTGCGTAAAAAAGCTGTTTCCGCTATGCTAAAAGCACAATTTGCGGTTGTAGTACATCGGTAGTACCCGGGCTTCCCAAGCCTGTGAGGCGGGTTCGACTCCCGTCAACCGCTTACCGCCTATGAAAATTATTCCCGATTACACTGTTATTTATTCTGATGACTCAATTGTTGTACTGAACAAGCGCTCCGGCCTTTTGATTGCCGCCGACCGCTACGACGAAGACGCGCCCCGCCTTGA
Organism: Treponema sp.; assembly: GCA_024698325.1. Classification (GTDB taxonomy): domain Bacteria; phylum Spirochaetota; class Spirochaetia; order Treponematales; family Treponemataceae; genus Treponema_D. The sequence goes on from JAILRG010000003.1 coordinate 18,374, forward strand.
CCTTGCTGCCGAAAAAGAATTCGGAAAGCTCTATGCAGTACACCGCATAGACAAGGACACGTCCGGCTGCGTTATCTACGCGCGAACTGTAGAAGCGCACCGCGCGCTTTCGATGCAGTTTGAAAACCGCGAAGTCGAAAAAATCTACCACTGCCTTGTATACGGCCGCCCGCTCTGGGAAGAAAAACACCAGGATTTAAAGCTGCTCGTTGACGGAGACGCTCGTCACCGCACGGTGCCAAATCAGCGCTACGGAAAAGCCGCTGTCACAGACTTTAAGCTTTTCGGTGTCTGCGGCCCCTACAGCTGGATTGAAGCGCGCCCCCGCACCGGCCGCACGCACCAGATTCGCGCCCACTTAAAAGAGCTGGGCATTTCCATCGTCTGCGACCCGCTCTACAGCCCAAACCAGAAACCGGTGCGTTTAAGCGAAATAAAGCGCAAATGGAACGGCGACGCCGAAGAAGAGCGTCCGTTGCTTTCGCGCCTTGCCCTGCACGCCTACCGTCTGACCGTAACGCATCCGGTTAGCGGCGAACGCGTAACGTTTACAGCACCCTACCCCAAAGACATGGAAGCAACCCGCAAACAGCTTGCAAGCATTTTCGGTGTTGACCCGCTAGCCGAAATCACGCCAGAAACACGGGCATAACCATGAAAGGCTCCCCTGCCTGCTGCGCCGCAGTTGTACTTGCGCTTATTTTTCCTTGTGCTGCAAGAGCCGGTGACTGGCATCTTTCCGTGGAGCCGCTTTTCGGCATGCGCTATGGCGAGACTGACGAATACGTATTCTTAAAAGAATGCAGCTATGCAAGCGACAAGCTGAGTGAGCTTAACTGGGAGTACAAACCGGTCTGGTATGCTGGCGCCAGAGTAAACGGAGGCTGGAAGTCGTTGAAAGTCTCTGCCAGCGCAACAGTTTCCTTTCCCGGAAAGACTGGCAGCATGTACGACAGCGACTGGCTTAACAGTCAGGAGCCAGGACTTGAAGATTTTCAGTACAAAACAAACTACACCGAAAGCGACTGCTATCTGACTAGCGCCTGGTCCTGGGGAGTAAACGGAGGGTATGCATTTACGCCTCTGCCATTTCTATCAATCACACCTTTTACTGCTTTCGACTATGAATACATCGCTTTTGAAGGGAAAGGGCTTTCCGGCTGGTATGGAAACAGCATAAACAATGCCCTAGCTGCATATACCGATACTGAAAATCGCACCTACAAATACATTGATTATGACACTACAACCATAGATTACAAGCGAGAAACCTACATAGTGTGGCTCGGTACCGAATTTTCTTTTACGCCACACGAGCGGCTTTCTTTTTTGCTTCCCGCCCACCTCACTTTTACCATAGGGGAACAGATAGCGCCATTTATCTACACGGTTTCCATCGACAGGCATTATCAAAACAGCACCAGAGGCACAGAATATGCAGACGTCTGCTACGGCTATTTTTCGGCCGCTAAGCTTTACAGTTCACTGGCGCTTGAGTTATCCTCAAAGCTCTCCGTCTCCCTGTACGGCAGCTGGTTTTTCTATTTTAACCCGTTGCGCGGCAACAACTTTTCCAAGACAATCGGCGATGATTTTTATTCAAAACAGTCAAATGTAAACGGTGGTGCCAGCGCCTGGACTGCGGAAGCAGGCCTTTCTGTCAAATACTCATTTTTTTAATACCGCGCGGGCAATTTTCATGATATAATAAGGAACCTTGATACAGGAGGCGTATTATGAAAAAAATTATAACAATAAGCCGCGAATATGGTTCTGGAGGCCGGGTAATCGGTCAGCTGGTAGCAAAAGAACTTGGGTACAATTTCTACGACAAAGAGATTATCGACATGGCCGCGCAGGAAAGCGGCCTTTCTGCAGATTTTATCGCGAAGACAGAGCAGAATATTTCCTCAGCATGGCTGTACAACCTGCTTTTAGGGACAAGCTATGCCGGCACCTCTGCAAACGCAAGCGGGCAGCCGTTGGGCACCCATTCCCCGGTACTGCCGCTTGCAGATCAGGTTTTTAATGCACAGCGGAAGACAATCCTTGAACTGGCAGCAAAGGGACCGTGTGTAATCCTCGGGCGCTGCGCTGACTACATACTTTCTACCGCCGAGGAAATCAGCAAGGCGGATTTGCTTAATGTTTTCATCTATGCAGACATGGAAGCAAAAGTCAAAAATGCCATTGAATACTATGGCATACCTGAGAAAGACGCATACAAAACCGTCGTTCAGGTGGACAAGCGGCGCGCCAATCATTACAACACGTTTACCGAAAATGTGTGGGGCGACCGCAAGAATTACGACATGCTGATTAACGGTTCGGCAATTCCGCGCGAGAAAATCGCACAGATGATTGCCGATGTCGCAAAGCTCGGCTAAAACATCTCTTCAAACGATTTTTGCATGCGCACTTTTACGCTTTTAATGCGGCGGTGCGCCTGCTCCTCTATTGTAAAGAGCGTTCCTTCGTAGGTAAGCATTTCGCCCGTCTCGGGAATCGCGTCAAATCGTTCCATAAGCCAGCCGGCGAGCGTGTCATACGCTTCTGATTCCAGTGACAGCTGGAAAAAATCATTTACTTCACCGAGCCGCATGTCACCTGGCACCAGGTATTCTGTTGCTGACAGCTCTTTTATGCGCTGTTCGGGCAGTTCCTCGCCTTCACCCAGAAACTCATTTATGCCCCGGCCAAAGACGGCGCCCAGAATATCATTCATTGTAACAATGCCGCTGTTCGAGCCGTTTTCGTCCACCGCAATGGCAAAGCTCATGTGCTCTTTCTTGAACTTTTGGAGCAGTTCCATGGCGGTAAGCGTTTCGGGCACAAAAAGAGCCGGCCGCATGCACCTTCTGACAAAGGTATGAGCCTGATCATCTTTTGGCCGACCGCGCAGCAGCACCGTCTTGTAATACACCATGCCCTGCACATTTTCAAAGCTTTCGCTGCACACAGGCAGCCAGGAGTGGCGCACATCCGTAAAAAGCTGCAGCACTTCATCATAGCCGGCATCTATCGGAACAAAGCGCACGCGACTCCGGTGGCACATAATGTCGCGGATATGCAGGTCGGTAAACTCGAAGATGTTGTACAGCATCTTTTTTTCACTGCGTTCAAGCGTACCTTCACTCGTGCCGACATCAATCAGCGACTTAAGCTCTTCCTCGGTAAGCTGATTTTTCTTTTCTTTCCAGAACAGCAAAAGCACGTGCGTAATGCCTTCCGTCAGTTTTGAGAAAAACCAGACTACCGGCATAAAAGCGTACTCAAGGGCAATAAGAATGCGGGAATGTTTTTCCGCAACCCGCACCGGATACACAGCCGCCACCGTTTTCGGCACAATCTCGCCAAAGATGATAAGCACAAACGACATGACGACCGTTGCATAGGTTGCGCCCTGAGCGCCGATAATGTTGATTGCAACAGTTGCTGCAAGACCAGAGGCAAGGGACGTAACAAAATTAATGCCGATAAGCACCAGCGACAGCAGCCTGTTCATGTCCTTTTTGAGGAATGCGATGCGCTGGACAGGGCTGTTCTTTTTTCCGCTGGTATCTTCTTTTAGAAGCTGGCGAAGCTTGATGTCGGTTATCGAAAGATAGGCTGTTTCCGAGCCGGCAAAAAAGGCAACAAAGGCAACGAGCACACACACGCACACAGCCGGGAGAATCACCGTTACCAGCAGACGGATACATTCGCTGTTCATGACTCCTCCTCGTCGGCCGCGCGCAGGCAGTGCACCTGCGAAACCCGGCGCCCGTCCATGCGTACCACATAAAACAGGTAGCCGTTTGCCTTTACGTATTCGCCTGGCACCGGAATATGAGCCAGCTTATCGCAGATAAAGCCCGCAATTGTCTCGTTTCCAAGGCTTTCGAGCTTACAATGCAGGGCTTCGCTTACATCTTCAAGGCGTGCACTGCCGTCAAGCATAAAGTCGCTCAGGTCTGAATCGCCACTGCCAGCGGCAATTTCTGCGCCTGTCGCGCGACCACTCTGCTCATAATCATCACTTAGCGCGCCAAAAATCTCGTGCGCAATGTCTTCTGAGGTCAAAATACCGTCCGTGCCGCTGTATTCATCTATGACGACTGCAAAGGTCTGCTTTTTTTCATGCAGGAGCGACTGGATTGCGCTCATTTTGGTACTGCCGGGAATAAAAAGCGGCTCGCGCATAATCTTTTCTACCCGGAAATCCTGAATGCTTCCGGTGTAAAAAAGCAGGTCTTTTATGTACAGCACGCCGATTATGTCGTCGATGTCCTCGCGGATTACAGGAAAGCGCTTTAAGCGGGTGCGCTCGGACAGCTCGAGGATGTCGCGATAGCGCATGTCAGGCTTTATCGGCACGATTTTTAGGCGCGGCACCATAATGTCCACGGCTTCAAGGTCGGTAAACTTAAACACGCGGTTCATCATGTTTTTTTCACCACGCTCCAGAATGCCCTGCTCGCCGCCAACATCGATGAATGTTTTTATCTCCTCTTCGGTAAAGGAAACGGCCTGCATTTTTGTGCTTATGCCGCGCAGATGCAGGATGAACCGGGAAATGGCTGTAAAGAAAAGTACGAACGGCTTTAAGAGGTACCAGACAATCATCACAATGCCGCTGACAGCGAAAGAGCTTTCTTCGGGAATGCGCGTCGTGATGATTTTCGGCGTAATTTCGCCAAACAGAAGCAAGAGAACTGTCGCAACAAGCGTCGACAGCGAAAGGCCTGCCGGACCAAACAGCTCTAACGCGATGGAAGTAAGAATGACCGAAAGCGCAACGTTCACCAGCTCGTTTGCGACAAGCAGCGTGTTTAAAAGCTGCTCTTTGTGGTCAAGCAGCTTTCCTACACGACGGGCGCGCCGGTCTCCCTGCTCGCGCAGGTAATGCAGGCGCAGTTTGTTAATGCCAAGGAAGGCGCTTTCCGACGCCGAAAACAGCGTGGAAAGCATAATGCAGCAGGCTGCTGCAATAAGGAGCGGTATCAAAGGCTACTCCGCGGCGGGTGCATCAGGTGCGGCGCCCGGGTTTATGTCGGTGTATCCTTCGTCTGCAGAAAGCTCTACGTCCTTCTGCATTTCCTGCTGCATCGCAATACGCTCTGCAACAGCATTGATAAGGAGCCGCACATCTGCGGCATGGGTGCTTTCGGGAGCGGCGTCATAAGCAAGCTGCAGCAGCCCCTGAATCGCATCGTAGTCAGTAGAGCCGCCCTGCGCAAGCAGATAGCCTGCCGTATAGTACGCTTCCTGCTTTTCTTCCGCGGTAAGCAGCGCATTCTGCGCAGCATTCACGAATTCTGCAGAGGCGCCCTTTACGTCCTGTTCAAGGAACAGGTCTGTCGCCCGGCCGTTTGCCAGCGCAAGGATATGCTTGCCGACAACACCGCTGTCATTGTTTTTATCCAGCTGCACAATCTGTCTGCTGAACGAAAGCACCAGGTAGCGCCATTCGGCATTTGTCGCTTCAAAAACGGCATCAAGGGCGCGCACTTTGTCGCTGCCAGTGGCAGATTCAGCTGCAGAAAGAAGCTTTGTGTATGCCTCAAGTGCATCTTTTGTCTGCTCGTTCATGCTGGCAACAAACTCGCCGGCTGTCGCCTCTGCATCAATCGCAAAGGCGGCAACAGGATAGCCTTCTTTTGTCAAAAGATAAAACGCGGGGCTGCCCTGTGCGGCAACAGCCATAGCTGTTTTCATGTCCTTTGTAAGGCACGCGCGGGCTTCTGCCTGCGCTTTTTCTTCACGCTTGGAATCCTCCGGGACCGGAGCCATCACAGATTCAAATCTGCTGGCAGAAAAGTCCAGGTTGACAAGCACATACTTTTCGGTAAGCGCGGTAAGGAAATCTGCAGTTTCAAGCAAATTCTCTTTTAACGCCGGGCTTTTTTCATCCTCATCAGAACTGAAAAACAGAATAATCTGCTTGTTTTCGCGGAGCGCCGCGCTGATGCCGCCCTCGAAATCAGAAATCCAGTGAGAGGTATCCAGCTTTGCATTTTTGCCGCAGCCGGCAAGAAAAACCGACAGCGCAAGCAATGCAAGCACGGTGTATGCAAATTTCTTCATCGTATGCAACTCCTAGCTAAAGTACCGCACGCCGGCAGCAAAGATGTTCTGGCAGCTGTTGCCGTCAGGATTTGCAAGCGGGTCGAATGCGATATTCTTAATCAAATCTGCGCTGGAACCGCCTTTTCCGGTGCCCAGCGTGCGCTCGTTGTGGCCCATCTTGCCGAGTACGCGGCCGTCCGGACTGGTAAGGCCTTCGATAGCAAATGCGCTGCCGTTGGGATTATCCGGCTCTGTCGTTGCGGGCTTTCCGTGCTCGTCGCAGTACTGCGTAAACACCTGGCCTTTTTCAAACAGTTCTTTTGCAAGCTCGTTGCTGATAAGAATGCGGCCTTCACCGTGGCTAATCGGCACATAGTGCGGGCGGTTATCCAGCACGCTCTCGTCCAATGCCCACGGGCTTGATGCGCTTACCATGCGGGTGCGCACCACGCGGCTGATGTGGCGGTGAATGGTGTTGTAGCTGAGCGTCGGCATGTCGGCAGACGGAGCCATAATTTTTCCGTACGGCACCAAACCTGTCTTAATGAGCGCCTGGAAACCGTTACAGATACCCAGAATCAGGCCTTTGCGGTCGTCAAGCAGGGCTGTTACTGCTTCTGCAATGCGCTGCTCACGGATAACGTTTGCGATGAACTTGCCGCTTCCGTCCGGTTCGTCACCAGCGCTGAAACCGCCGGAGAATGCCAGAATCTGTGCGTCAGAAATCTCTTTCTGCAGGCCGATGAGCGATTCTTCGAGCGCCTGCGGAGTATTGTTGCGGAACACAAAAATCTTTGCCTCTGCGCCGTTCAACGTAAAGGCACGAGCCATGTCGTATTCACAGTTAGTTCCCGGGAACACAGGAATCACAACGCGCGGTTTTGCCTTTCCAATGATGATTTCGGGCGTTTTGTATGAAGCGCGCGCAGCTTCCAGTGACGGATGCACTGCAGTTGCAAAATCCGGCAGGGAGTCGCCACCAGCTTTTCCGCTGACAGGGGGGAATACGGTCTTAAGCTTTCCTTCCCAGGCTGTGTACAGCTCGTCAAGGCTAATCTCGACAGCAGGAAGCTTGCATGAACCGTTACCGCAGGCTGCAAGTGAAATGACCGGCTGCTGCTGTGTTTTTCCGATACAGCTGACTGTTGCCGCTGCAAATGCATTGTTGTCAGCAAAGTGCTCGTCAGCAGTCTCGACGATGATTGCACCGTACAATGGAGTGAATAAGTCAGCGACAGAGCTTTCGGCGCCTGCAGTTTTGCAAAGTCCGCGCGCTGTTGCGCTTGACGGAATTGCCGTCAGCTCGCAGCCAATTCTGCTTCCGAATGCCATTTTTGTCACTGCTTCTGCAATGCCGCCGGCACCGACCGGGTACATTGCGCTGATTTTTCCAGCCTTGTTCAGTTCATAGAGCGCGTTTGCATTCTGCTTGAAGGCGGCAAAATCCGGAGCGAGCGTGTCGCTGTAAGGAGTCATCACCAGGAAAAGGAAATTGCCAGCTTTCTTGAATGCGCCGCTTGCGACCTGCTCGACTTCATCATGGGTGACAGCAAATGAAACCAGCGTATGCGGAACGTTCAGATGCTCAAAGGTACCGCTCATGCTGTCCTTGCCGCCGATGGAAGCACAGCCCATTGCATTCTGAGCTGCGACAGAGCCTAACAGCGCGCTTGCCGGGTAGCCCCATGCCTTTTCGTTTGCCGTGCGGCCGAAGAATTCCTGGAAGCTGAAGCGGCAGGTATCGGCTTTGCCACCGACACAGGTGATTTTTGCAAGTGATGAAAGCACGGCTGTCTGTGCGCCATGCCACGGTGACCAGTCTGCAACGCGCGGGTCGTAGCCGTAGCTCATCATGCTGACAGTAGAAGTTTCGCGAGGAGAAAGCACCGGCACCTTTGCCACCATTGCAGCTTCCGGCGTTCCCTGGTACTTACCGCCGAACGGGAAGAGAACCGTAGATGCGCCGATGGAGCCGTCAAAGCGCTCCTGAAGTCCACGCTGACTGCAGCAGGCAAGATCTGAAATATTTGCGACAAATGCATCGTGAATCTGCTCTTTTGTAGGAGCGGCGCCCGCAACACCAGCGGCAGCTGCACCGTCAGCGGCGCCAGTTCCAGACGCGGCCTTTGCGCTGCCAGAGAGAACTGCGGCAACAGAGGCGAGCGGCTTAACAAGCGGGCTTTCGCTCTGCGGCGCCGGGCTTTCGATTTTAGCGACAGCCGTGTGCTTTGCGCCTGCAGCGTCCAGGAAAGCGCGGTCAATATCAACAATGACCTTTCCGCGCCATTTCATTACCAGTTTGTTCGTGTCAGTAACCGTTGCAACGACGACAGCGTTCAGGTTTTCTGCGGCACAGTATGCGATAAAGCGCTCTACATCGCCCTTGCGCACGACGACAGCCATGCGCTCCTGGCTTTCGGAAATTGCAAGTTCCGTACCGTTTAAGCCTTCGTATTTTTTGGGAACAGCGTCCAGATTGATGTCCAGTCCCGGTGCAAGCTCACCGACAGCGACAGAAACGCCGCCAGCGCCAAAGTCGTTTGAACGGCGAATCATGCGGCTGACAGCAGGATTGCGGAACAGGCGCTGAATCTTGCGCTCTTCTACAGCGTTGCCTTTCTGAACTTCAGCGGCAGCTGTCGTCACAGATTTTTCGGTGTGCGCTTTTGAAGAACCGGTAGCGCCGCCAATGCCGTCGCGGCCAGTACCGCCACCGAGCAGGATGATAATGTCGCCTGCTTCCGGCGTCTCGCGCATAACAGTATCGTAGGGGCTTGCAGCAATAACGGCGCCCAGCTCCATGCGCTTGGCAACAAAGCCCGGATGGTATACTTCAACAACCTG
>JAILRG010000011.1 GCA_024698325.1 Treponema sp.
CTGTGCAAGCGATTACGAAACTGCCATTGAAGCATTAAAGAATAATCCTGACCTTCAGATTGCAATCCTTGATTTGAATCTTGACGGAAAAAGCGGACTGGAAATAATTCCTGAAATCAAAAAAATCAACTCCTCTATTTCCATCATGATTTATACGATGTTTAATGATGTGATTCATGTTCAAAATGCCCTGCTCAACGGGGTTCAAGGCTACGTTACAAAAGATGCCACAATTGATGAAGTTGCACTTGCAATCACAACGATTTCAAAAGGCAATTCCTACTACAACAAGGCGGCCACAGAAATAATGCAGTCGCTCCTGACAAAAAAAGGACGTGCCCACGACATTACCAATGATTTGAGTTACCTTTTTGACAATTACAAAGACCTCTCTGCCAAAGAGCGGGAAATTTTCATCCTGCTGTCTCAAGATATGGAAATCATCGACATTGCCCGAAAACTCGGTAAGTCAGAGAAAACTGTAATCAATCAGCGGACGGCGGTGTACTCAAAGCTGGATATAAAAGACCGCCACGATTTACTGGAAAAAGCAAAGCTTCTGGGACTCATCTATGCCAAATAAAAAATCCTTTTCTTCTGTTTCCCAAATAATTTTCATCGTCCTCTTTACTGCCTCTTCAATCGGAATAAATTACCTGGGCTCAGTTCTTGCAGGTCTGATTGCCTTTCCCCTTTATCTTGATTCGGTGATGACCATTGCAGTAACTGCCTTGTGCGGACTTGTTCCGGGCCTTATCTGCGCCGTCGCTTCAAACCTGCTTTTATACATTTTTGCAAACACGGGAATTCTTTTTATGACCTGCCATATTTCTACGGCCGTAATTGCATATTTTGTCTTCCGCGCAGAAAGAAAAGCAAATCCTAAGGAAAAATTGCTTTCCTCTTCCAGCTTTATGTGGGCGGGATTTTTTGCGGCCCTTTCAAATTCGCTTCTGGGAGACACAATAAGTGCGCTTTTTTACAGGGCAAACACATCAATCCCCCAGGTCGATAACGCAGTTCAGGGAATATACGTAGTTATCCGCAATCTGAATGTTGCAGCTTACATCGGAGGCACGCTGACAAATCTGGTAGATAAAATCTTGAGCGCCGCAATCTGTTATGCAGTTTACCGGCTGGTGAAGCGGATTTTAAAGTAGAGGGCATAAGCCGGTAGCTGAAACCGCACTCCCCTACCCTACTTGTCTGGCACAGCGAGCTTCCAGCATAAGCAAAAAACATTGGTAACAGCCTCTGTCATAAAATCAATCTTATTTCTAACTGTTAGAAATTTCTTTTTATATTATTTACGGCCAGAAAAAACACCCTATAGTAGCTACCACCAGTTCTTTGACATTACGCATTTTTCACCCACCACAAAAACAAAACAAGGTAACAAATTTGTTGAATTATTTCATTCTGATTTTCTCTTATCACAAGGAGGCCTTATGACCCTATTCCAGACTTCACCAAAACTTTCTGCGGCAGAAGAACATGATTATTCTATACGAGCCAGAGCCGGCGACTTACACGCCAGGGAACGGCTTGTCACGGCAAATCTGCCATTCGTCGTCTTATGCACCAAACCCTTTCGGGGATACGGCCTTTCTGATGACGAACTTGTAGAAGAAGGTGTCATCGGTCTGATTGAAGCCATCAACCGTTTTGATGCAGATAAAGGGTACCGGCTTACAACGTATGCAAAATTCTGGATTCGCCACACTCTGTTCAAAGCTCTGAATGAATGTGGTGCAACCATCCGCTTAAGCGACGACAAAGCACGTAAAGTTGTTAAATTACGAAAGTGCATTGCAGAACAACGCAGATGGCAAAATTCCAGAGTACAGATGCAGCACATCTGCTCTCTTGTTGGCTGCAGCGAAGAAGAGGCCCGACAGCTGCTCTCGCTTTCACAACTGCCAGACAGTCTCGACATGCCCTACCCTACCGACGACACAGACTGCGCTTCTGCTAACACAAATCTTTCGCATCTTGCAGATACCTTCACAAAAAGCATAGAGGATTCCTGCGTCGAAAAGGACCTTGCAGAACGCATCCGTAAAGCAGTGCTGTCCCTAAAACA
>JAILRG010000016.1 GCA_024698325.1 Treponema sp.
GCCTCGCATATAGCGCAGCATGAAACGTGCTGCGCTTTTTTTATGCCGTAAATCCGCTCTTCCAGTGCCAGATTGTCTTTGACAGCGCGTTTGAGAACGGCTGCTCGCGGGAAAAGTCGGGGAGCCAGCTGGTGTCGTCGCTTAGTTCCTGATAGAACAGGTAGTCAAAATCGTAGGCGGCAATCAAATCCTGTAAATCAGAATCTTCTTCGGTGGAAACAAGCCGGTTTTCAATCGCTGACAGTGCTTTTTCTCTGCGCGCAAGGCCTGCTTCGTTGTCTTTGAACGGCACCGGCGTGTACTGCGACATGAGCGAAATAATTGCCTTGCCGTCGGCATTGGCTTTAAGCCAGTCGAGTACGTCGGCGGTCTCGCTGAATCTTCCCGGCAGAAACAGGTGGCGTATAATCACGCCCTGCAAAATCTTGTCTTTTTCAACGCCGTCTTTGCGCACCGATTCGATATGCAGCGGATTGTGGGCAATCATCCAGGAGAGGGCTTCTTTTGCGCGGTCGGGGTAGTCTTCCGCAGCGCAGAGTTGCTTTGCCAGCGCCGGCGACAGCGTCTTAAAATCAGGCAGCCAGATAGTGACAAGCCCGTCGAGTTTTTCAAGCTCCTGCACGCTGTCGTAGCCGGATGCGTTCCAGCAGACGGGGAGTGTAAGGCCGCGTGCACGGGCTTTTTCAAGTCCAAGCGCAATGGCGGGAATGTGATGACTTCCTGTTACGAGGTTGATGTTTTCCGCGCCGGCATCCTGGAGCTTTAAGCAGATGTCGGCAAACTCGCTTGTCGTTACGGCCGAACCCATGCCCTGCTGGCTTATCTGGTAGTTCTGGCAGAAGGCGCAGCGCAGGTTGCAGCCGGTAAGGAAAATCGTGCCGCTTCCGCCGTGCACGGTAACGAGTGGCTCTTCACCAAAATGCAGGCAGGCAAGCGCAATGCGAAGCTGTTCTGTTTCGCCGCAAAATCCGGCTTTGCCGGCATGGTCGGGCGTGCAGGTACGGTCAACGCCACACTGTCTCGGGCATTGCAGGCAGTGCGCATAGCTTTGTGTGCATGAAGTGCCGGTCATTACAGTGCGCCGTGCTCGAGAATCAGGCTCATCATGTTCTGCAGACGGTCTAAATCCATTGTTTCGGCTTCGTCGTCGGCAAAATCACGCAGGGTTTCCCAGTCATCAGCAGTCAGAATGGTGAATGCTTCTGCATTTTCGGTTTCGCCGTCCAGAAAGTTCTGAAAGGCTGTCAGGCGGGATTTGTTTTCTTCGCTGGGTTCAGAATTGATGTCGGCAGCGGCAAGAACGTATGTATTCAACCAGTAATCAGAAATGGAGCGGGCGAGGTCTGTAACGTCTCTGTTGTTGGAAGTAAAAAGATCTGCAATGCGCTGACAGGCTCTTCTGCCGTCGTAGCGGCCGCCGTTATCTGCGCGTTCGTGTTTGATGACGCGCTGTATGTCAGCAAGGAATTTATCTGTAGTTGTCATGCTGCTACTATACCGTAAACGGCGGGAAAATAAAAGCGTATGCAACGGGGCATCTGGTCGGCGCGCAGTTGCGGGGGTATGCACAGCGGATGCAGGTGGGCATGTGCCTGCATGGGGGACATGTAGTGTCCGCGGGGCATGCGACTGCCTGTTACCGGAAATGTAACGTGGCGTGTAGCCGCTGGGGTGGCAGTAGCGCCTGCATGGCGGGCATGTGGCCGGGCGTGCGCAGCGGCTACGTGGCATGTAGCCGCTGGCGGGTAGCCTGAGCCGTGCAGGGAAGCTTCCGCATGCGGGGGAATCGGGTGATTCAGCTCCGGCGCATGCGGCTTTTTTTTACTGTAAGTGCTTTCCGTAATGCAGCAGGCGTATGGCGTTAAGCACGCACAGGAAGGTTACGCCGACATCACCGAAAACCGCACACCACATGTTAGCGATGCCTGCGGTACCAAGTATCATGACTGCAATTTTGACGCCCAGTGCAAAGACGATGTTCTGCCGGACAATGCGCATGGTGTGGCGTGCGATAAGAATCGCTTCGGAAAGGCGGCTCGGCTTATCGTCCATGATGACGACATCTGCCGCCTCGATGGCAGCGTCGCTTCCGAGCGCGCCCATTGCACAGCCGACATCGGCGCGGGCAAGAACCGGGCTGTCATTTACGCCGTCACCGGCAAACAGCACGGCTCCGTGTTTTTTAGCTAGCAGTTCTTCGATTGCGGCGACCTTATCCTGTGGCAGCAGGTCGGCATGCACTTCATCAATACCGAGCTGAGATGCTATGGTTTTTGCGGTTTCAGCCCTGTCGCCGGTCAGCATGACGGTCTTTTTGACGCCGAGCTTTTTGAGTGCGTGCACGGCACTTGCAGCGTCTTCCTTTGCCTCGTCACTGATGACGATGTAGCCTTTGTAGTCGCCATTTACGGCAATATGAATGATTGTTCCGGCGCTGTCAGCAGAGTCGTTTTCTGCATTTCCCGTTTTGCCTCCGGTAAAGCCCTGTACGCCTCGCTTTTCCATCAGCAGGTGATTTCCTGCAAGCACGGTCTCCCCGTCTACAGTCACCTGAATGCCCAGACCGTTCAACTCCTGCATGTCCGTGCAGCGGATTGTCGTACAGCGCGGGCAGGAATGTGCCGCCTTTAACGAAAGCGAAATCGGGTGATTTGAGTAGCGTTCGGCGTGTGCCGCGATTTCAAGCAACTCTTCTGCCGGCAGCGACGGTTCAAGCGGCTTTATCTGGCGGACGGCGAAAACACCCCTGGTGAGCGTACCTGTCTTATCAAAAACAGCTGTTCTGACTGCCGCAAGCTGCTCCATAACGGTGCTTCCCTTGACCAGAATGCCGCGGCTGGAGGCGGCGCCAATACCGCTAAAAAACGAGAGCGGTACTGAAATGACAAGTGCACACGGGCAGGAAACGACAAGGAACAAAAGTGCGCGATGAACCCAGACCGCCCAGCCGTAGCGGGCAAACAGCTCTGGAGAAGCGAATTGCAGCACAAGCGGCGGAAGGACGGCGACTGCCAGCGCAAGTGCACAGACAATCGGCGTGTAGACGCGGGCAAAGCGTGTGATAAAACGCTCGGTCTTTGCTTTCATTTCGACCGCTTTTTCTGTCAGCTCGAGTATGCGTGAGACAGCGCTGTCGTGATATGGCTTTGTTACGCGCAGCGTAAGGACGCCCTGCGTGTTTACGGAGCCTGCAAGTACTTCACTTCCGGTTTCGACGCGACGTGGTACGCTTTCTCCTGTCAGCGCGGATGTGTCCACAAAGGAAGAGCCGCTTTCGACAACGCCGTCTAAAGGAACGCGCTCGCCAGGCTTTATTTCGATGAGTGAGCCCACGGCGACTTCGGAGGCTTCTGCCTGCACCGGCTTCCCGTCCAGCAGTACCGTTGCATGGTCAGGACGAATGTCCATCAGCGCAGAGATTGAGTCGCGTGATTTATCGACGGCATAATCCTGAAAATACTCGCCGACCTGATAGAAGAGCATGACGGCGACAGCTTCGGAAAACTCTCCCATGCAGACTGCGCCTATAGAGGCAACCGTCATCAAAAACTGCTCGTCGAAGATTTTGCCCCGGCTGATGTTGCGGGCGGCAGAAAGCACGACGCTGCGGCCGCAGGTCAGGTAGGCTGCAAGGTAGAGTGCCACACAGATCAGGCGCACCGTCTGCGGCATAACGCCAAAGCGCTGCATGAGGAGTCCGCCGTCTCTAAAGGCCGGCAGATGCTCGACTAAAAGCGCTGCTACAAACATAAGCGCGGCTGCCAGAATCTTTTTGAGCGTACCTTCGCCTTCCTCTTCGTGCTCGTGGTCGTGTCCGCCGTGGTCGTGCGTATGCCCGCCGGCGCCTTCATGGGCGTGTTCATCGTGGCAGCAGTCGTCATCATCGTCGTGGCAACAGCCGCAGCTGCAATGAAGGTGCGCGCCGAAAGCGGGTTTGTGTCCCCCGTCGTGCTCGTGCGCATGTTCGTGCCCGCTGTGCTCGTGCGCATGTTCTCCCGAGCCGTGTCCGTCATGCTTGTCCGCGGTGCCCTCATGTTCATGCTCGTGCTGCTCGCCCGCCACGCCCGCATGTTCACGCTCGTGTTCGTGTGTATGTTCTTCGTGTTTCATGGTTATACTCCTGTGTGCGAGCAGGGACGCTCGCAACGATAAAATGCCAGGCGAAAAAATCGCAAGATTTTCTTCGCAGACTTTGAAATGACACGGATGTCATTTCAAAGTCCTTATTCTTCAATATGTTCCAGCCCCATGTTCAGGATTTTGGAAACATGTTCGTCGCTCAGCGTATAGATGAGCGATTTTCCCTCGCGGCGGAAACGCACCAGCCCGTTTGCCTTAAGTACGCGCAGCTGGTGGCTGATGGCACTCTGCGTCATATTAAGAACCGTCGCAATGTCGCCAACAGGAAGCTCTCGTCCTAAAAGCGCAAACAGGATTTTTATGCGCGTCGAATCGCCGAATATTTTGAACAGCTCAGCTAAATCAAACAGCGTATCCTCGTCCGGAAGCTCATCGTAAATCATCTGCAAAGCTGACGGGCTTTCAGTTTCCGCCGCTTCCACGGCAGCACGAGCCTCTGACTCTGTTATTTCATTTGAATGGTTGTTCATGTGTTCGATGATATGATGATATTCCCAGAATGTCAAGGAAAATTTCGCAGGCAGCCTTGTGCCCTGGTGAAAAATTCATTTCTTTAAGAGGTTTTCTTATGAGGGGACTTTTCGCTATACTGCTTTTCCTGTGAATGCCCTGCGGAGCTATGCCGTTGCGGGCTATTCGCCTCGAGCTTCTTTTTCGCTATACTTACGCATGCGGCACGCTTGAAGTTTCACTGCGAAAGCCATGCCGCCCTCAAGGATTTACGCATGAATATACCGCGGCGTCCATGCCGTTGCGAGTGCTTCGCACTCGTGGCCTTTTTTCGCTATACTATGCAAGCGGCCTCCATGCCGCTCTAAGGAATACGCATGAACATTCTTTCGATAAACAACCTTTCTAAAATAGGTCGCGAGCAGCCGCTTTTTACGGGCGTTACGTTCGGCATGGATTCGGGCGACAAGGCTGCCATCATCGGACGGAACGGCACCGGAAAATCCACGCTGCTTGCGACAATTGCGGGCGTGCTGCAGCCCGACGAAGGCTCAGTCGTTATGAACAAAAGCGCGGGCGTAAGCTATCTTGCGCAGAATCCCGTTTTTAACGCAGACGACACAATCCGTGATCATATTTTTGCTTCACACGACAGTCCCAAGCTGCGCACGATAAGCGAATACGAGGCCGTTTGTGCAGAAATGGCGCAGGCGTCTACAGACGGTACGGTTCCGGCAGGCGTGCAGCAGCGCTATGATGCGCTCACGCTCGAAATGGATAAAGGAAATCTCTGGAACTACGAAGCGCAGGTGCAGTCGATTCTGGGCGTGCTCGGCATTCACGACATGAGCCGCAAGATGGGCGAGCTTTCTGGCGGCATGGTAAAAAAAGTTGCGCTCGCGCAGGTGCTTGTGGAAGATACAAAACTGCTTCTGCTCGACGAGCCGACCAACCACTTGGACATCAGCACAATTTACTGGCTGCAAAACTACCTGCGCGACACCGACCGCTGCGTGCTCATGGTGACGCACGACCGCTACTTTCTGGATGCAGTCTGCAACAATATTTACGAGCTTGCCCGCAGCCGCTTAAAGCTCTATCAGGGAAACTACAGCACCTACCTCGAAAAAAAAGCGGTCGAAGCGGAAATCGAAGCGAACACCGAACGCCGCATCGAAAGCGTGCTCCGTTTTGAACGCGACTGGCTCATGCGCGGCCCGTGCGCACGCGGCACAAAGGCAAAAGCCCGCATTCAGCGCGACATGCAGCTAATCAACCGCGAAAAGTTTGAGGCAGACAAGGGCTTCCAGTTTGAAGTTGCCGGTCGCAGACTCGGCGGCAAAATCCTTGAACTCCACAACATAAGCAAGTCATTCCGCAAAGGATATGCCCGTGCCGAAGAAAACGAGTCGGCAGAGACAGCCGAATCTCCTGTGCTGCGAGCCTTTTCCTACACATTCAGCAAGGGCGAAAAAATCGGCATTTTCGGCGACAACGGAAGCGGAAAATCCACGCTCTTAAACATAATTACCGGAAGCCTCGCACCCGACAGCGGCACAATCGTCAAAGGCGAAAACACGGTCTTCGGCTACTACCAGCAGAACCCGGTCTTCAAAGATTTGTCGCTGACCGTGCTCGACTACATAAAAGAAGCAGCCGAAGTCATCCCGATGAACGACGGAAAGACGCTTTCAGCCTCGCAATTCTTAAACGAGTTCGGCTTTGAAGGCAAAATCCAGCACAGCATGCTTTCCACGCTATCCGGCGGCGAGCGAAAACGCGTCTTTTTGGTGCGCCTGTTAATCGCAAACCCCAACTTCCTCATCCTCGACGAGCCGACAAACGACTTCGATATCTTCACGATGAACATCCTCGAAGATTTCCTCATGCATTACAAAGGCTGCCTCTTAATCGTAAGCCACGACCGCTATTTTATGGACAAAGTTGCCGACACGCTATTTGTACTCGAAGACGACGGCAGCGTCAGCGGATTTGTCGGAAAATGTTCGGAATACCTCGAAGTGCGCGAAGAACGGAAACGCCGACAGAAGGGGGAAAGCCTTCCCCCTGGGCCAAGCCCGCGGGTTTCGCAAGGCTCAACCAGCGCGGTCTTAGCCACACCCCCTTCTCCTAAGGGGGATGCCGCAGCAGCGTCCTCCCCCTTAAAATCCCCCGAGCACTCACCGGAGGCAGCCGCACCGGCAAAGCCGAAAAGGCTTTCGTTCAAAGAGCAGAAAGAGTTTGAGCAGCTAGAAGAGCGCATTGCCGAGCTTGAATCTCGGCTACCGGTGCTTGAAGCCGGCATGGCAGACAGCGACTACACCAAAGCGCAGAAAGCCGGTGCCGATTACAGCGCCGTGCAGGCAGAACTGGAAAAAGCCTACGCCCGCTGGGAAGAACTCGCCGTATAAAACAACAGGCCGACTACAGCCAGCTCAAGTCGGGCAGAGCTAAGCACTGCAAGGCTTTTCCTATGTGGAATGCACATACGCTGTCGAGCACAATGTGTGCCACGATATACCCTATGACCGAAAACTCCACGACGCAAAGCAGTCTGGTAAACACCTGCTTTGTGCGTAGCCCGCAGCGACATGGCTATCATCAGCACCGAAACAATAGTGCGTCCGCTTTTTTATGCTTTGGCTTCTTTTTCGATGCACACTTTTGCCTTAGCTTTTCAAGTGCTGTCGCTCCTGCATTCAGCGCACAGTCGGCGACATTGCGTACGGTCGTACATTTGGCATGTTGTATGAGTATTCCCAACTCAATCTGTGGTACTTCTCCTTGCAAAAGGCCATGTCGCAAAATATCGCAGAGTGTGCTTCCTTTTTCTATCGCAAGCCCCTTAAAAAAGCATGTGAACGCATAATCCTGAGCCGTAATTTCCAGGCGCAAAAGGGAGCCTTCATCTGCAATGTGTATGGACGCCTCTGCAGCAAGTTCTGTTTTGTATAAACAAGCTTAAAGCATTCGGTAAAGCTTTCATTTTTCAGGTTAAAATTTTGGAATGTATTGACAAAAAACAATTGTTAGCATATTCTAATTCACGGTTAGGCGTTGCTAACTAGTACCTCATTAATGGCGGGAAGTAGAACAATTTTAAGACTGTTTCTGTTTTGCTTCCCGCTGTTTTTTTTCGGATTACAGTATGGGCTTTGATGAAACAATCATTCACTGTGGCGCACCGGCGCTCTGTGGCATAAAACCTGCAAGTCTTTTTTCAATGAATGAAAAAATCTTTTATTCCGGACGGGAAAAAATCAATGAATGGCAGCCTTATTTTTCAAAACAGAAAAAATACTTTGTTTCGTTAAAAAAGAACGATGGCAGAATCCTCTTTTTCGTGTATGACGCGAATCTGCTGACGGAAATCCTTGCTGACAGCAGCAATGCACAGTATTTACGCTCAAAAAACTATCCCGTCGACAGGGGCTTTCATGCGGTTTTAGCTGAATTACTCCACAGGCTTTCGGCAGACGGGCTTTTTCCTCATGAAGTGGGGCTTTTTCTGGGCTACCCGCTGGAAGATGTCATCGGATTTGAAAGCCGGCAGGCGGCAGGTTCCGTCTACAGCGGCTTCTGGAAGGTATACGGTGATGTGGAAAGTGCCAGGCGCACTATGAACAGGTACAAGTCATGCAGTGAATTCTGCATGAAATGGCTGAACAGCGGATTAACCGTTCCGCTGGCAGCAGAAAAATATACATTACATACGGAGGTCGTATCATGAAAGCAGCAGTTGTGTTTGCTTCAACAACAGGTAATACAGAGGCGCTTGCCAATGCAGTCGCTGAAGGTGCAAAAGCCGCTGGTAAGGACGTCAGTCTTTCATCAACAGATGGCGTAAATGCACAGGATGTGCTTGCCGCAGACGAAATCTTTTTGGGAAGTCCCGCAATGGGAAGCGAGCAGCTTGAAGACACCATGGAAGATTTTTTCAGCAGCATCGAAGGCAGCCTGTCCGGCAAGAAGGTCGGATTGTTTGGCAGTTATGACTGGGGCGAGGGGCAGTGGCTTTCCGACTGGGCTGACCGCGTAACTGCCGCTGGAGCTACACTCATCGGCGATACACTTAAAGCACACCTTGCTCCGGAAGCCGCGGATATTGAAGCCGCAAAGGCTTTGGGCGCCAGATAAGCTTTGAACTGTTTTCACATGCACCGTTTTCTTATATACTCGGTGCATGTTCTTTTTTCGAAAAACGCCGTTACTGTTTGCGGCGCTCATCCTGCTGGCAGGCCATCTTTTTGCCTTTGCCGAAGAAACAATCTCTGACATAAAAATCGACGGGCTTCGTAAGACCCGTGACAGCTATTTGCAGGCCCGGCTTGAAAAATACATCGGCATCCCGGCTGAAGAACTGGATATGCGGGCCATAGAGACTATGCTGCAGGCGGAAGGCATTTTCGAGTCTGTTCAGACTGAAATCGTCAGGGCGGAAGACGGCCGCTGTACGCTGCACATTACCGTAAAGGAAAAGATTTCTTTTATTCCGCTTCCTTTTGCTGCCTCTTCCAACGGCAATGCAATGGGCGGCATATTCATTCTGGATACAAATGCGTTTGGCGTTAAAGATTTGTTCGTTTTTGGCGGCATCCTTTCAAATGAGTCTAAAATGGCGATGGCAAATTTTTCCAAGCCTTCGCTCGGGCTTCTAAAGCCGGGCTATTCTTTTGGCGGCTCCTTCGCAAAAGCTGAGGCGACGTTCCTTACCCTGGATGAAGATGATGTCCTTGCGTATGATTCCGTTGGCTTTTCGGTACACGGTTCTGTCAGCGACCGGTTGACTGAGCATTCGCAGCTGTCGCTGGGCGCCGCCTATAATCAATACACTGCCAGCGATGAAGTCACCTATTGCACGAATTCCTACAAGTCAGAAAGTTACCGGGCGGTATATGCCGCGGCAAGCTGGGGCATGGCGGTTCATGACTGGAACGGCTGGTTTCTTTTGGAGCAGAAGCTTTCCCTGGAAAGCGGTCTCCGCTTCTTCACTGACAGATCGATTGCGTCTACTTTTTCGGGGCAGCTTTGTCTGGAGCGTTCGCTTTTTACGCCACGGCTGCGGGGTATGCTGCAGACAAGCGGCACGTATCGGCGGAACGAGCATGTTTCTCAGCTTGGCAGGGGAAGTTCAGTAAACGTCGTAATTCTTCCGGATAACTTTTATTCGGCAAAGCTTTTTGGCACCGGGGCAAGCCTCGAATATGCCTTTGCTAAAGCGCGCATTGCGTTGTTTTCGGTGTATGCAGGCTATCAGTCGGCTTATTCAGAAGATACCGACGGCGCCATGCGGTTTACGCATGGGGTGACTGGCGGCATGAAAATGTATCTGACAAAGATTGCCTTTCCGGCCTTTGCGTTCGGGCTTGCCTACAACGTGCCGCTTTCTATGCTTAAGTACAGCGTTGCGTTTGGCATTTCCATGTAGGGATTTTCCGTGCGGCTATCTGGTCAGCCGCCAGTCTACGCCTTGTTTTCCCATAAAGACGCGGGCGGTACACTGCTGTTTTCCGCAGTTCTGGGTAAAAAATACAAGGTCCAGCGCATAGTCCGTCATAATGTCGTCTGGATGATAGTGCAGCGGGACTCTGCTTTCGGAGCCGTCAGCGGTACAGCGGCTGATAGCGCCGTTCATGCGTACCAAATCAAGAGCGGCCGGCACCAGTTTTTCGAGCTTGTGTTCCCGCAGCGCTTTTTCTATGAACGCGCACTGCGATTTTTCGATTTCAGCGTGTTCTGTCAGCAGCGTGCGGTTTTTCTGCGACTCCAGAAATGTCGCGTAGTTTTCAAAAAATACAGACGGCCGCTGATGCAGCACGTGGCAGATTGCATTAAACCAGGGAACGGCCCGGCCGTCGTTGTAGAACAGATTTGCGGCCTGACTCAGGCGGGCAGCGCGCGCAAGGTCTTTTGCCCCGAACTGCGGCGTGGAAAGGACATGGTACGGCGGAAAGGCTTCCCACTGCATGCCGAATCCGGCTGCGTCATCATGCAGGGTTGTACCCGGGAGCACGCTCAGGCAGAAAAGTTCCAGATTGTTCGGATAGAGTGAAATCGCAAAATCTATGCTGCGGCAGAATCCTGCGTAGGTGTCGCCCGGAAGGCCATAAATCAAATCAAAGCCAAATGTAACGCCGGTTTCATTCAGAAAACCGATGTTCCTCGTGAACAGCTTTTTATCGAGCGTGCGGTGTACGTTTTTAAGCACTTCGGGGTCGGCGCTTTGTAGGCCAATTTGCAGCGCGCAGGGAATGCGGCTGAATGCCTGGGCAAGCTCCCTGTCGATGTATTCGGCGCGCGCTTCAAAATAAAAGAACATGCCGGGCGCTTTTTTTCTGATAAGGCCGAGCATGTCTATCGCGCGGCGCTTGTTTGCGTTGTACGTTGGATCCAGCACGAAAACCTGCGCGATATTCTTCTGTGCAAATAAATCCAGTTCTTTTTCGAGGCGCTCCAGCGGGAAATATGCAATTTTCTGCTCGCCTTTGCTTTCGTAGCAGTAGGAGCATTTGAACGGGCAGCCACGGGCAAGTTCCCAGAGCGCACCGCCATATCGCCCGGGGTCAAGCGTGCCGTCCAGATAGGGAGAAGCAAGGGCTTCTGGCAGGCAGGGAATTGCCCTGGAAACCTTTGTGCTGCAAGCGGAAGCCAGGCTGCCGGCAGCTTCTTTTTTAAAGCTTGTGTACACGCCGGGAATGGGCTTAAAGCTGTCTTCTGAATGTTCGAGAAAAAGCTCGCTTAACAGTGCAGGAACGGCGCTTTCGCCCTGTCCGGCTACCGTGTAGTCAAATTCAGAAAAGGCGGTCGGATTAGCGGTTACTTCGGGACCGCCGGCGATGCAGACAATGCCTGGAACAAGGCGTTTAATTTCTTTGGCCGCTCTTTCCAGCAGCGTGTGGTTCCAGACGTAAACGCTGAAACAGATAGCAGCCGGCGCAGTATCTTTTTTTCCTGCAAGCGAGGTGGCGATATGCAGGGCTTTGTCTTCGTCCTCTGTCAGCAAGGAAAGCGCTGAATCTTCAAGCGAAAAATCTGTCAGCTGTACGGAAAACTTCTCTCTGGTTCGCAGGTCAGCCTTTATCGCGCTTGCAATGCAGGCGGCACCCAGCGGCATTGCCTGAGGGGAAGTTTCTACGAGTAGCGTTGTACAGATAATGTGTTTCATGTGCGTTATGGCAAAAAAAATGACCCGAAGGTCATTTTTTTTGTTTAGAACTTAGCTTTTCTCAGGCGTACTTCTTCAATGTTCTCGCTGAAGAGTTCGCGTAAGTCATTCAAGCCCAGTGCCATAAGGGCCATGCGGTCAATGCCGATACCCCATGCAGCAACCGGAACATCGATGCCCATTGCTTTTGTAACTTCAGGACGGAAAATGCCTGAGCCGCCAAGCTCGAACCAGCCTAAGACCGGGTGTTTGATGTGAACTTCGATTGACGGTTCTGTAAACGGGAAGTAGCCGGGAACGTATTTAACTTCGGTAGCGCCGGCGATTTCTTTTGCGAACATCTCGAGGAAGCCGAGCAGCGTGCGCAGGTTTACGTCTTCGCCAAGAACGATGCCTTCTGTCTGATAGAAGTCAGAAAGGTGCGTTGCGTCAACTTTGTCGTAGCGGAAACAGCGGGCAATACCGAAGTATTTGCCAGGAATTTCTGCCTTGTGCAGCTGATGCGCACTTAATACTGTACCCTGTGAGCGCAGGACGAGTCTGCGTGTAAATTCGTGGTCAAATGTATAATTCCAGCCGCGGCTGCCAGTGTTTCCGCCGTTCTGATGTACGGCAGCTACGTTAGACAGATACGGTTCCTCAATGCTTTTTGCATGTGTCGGATTTTTAATGCGGTATACGTCGTGAATGTCGCGGGCTGCATGGAACTGCGGCATAAAGAGTGCGTCGCCATTCCAGAATTCTGTCTCTACGAGCGGTCCGTCAAATTCCTGGAAGCCCAGAGAGCAGAGCTTGTCTTTAACGCTCTCGAGGAACTGCACATACGGATTTGTGCGGCCGGGAATAATGCGTGCCGGCGGAATTGCGATGTTGTAGCCGCGGAATGTGGCGTTTTTCCACTCGCCGGAGCTGAGCAGTTTCGGAGTAACTTCGCCGATTTCGTTACCAGTGATGCCTGCATTCTTAAGTGCTGCCACTACGTCAACGCAGTCGGGAGTCAGCTTGTAGACGACAGTCTCACGCTCAACAATCTTGAAGGGGCTGTCAGCGGCGCCACGTTTTTTTGCATAGGCAGCGACGGCTTTCTGCTCGTCAACAGATAAAAGACCGTTGTCCAGCTGACCGTTTTCTGCGGCGGCTGCCTTTTCAAACAGTGCTTTTACAAGCTTAATGCGCTCCGGCATCGGCTTTCCTGTATACTCGGCTTTTTTTTCTGCATTCATTGAGAGAACGCCGTCTTTTGAAAGCTGGCCGAACGCGCTTCCTACGTCTTTGTTTTCAAGGTTAAGGGCTGCGGCAATTTCTGGAAGTGTTTTTGCTCCGTTGTCTTTTACAAAAGCGATAATGCGTTCTTCCGGAAGACCTGATTTTGCCATTTCGCGGCCGATGTCAGTAATTTCATAAAAAGTGTGAGGGGTGCGGCTAACGACAGATACCAAATCCTTTCCACCAAGCCAGGAGAAAGCCTGATTTGCATGACCCTCTTTGTAGTCTAATTCTTTCTGCAGTTTTTCAGATGTTAAAGAATCTTTTTGTGAATAAGAAAGCAGCACCTTAATCTCAAGAGGGTGCAGATTTTTAATTACATTTTGAATGTCCATTTCTGGCTCCATAAAAAGAAGTTGAGCCGTCTGCCACTTTCTGCAAACGGCTCAGTGTATTGTGGCTGGTTTTTAGGCCGAATCTAGCGAAGGAACTTTACGCGACCTTCATAGCGGGCGTTAACAATCTTGTTCTTGTCGCGGAAGTAGTGCGTTTCTTCCTTTGCCATGTATTTATAGCTGTAGTAACCATTTTTTTTCTGGAAATCTTCCAGACAGGCAAGAATGGTGCGGCGTGCTTCGCCCTCTTCAAAGCTGTTGTTGGGGCATACATAGTAATAGCGCATTTCTTCAATGGCTGGTGCAAAAACAAACTGCACCTGAGCTTTTTCGCCGGCTCTCGGATGCATCTCGATGTGCATGTCCTCGGGAATGATAACCTGCTCCTGAGTCTGATTGACCGGGCTCTTCAGCAAATCGTCAACGTCTTCAGCAAAAACATATCCTGCCACGCAAAAAAGTGCGGCAAAAAGCGCAAATATTTTCTTCATTGTAAGGCCTCCCTAGTAAGAAGATTAGAAAGTCTGATATGTAATTATTCTATCTGTTTCCATGAAAAAATCAAGTGTAACCATATATTTGCCGGCGTCGATGCCAATCATCGGCGGAGTAGCTATTATGACTGTTCCGGTTATTTCCTTAGGTTTATTTTTAATGATTTTCCGCTCATATTCCCGGATGGCATTTTTTAGGGCTTCGTCACATGCCTGCTGGATGCCTTCAAAGCCGTCTGACAGTCTTGCGTACCCGACGCCCTTTATGCGGGGGTGCGTAATGCTCTGCCAGGATAAAAAAGCGCGCTCCTGAATGTCTGTGCGGTTGTATTCGACCCAGCAGAGCAGCCTGTCATCTTCGACCCACGGCTTAACATAGCGGATTTTGCTGATTTCTTCGCCGCTTAATGCCTGAACCGGCTCGTGATAAAAGTATTCTTTGACGGCCCGCGCTTTGTCAGCCGGGGTATAATCGAACTTCCAGCCGTAAACCATTCCTGTCAGCAGGTGAGGAACCGTTTCCTTGATCCTGGTGACAGGTATGGTAAACGCATTTCCTGTAGCTTCCAGCTTTGCCTTTGCGGCTTCATTTTTTTCCTGTGTTTGTTCCGAGGCGTCGCCTTCAAAATAGCCGGGGTATACGTCGCGCTGTGCCCAGACGGCAAAGCGGATAAGCTTGTCCTGGTACACTTTCTGGGCGTATACATGCATCGCGGCGGAGGCGAGTATAATGCCTGCAAGGCAGATTAACGGTAAGCGTCTTTCCATACTTGAGTCGGGCTTATGCCCATGCGGATTTTAAAATACAGCCAGACGACGGCAAAGCCGGCAAGGTGTGTCAGGTGCGCTACTCCGCCGCCTGCGCCTGTAAGCTGACTGCCCAGTTCAATAACAGTGTAGCCCAGCACCATGACTGGCGCCGGAACGGGAATAATGCCCCAGATGAATATTCTTGACCGTGGAAAGATGACGGCATATGCGAGCAGTATGCCGTAGATGGAGCCGCTTGCCCCTGCCAGAAAAACCGCTATTCCGCCCAGCCAGTATACTGCCAGCGAAATGATGCCGCACAGCGTGCCTGTCAGCAGGTACATGAGGACGAATTCTTTTGTTCCGAGCGTGCGTTCTACGCCTATACCGAAGAAAAGCAGGGCGAGCATGTTAAAAAACAGATGCTGCGTGCCGCTGTGTATGAACATATAGGTGAACGGCTGCCAGAACATGTGCATGCGCACAAAGCCGATAACACTCAGTTCGAGGTAGCGTGTGTAATAAAACAGAGGCGTAAACGTAAAGAGCAGGTACACCGCAATGTTCACTGCGATGATGGCGAGCGTTGCGTTTCTGTAAGTGTAATGAAACGGGCGCCGTAACAGGCTTAGTGCATTCATTCTGGTAATTTAACTTCCGAGATTATCTTGGAATCTGCAAAGGTCACGCGGTTTCTGCCGTTGCGCTTTGATATGTAGAGGGCCTGGTCGGCCTGGTCGATGAGGGCGCGTGGGGATGTCGTCGGATTTGTTTTCGGATTGAATTCTGCCACGCCGACGGAAATCGTTACCTGTACGTGCAGGTTCTCGTAACAGAAATCGTACTGCTCGATTTTAGTACGGATGCGGTCTGCAACAGTGATGGCATCTTCTTTGCCCGTGTTATGCAGCATCAGGGTGAATTCCTCGCCGCCGTACCGGGCAGCTAGGTCTTCGCTGCGGATTGCTGAACGCATGATTTTTGCAACAGTTTGCAGAACATAGTCTCCGCAGGCGTGTCCGTATGTGTCGTTAAAGCGCTTAAAGAAGTCAATGTCGAGCATGATGACGGCAACGGGCGATTCCTGCGTAAGCGCCGTGTCGAGCTTGTCGCCGAGTACCTGCATAAAGAAATACTTTAGTTTCAGGTGCGTCATCATATCCGTTGACGACCTTTCTACCAGTGCGGCATTGTTGATTGCAATCGCAGCAAGCGAAGAAATGGCTAATATCTGCTCTTTTTCGTAGGCGGTAAAGCGGGTTTCTTCATTCATCATAAGCCTGTCGCCGAGCAGAAGGATGCCTGTCAGGCGATTCCGGTGCATCAGCGGCACGATGAGTGACGGATGCAGCGAGGTAATCATCTTAAGGTCTGTGCCTTCCGGCAGCGCGCGAATCAGCTCGTCTTTCGTGTAGACCGTGTTGTTCTTGCTGATGACAGAAACCAGCGGGTGGCTTATTGAAATCTGGTATGTGATGTTCGGGTCGAGGTCCATTCCGTTGTAGTTGTTGTCCAGCAGCAGAATGTTCGAGTCCAGCGCCTCCAGGATAAAAACTCCGGCGCCTAACACATGCATCTGTCCCATGCAGGTGTACAAAATTGATTCGATAAGGGTGGAAAACTCAATAGTTGAACAAAGAGATCGGCAAATTTCCAGAAGTTGCTCAAGATCATAAATCTTTTTTTCGTATTGACTGACTGTTTCAGCAGAAAGAGAGTCCGTTCTGTAATTGTCACTCATGGCTTTTTACCTGTTGCCCCGATTATAACATAATTCTTCATAATCGCAAGGAATACTTGCCACATTTCGAATTGCTGGTCAAGTGCCCCTGTATTATCTCTGTTTCGGGAGGCTGCCAAAAGTACTTTAATATTGTTGACGATGTCTGGTTTTGATTTCTTGGCGTCGGTTAGCAGTTCCTGCATCTGGCTGTGCAGTGTCGCAATGGTGGTCGTCTCGCGCTGAATAAGCTGGTGCGCGGCGCTGTTGATGCCGTCGATGACGGTGCCCAGTTTTTTCATAAAATCCTGGTCACGGTGGGAATCGTGAATATAGCTGAGGATAGTCGCCTTGTCATTGGGATTGTTCCTGTCAAAGCTCTTTTCGAATTTGGTGATTTCTTCGGAAAGCGAACTTACTGTGTAAACCAGCGTTGAAAACTCTGTCTTATAAGAATTATTGCTGAAAAATCCTTCGATGACTATGTCGTTGAGCAGCGACTGGATAGATTCGCCAAGGTATCTGTTGATAAATGTTTTGACAATCTGCAGCGGCGTAATCCATTCAAGCGCGTAGGACGTGTTCTGCTGCAGGCTCAGATTAAGCTCTGTGTTGTACCCTTCCAGCGGCAGCATCGGCGCGCCGTTAAAAAGCCGACTTATCTCTGTTGAGATAGTGTAATCTTTTATCTCGGTTTTTATGCGGTTTTCGTCGGCGGTAAACTGGCGCTGCGTGTATTCCGCGAATTTCTGGCGGGTGTTGGCTTTATATGTCGCAAACTGAGGATTGAAATCCGGCTCGCGTTTTCCGAGGCAGATAAGCTTTTTCAGCAGGTCGGTCGTCAGGACTTTCTTGAAGACCGAATTGATTTTTGAAAGCGCTGTCTGAATCTGCTGCTGGCGCTCGTTTCCCGGTACGGTGCCGGTGCGCAGCTCTTCCAGTGCGATTACAGCTCTGGCAACCGCGCCGGTAATGCTGATTTCGGATGTGAGGTAATACAAATCCTGCAAGTTCGGGGCAAGTGTGTCCAGCGGCACTGATTTGTAATTCGGCGTATACGAGGCCGCGGTTATGTCGTTGTAGTCGGGGTCGAAATGATGCAGAATCGTAATAAAGCTGAACCTGCAGATGTCGCTTACCTGCTGCAGCTTTGCGATGACTTCATCGATTTTAATAAAATCGGGCGAGTTAAGGGCTTTTCCGAGGGCTTCGAGCGTGTGGTGCTGTTCTTCAAAAACGCGGTTCATCGGCTGCGATGAGTCCATGACTTCCTGTTTGCGTTTTTCATAGCTGATGGATTTTAGCTGGGCCTTAGCTTCGCCGTTAAAGCCTGTCATCAGAAGCTGCATTTCGAAGCGGGCGTTACGCTGCAGGTCTTCTCCGCAGATGGTGTCCTGCAGAATGTCGCCGATGATTCTGGAGTTTTCGTATAAAATGCGTATTAGTTCCCCGAAATTCGGCAGAAGCATGTCATTTTTGTAAATTTCTGGCTGATGAGACTTCAGCTCATTCTCTAATTTACGAAGCGCCTGCTTCTTCTTGACTTCGGGTGAGGAACTTTTAAATATGGACTCAAAAATTTCAACAAAAAACTGAACCAGCCCCATACAGACTATTTTATAGTCAAAGTGCTGAATTTACAAGTTTAAGATTTGTATAAGGAGCGAAAATTTCCTCGAATTCCGCCTGCGTAGAAGCGGCCACGATTTGCTTTCTGAGTACGCCTCCGCCGGAAATGCCCTTGCTGTAAGCGCAGAAACGCTTTCGCATTTCCATGCATGCGCTCTTTTCGCCGCGGTCTTCAATTAGCAGGGCAAGTTCGCGGAAGCCGGCACGAATGCGCTCGGCTCCAGAAATGTCGCGGACGGCACCTGTCGTCAGATAGTCATGGGTCTGCGTAAACAGGAATGGGTTTCCCATTGCGCCGCGTGCAAACATAACGCCGTCACAGCCGGTTTCGCTCAGCATGCGCGCGGCGTCTTCCGGTGTAAATGCGTCTCCGCTTCCAAAGACGGGTATGCGGCCGGCTGCAAGCTGTACCAGTTCTGCAAGCAGTTTCCAGTCAGCTTTGCCTTCGTAGCCCTGTGCGCGTGTCCGGGCATGCAGGGTGATTGCGCTTACGCCTGCCTCAATCGCTGCCAGCGCGGCTTCGCGCCAGGTGATATGCTCGCTGTCCCAGCCGCTGCGGATTTTTGCAGTGACAGGTACTTTGTAGTCGGGGCTTCCCTGCGGTCGGGCGCCGTCGTATGAGTTTGCAGCATCAACAACGGCTTTTACTACGGCATACAGCTTCTCCGGCTCCCGTGTCAAAGCGCTGCCAGCGCCAGTTTTGATGATTTTCGGCACAGGGCAGCCGCAGTTTATGTCTATGCATTCGCAGGTTGTTTTTTCCAGAACAATGCGGGCGGCTCCTGCCATAGTTTCCGGCTTACCGCCGAAAATCTGTACGGCATAGGCTTTTTCGTTAGGGGCGCGGCGCATAAGCTCTTCGGTTTTGCCGCTGCCTCGAGTAAGCGCTTCTCCGCTGACCATTTCGGTGTAGGCAAAGTCTGCGCCGCAGTCCGCGCAAATAGAGCGGAATGCACGATCGGAATAACCGGCAACTGGCGCCAGAAACAGATTGCCTGGCAGCGCCAGCGGACCAATATGTACGGGATGATAGAGTGATGCCATGAAGCCCCGCTTATGCTTCCGGAAGCTTAAATACGCGGCAACTGTTAGTCCACAGCTGGGCGGCAACTTCTTCGAGCGGCTTTTCAAGCATTTCTGACAGGAATCGTGCAGTAGACGGCAGATACGCCGGCATGGTTCGTTTTTTCTCGCGGTATTCTGCCGGAATCATGAATGGGCTTTCGGTTTCGATAAGCACGCGGTCAAGGTGGTCTGCCAGCACGTTAAGCACTGTTTCGTGCAGATTGCGTGCGTTGCGGTATGTCAGGTTACCGGCAAATGAGAAGTATACGTTCAGGCCTGCATCCAGACATTTTCTTGCATAGGATGCGTTTTCGCTGTAGCAGTGGAAAATGGCGCCGCTTTCGGGAATGCGTTCTTTAAGCACGTCAAAAATGTCTTTTCCGGCATCGCGGTTGTGGATGATTACCGGCAGATTGTACTTCTGCGCCAGTTCCAGCTGAGTGATGAACATTTCAATCTGGGTACGTTTGTCGCCGTACTGCTTAAAGTAATCCAGACCGGTTTCGCCGATGGCAACCACGTTCGGAAGCTTTACACTTTCCTCGATGGTTGAGATCCAGTCTCTTCCGGGATTTGTAATTTCTGACGGGGCTACACCGACAGCATGGTATACGCCGTTTACAGATTTAAGCGTGTTGTAGACAATCTTAAAGTCATGGAGGCTGTTGTTTATGCTTATAATCCGGGTTACTCCGGCAAGTTTGGCCTGCTGAACAACGCGCAATTGTTCGAGGGGGTCATCGTATATAAGCCCGATGTGGGCGTGAGTATCAAATAATTGCATGGCTTTTTTTCTTCCTAAAGATATTCTGATGAGTTGCCGATAGAATACCACAGGTATTAGTATCTGTCAAACCGCATTCAGAATATTTTGGTTCTTTGGTTTGACATGTAACATTGTACTATGATATTATTACGATAGAATTCTGGCGATTAAAGTCTTCGGAGCTAGGAATGGCAAAGACAAAACAGTACAAGAGAATCGAAAAAAAAGCAGTATCCTCTTTCATTAATGTGCTGGGACGGGGCTTTTCTTGTCTTGGACGCTTCTTCGTGCGCCTGTTCCGTGTTTGCGACAGCAAACTTACTATCATGATTGTTCCGCATTCCCAGAGTAAAGTGCTGAATTTTCAGACAAACGTTTTTGCGCTTATATTTTCAGTCGTTCTTCTGGTAGGCATCATTTCATCATTCATTTACTTTAACCGGCAGGCCGCCGGCAGTGGTGCGGAAATCAGCCGTCTTATGAGCGAAAACCGTCAGACGCTGGCAAGCCTTGACGAGCTGCGCGATGAAAACAACAATCTGTTGCAGACGGCAAAGCGCTTTCAGTCATCCTTGTCGCAGTCTCTGGCGCTGCTCGGTATTAACCAGTCCAGCAGTGTTTCCAAGGCTTCGATGAATGATTCAGACCTTTCTTCACTGTTCGATACGCAGCAGCAGGTTTCGGCCTCTACGCGAGAAGCTGCAGACATCCGCCTGCTTAATTCATACCTGGAAAGTGCGGTTCAGCCGATTGAGCAGATTGGCAAAATGCTCGAAAATCAGGAGACGCTTTTTACTGATATTCCGAACATCTGGCCGATTAAAGGCGGCATTGGGCACATTTCGATGCAGTTCGGTCAGAACGTGCACCCTATTACAGGACAGTGGTATATTCACAAAGGTCTGGACTTTTCAACCTGGAGAAGCGGAGATCCGATTGTTGCGACTGCAAACGGTCAGGTGGTTACAGTCGGCTACGACATGAGCTTTGGCAACTACGTTATCATCAAGCATAAGCATGGTATTTACACCCGCTACTGCCATATGAGTACAACGCGTGTTAAAAAAGGCGACATGGTTTCTCAGCGTCAGGTTATCGGCAATATCGGAAATACCGGCGTTACGACCGGTCCGCATCTGCACTACGAAATTCACATCGGTTCTGATGTCGTAGATCCGGCAAAGTACGTAAACGTAAAACTGACAAAGTAACATGGCTTTTCTTACTGACGACATCTCAATTAACACGATAATCGGCAAAGGCTCAGCAGTTTCCGGTGATATAAAAATCAACGGGTTTGTTCGTGTTGACGGAGATGTGGACGGCAATCTTGAAACTCAGAGCAACATTATCATAGGTGCTTCTGCCCGTATACGCGGTAATGTGCAGGCGACGTCTGCTGTTATCAGCGGAATTGTGATTGGTGATGTTATTGCACCGGCAGGCATAAAACTGCTTTCAACTGCGGCGGTTATAGGGGACATAACGACACGAAGATTGGTAGTGGAAGATAAGGTTGTTCTTCATGGAAAATGCAACGGCATTGAAGAGCCGGAAGAAGAGCAGCCTGCGCGGATGCGGTAATGGCAGACATCGGTACCTTACATCAGACATCGTTATATTTTGCTGCGGCCCAGACTGCTGCACAGCAACAGGCAAAGCAGGCTAAGCAGCAGGAAAGAACAGCTAAATCAGCGCGAACGGGATTTGCATCGACTTTAAAACGCCAGCAGGAGGCGCTTGCTCTCGCAAACGAAGGCTTGCCGCCGGAAATTGCCGGTATGGACACAGAGGAAGCCGTTGTTTTCTTAAAAGATGCGGTCGATATTGCCGGAGACAACCTGAAAGCCGAACAGAGCCTTGCTGCCATTGAAGTCTACCGGAAAAAATTAAGCCAGCTTCTAAAATACATAACGCGAAATAATTTTGAAGTGCTGAAGCAAGAACGGCGGCTGCCTTTCCGGCGGCGCAAATCAGGCAAGCCCGCGGAGCCGTTTATCCAGATACAGCTGATAAACCAGAAGCTGGATCATCTGACCAGCGACCTGCTGTGTAATCATTCAAAAAACCTGAACATGCTTGCCCGAGTAGAAGAAATCAACGGCATGATTATAGACTTGCTGGCCTCATAAAGGGTAAAATAAATGCGCCCGCGAATGGAGCAAGGCGGAATGTGTGTGCAACATGCGCGTGAGCGCACAATAAATAATTTCCTTACTGCCCGCGAATGGAGCGTAGCGTAATGAGCGACATTTTTGAAAACGACATAGATAATCAGACAGAAGACCTTTCGGTATTGGAAGACGAGGATGGCGACTCGGAAGTTGACGGCGACACCATCGTCTATCCGGATGTGCTTTACAAAACACGACTTGAATACTCAAACGAAGGCATTTATGCTTCTCTTCCACAAAATATAAAAGAACTGAATGCCGGCGAATACGTCATCATTCCTACGCGCTATGGGAAAGATCTGGCGCTTGTGTTGGGCAAAAGCGAGCATCCTGTGGGTTTGCGCAAAAGTGATATTGTTGTAGTAAGCCGAAAGGCGACGGAAGAAGATTTGGCGCGCTATAATGAATACCGTGCAAAGGAAGACGAAGCTTTTGCTGTGTTTAAGGAAAAGGCCGCATCTCATAATCTTGATATGAAGCTTGTCGCCGTTCATTTTCTGCTTGAAGAGCTTAAGGCGCTCTTTTTCTTTTCGAGCGATAACCGCGTAGACTTCCGTGAGCTGGTTAAAGACCTGGTGAGCGTATTTAAGATGCGGATTGAACTGCGCCAGATTGGGGTGCGGGACGAAAGCCGTATTACTGGTGGGCTTGGCGTCTGTGGCAGGCCGTTCTGCTGCAACAGTATTAATGACCGCCTGCCGCCAGTTTCAATCAAAATGGCAAAGGAGCAGAATCTTTCGCTTAATTCAGTAAAAATCAGCGGACAGTGTGGTCGTCTGCTCTGCTGCTTAAGCTATGAATACAACTGGTATGCGGAAGCCCGCAGAAGCCTTCCGAACGAGGGTCAGCATATTCATTACAGCGACACGAATTTCCGCATTACCGACGTTAATCCGCTGACAAAAATGGTAAAAATGCTGGGTGAGGATGGGCGCCTTCTGGAAATAAACGCAAGCCGCTTCTTCAAAGAAAACGGAAGGTGGAAAATCAATTAACCGGTTTGCTGCTGTCAGCTGAGCACGGCAATCAGCCGGTCTGACTGCGCCGTGAACGGTGTGCGGTCGAAGCTGCTGTAGCATTTTATGTCCTTGAAGCCGGCTTCTGTCGCAAATGTTTCAAGCTCTGCTTTTGAAAGCGGGTAGACCGGCGCGGCTACAGTTACGTCCATGGTCTTGCCGTTGCCAGTTTCCAGCTGCTGATCCAGAGTTTTTGTGCCGTCAGCTTCTGTCACAATTCGTGCATACAGTGTTGCGCGCAAAGTCTGAATCTCAGGAAGTTCTATCTCAGAATCAGAGGAATACTTTTCATAATTTAGCAGAGAAATAATCATCTTTCCGTTTTTTGTAAGCAGCTGCTTGCAGTCAAAGAACAGCTTTCGTAAGAGAACGGTGTCGTGCGTGAAGATAATTCTGTCATCGAGTATGGAAATCACATTATAAAAACCCTTGCCGAGGAAGCGGCCCATCTCAAGCGTGGTCATCTTAAAAAAGCGAATTGACATAAGCTGGGTGCGGCGCTTTCGGTTTGCAGATTCGAGAAGCTCGTTGATATTTTCTATTCCTGTAACATCTATACCGGTTTTTGCCAGCTGGTGTTCGAAGCTGCCGGTGGCGCAGCCAATCCGAAGAAGTTTTACAGGCATCGGATAGCTGGATAATTCATCGGTAAAGAAGTTTTTTTTGGAGGCGGTTACTGGATATATCTCATCATAATATTCTGCAATGTTTTCTAATATTTCCATAAGATTATTATAAGTCGATTTTGATAATTTGCAATTAAAAAATTTAAGGCTATATCTAAATTTCTCTACCTGCGTCATATCCAGTTTAAAAACTTTCAACCTTGCGTTAAAATAATTCCGACAGATTTTATTCGATCGAGCAATAGTAGAGGTACCTAATGCTTAACGTAAACAACAATGTAACACTGAGAAAGCGTGATGTGCTTTCTCAGATTGTTGCCATGCAGTTTGCCGGAAAACTGGAGTCTGACATTGACTCTATTCCGCAGCAGATTGTTCCCGACGGAGCAGCTCCCGTTCGTGGAAGTATTGAAGAAGACCGCCAGGCCGTAAAAATGCGTGTTCTGGCAGATTTGGGCATTTCTGTAGAAACAGCAGATATGTCAAAGCCGCTTGCAGATTACGCAAAAGAAGCGCTTTTGCGCGAAAAGCCTACCTGGCCTGTTATGACTATGATGAGCGCAAGCTGCCATGGCTGTAAGCCTACGCACTTTTTTCCGACTGACTTGTGTCAGGGATGTGAAGCCCGCCCCTGTATGGTCAACTGTCCCAAAAAAGCAATTGAAATTGTAGACCACCGGGCGCGCATCGACCAGTCAAAATGTATTAAGTGCGGTATTTGTGCGCAGAACTGTCCGTACCACGCAATCGTTAAGTTTACCGTGCCGTGCGAGGAAGCGTGTCCGGTCGGCGCTATCACAAAAGATGCTGAGGGCCGTGAGCATATCGATTTCGAAAAATGCGTGTTCTGCGGTGCTTGTATGCGCGAGTGTCCGTTCGGGGCTATGCAGGCAAAGAGTCAGCTGGTGGATGTCGTAAAGCACATCATGGCTGGAAAGCGCGTTGTCGCAATGTACGCGCCTGCAATTGGAGCGCAGTTTAAGGCGCAGCCGGGGCAGCTTGAAGGCGCACTGCTTGCAGCGGGCTTCAGCAAGGTCTGGGAAGTCGCAATCGGCGCAGATTTGACTGCAGACGCAGAGGCAAAAGAGTATGAAGAGCGCATGGAAGAAGGCGCAAAGATGATGACGACCAGCTGCTGCCCGGCATGGGTGCGCCTGGCTCAGATTCATGTACCGGATATTGTGCCTGCAATTTCAAGCACCGGCAGTCCTATGAATTTTAACGGCATTCTGGCAAAGAAGGATGACCCTGACTGCGTGACTGTATTTATCGGGCCGTGTCTTGCAAAACGCCGCGAAGGCTTTGACGACAAGAACATTGACTACGTGCTCACCGTAGATGAAGTGGATGCGCTTTTTGCTGCAAGGAGTATCGACATCACTAAGATGGAAGCAAAGCCTGGTAAGTATCTGCCGACAGTGAGCGGACGCAACTTTGCAAAGACGGGCGGTGTTGCTGAAAGCGTGCGCCTGCGCCTGAGTGACCATGGCCGCGAAATCTTAAAGCCATATATCGTAAACGGAATGACTAAGGCTGTCGTTAAGCAGCTGCAGACATGGGGAAAGATGTTCAAGGGCGAAATCCCGATGGCAGCAGATGCACCGAACCTGATTGAGGTTATGTGCTGTGAGGGCGGTTGTATCGCTGGCCCGGGCATTATCACAAAACCGCAGATGGGTAATGGTCTTTTAATGAAGTATGCAAACGCTGGCAGCGCACCCGGAGGGGACGGAAAGCCTGTTGCGTGCGACATGGACGCTGTTATCGCAGGAGAAAAAGCTTAGGCAGGGTAATTTTTTGCCTTGCTTGTTCCTTATCCTCATAATGAGTACACTGAAGGCATGAAACCTCATGCTTTCAGTGTTTTTTTTGCATGGATAAAAAAAGAAGCTGTACTTTCTGCGGCTGTTTTAGGCGCAGCTGTCAGCGTCTTTTTTGTGCCGCCGTCTAAAACGTATCTTTCCTACATCGACTGGAATACACTTTGCATTTTATTTGCCCTGATGGCCGTTATAGCCGCGCTTAGAAGCTGTGGTGTCTTTGCGACGCTCGGCGCCTTGCTGTGCCGCAGGCTTACCGGGGTGCGCGCGCTTTCTGGTGTGCTTGTTGCGCTCTGTTTTTTTTCGAGCATGCTTATCACAAATGATGTCGCGCTTCTGACGTTCGTGCCGTTTACGCTGTCGCTTCTAGTGCCTGTTGCCACCGGCGGTACGGTCATGTATGTGGTGATTTTGCAGACAATAGCGGCGAATACCGGGAGCATGCTTACTCCGCTGGGAAATCCGCAGAATCTGTTTCTGTTCCAGCAGACAGGCCTTCCGGTGCTGGATTTTTTTCAGACGATGCTTCCGTTTACAGTGCTGGCGGCAGCCTTGCTTGGAGCAGGCGTTTTTTTTGTGCCGAATGCCCCGGTAAATGCCGTCTCTGAGGCGCGGCACACACATGTCCGGGAGACGAAGCGCATTGTGGTGTACAGCCTGCTCTTTGTGCTCTGCCTGCTTTCTGTTTTCAGGATGCTGCCAAAGCCTGTTGCGGCGGGCGCTGTTGCGCTGGTGCTTTTTTTTATCGACAGGAAGCTTCTGCTGCAGGTTGATTACCTGCTTTTGTGTACATTTGGTGCGTTCTTTGTGTTTACAGGGAATCTTTCGGCGCTGCCAGCGGTACATAGTGCGCTTGCAGCGGCTGTTTCGGGGCATGAGTTTGCTTCTGCAGTCTGCGCCAGTCAGATTATAAGCAATGTGCCAGCAACGCTGCTTCTGTATCCTTTTACCGGAGCGGCGCAGGTCCGGGCGCTTTTAATTGGCGTGAATGCGGGCGGACTCGGTACGCTTGTTGCGTCGCTTGCAAGCCTTATTTCGTATAAGCTGTACATGGGGGTGCAAAAAAGCGCAGTCGCCACATCGGAAGGAAAAATGCTTCCTTCCGGCGCACGCTACCTTGGTCTGTTCACCGTCTGCAATATCCTGGCGCTCGCCTTTCAGGTAGCGCTGTATATGCTTTTGAAGTAAGGACTTGCGTTATTTTCCCAGACGCCGGTCAGCAAGGACTCGTTTTGCGTTGCTGCGGAAATCCTGGACGCAGTTGATTTTTGTGTCGATTTCGAAGCCGGGAAAGTCCGTATTGATGATAGTGATTGCACGTTCTACGGTGGCGCTGCTTGAGGCAATGCCCCAGAGCGTCATTTTTTTGCCATCGATACGAACCCACAGGCTGTCGATAGGAAGCTTCTGCTCAAAGATGAGCTTGCTTGCTATTTTCTGCGACAGAATCAGCTCTTCAATCCGGTTTTCGCCGGCTTTTTCTATGGCAGGCGTTACATGACGCTCAATTCCGCTTACAATCATTTCTGCCAGCATGTCCGGGGACATTTTTGCTGTGTTGATGATTGCATGAATCCTTGACGGGTCATGCAGGTCATATTTGAAGTAGCTTTTGTAAAAGCCGTCCTGCCGCTTATCAGACGCTTGCAGCGTTTTAGCCGCAAGTTTTTCATCGCTGATATGCAGTAAGTCCATGATATGACTGAGCCGCTCTTCGTAGGTAGACACGAAACGCAGTGCTATGTGACTCGGTACATCCGAAAGCATAAGGAATGCGCCTCGCCCCATAATGACGCAGTTGTTTTCGCGCGCCATCTCGAGCACGGTCTGGCTCAGGTAGTGCAGGTATTCGTCGCGGAATCGGGCGAAGTTAGCAAGAAAACTGGGCTTGCGCTCATCGTACAGTTTAAGCCGTTCCTTTGGAAAGCCTTTTGCGATAATGCGCTGCTCAATTTCCTTGCGGTCAAAAAAAGTATACCCTAACCGGCGGGCTATAAGCATTCCGATTTCGTCACCAAGCGAGCCTGATTGCCGCGACAGGGTTACAATAGCCATTGCTAGACCTCCTCAGCGCTGCTTACAAAACAGGCAATGCCCTCAGTGCGGTATTTGTCGCGCAATTC
Source organism: Treponema sp. (assembly GCA_024698325.1). Classification (GTDB taxonomy): domain Bacteria; phylum Spirochaetota; class Spirochaetia; order Treponematales; family Treponemataceae; genus Treponema_D. Next base: position 27,540 of record JAILRG010000016.1, read on the forward strand.
CCACACGATGTCTTTAATGACAGCGCAGTCGTCATCGTTGCAATAGATGATGAACATAGTGTTCAGCTGCGGCCAGATTGCGTCTCCGAGGCAGGGGTTTGAATAGCCTGCGCCCATAACGCCAGCAAGCTTGGTGTAGCGGGCGGCAACATTGCGTTCGGAGAATGCCAGCAAAAAGTCTTCTTCAATCGCCTGCGTGCAGATAATTTCGACGCGGCGCAGTTCGCCGGCGGGAGTAAACTGCGGGTCATCTTTTTTGCTTTTTAACTGTGGCGTAAATTCCACGCGTTCCTTTTTATCTTGTTTGTCCTTACCCATAGCTTACTCCTCGGTTTTAGCTTTTTCGGCTGCTGCCTGCGCTGCCTCGTTTGCCTGTTCCTGAGCAATTGCAAGACGTGCGGCAAGTGAACCAGCCTTGCGCTGCTGTTTTTCGAGCTTTGCGGCAAGTTTTGCAGCACGGCGGGCTTCTTTGTTGCTGCCAGCGGCTGCTGTTGAAAGGCCGTTTGCCTTGGCGGCTTTTTTTGCTGCCTTTTTCAAGCGCCGATTATTAAATATAAAGTATACGGTCGGCATAAGGAAGAGTGTCATGAGCGAGCCGAATGTCATGCCGCCAAAGACGGTCAGCGAAATCGGCTGCATGTTTTTGGAGCCTTCGCCGGGGAAGAAAGCCATAGGCATAAGCGAAATAACCGTAGTGAGCGTAGACATCAGAATCGGGCGCAGACGGTTACGTGCCGCTTCGATACAGGCTTCTTCAAGTCCGAGGCCGCGCTTTCTGAGCAGGTTCGTGTAGTCAACGAGAACGATACCGTTGTTGACAATCGTGCCGACCAGAACGAGCATACCCATAATGGTTACCAGATTCAGCTGATTGCCGCTCAGGGCATAGATAATCATAACGCCGATGAACGAAAGCGGAATGGTAAAGATGACGATAAACGGATCCTGCAGCGACTCAAACTGGCTTGCCATAACGACGAATACCAGAATTGCAGCCATCAGAATGATGAGGCCGAAGTTCATTGCGGCTTCAATCATGTCGGCATAGTCACCGCTGAAGCCGATAGTCACGTTTTCATCCTTAGGAATATTATCATCAATCAGCTTTTTGACGCCGGCCTGCACTTTATCGAGTGACAGTCCCTGAACGGGCTTACCGGTTACATGGATAATACGAGCCTGATTTTCGCGGTAAATGGTGACCGGGGCGGTGCTTTCTTCGTAATGCGCAAAGCTTGAAAGCGGAATGCGCTGGCCGTTGGAATTCACGACGGAAATAAGGTCTAGGTCGGCAAGTTTTGCCTTGTCTTTTTCTGACAGACGGACAATAACGTCAATGTCATCGCCGTTTTTGGTAAAGCGGCTCGCAGTCTTTCCGTTGATAAGCGCGTTGATTTCGCTTCCCAGATTGTAGATGTTCAGTCCAAGCTCGTACATGCGGTCGCGGTCGATGACGATTTCTGCCTGCGGAAGACCGTCTTCCTGGTCGCTGGTGACTTCGGTTACAAAATCGCCGCCCTGTTCCTTTAAGAGCGTTGTAATCTGAGCGGCTGTTGCGCGGACAAGGTCGAGGTCATCACTGCGGATGTCGATGCTCATGCCGCTGGAGCTTGAAGCGCTGTTCATGTTGGTGCCGAACTGTAATGTTGCGCCGGGGAAGGCGTTGAAGTACTTGCGGAGCTTTGCTTTAGCTGTCTTTTCGCTGTCCCAGTCTTTTTCGCGTTCTTTTTCGGCATACAGCGAGAAGGTGACTGAGCCGGTATTAGTTTCGCTGCCAGAGGAGAAGACTGATGTTCCGCCGACAGTTACGGACGTGTATTTTACGCCCTTTAAGTCCTGCAGCGCCATGTTTTCGAACGTGCGGATCATGTCTTCTGTCAGTTCGATGCGGGTTCCTTTTGGAAGCTCAAAGTCTACCTGTACGCTGTTTGCAGCACTTTCGGGCATGAATACAAAGCCGACGAATTTGACTGCTGCGACAGAAAGCACAAATGCGGCCATAAGGACTGCAATGCTTAGGCGGCGGTGATGCAGAACCCAGCGTACTCCGCGTGCATAGCCGTTTTCCATGTTGTAGAAGAAGCGGTTGAACATGCGGTTCAGGCGGGCGGTAAAGCCGTCTCCGGATTCGGTAATCTTATCAATGCGCAGATACTTAGACGTAAGCACCGGCACAAGGCAGATAGCTACTGCCAGTGAACACAAAAGAGAATAGATAATCGTATAGGCGAGGTCGTGGAAGAACTGGCCCATAATGCCCAGCTTTGACTGGAACATAATCATCGGAAGGAAGATACATACTGATGTGAGCGTAGAGGCTGTAATTGACATGACCATTTCCTGGGAGCCAAGAACAGCGGCAACCTTTGGCTTTGCGTCGCGTTGCCGATACGCATAGATGTTTTCCAGAACGACGATTGAGTTATCGACAAGCATACCGATACCCAGCAACAGACCAACCATTGAGATTGAGTTGATGGTAATGCCGGTGAAGTACATCAGGAAGAGCGTAATCAGTACGGAAATTGGAATGGCAAGGCCTACAATAATGGTGCTCTTGAGCGAGCGGAGGAAGATGATGAGTACACAGATGGCGAGCAAAGCGCCCTGCACGACGGAGTTTACGACTTCGAGGATTGTCTGCTCGATAATGTCTGTCGTGTTGTAGGTTTCGGTAAGGCTTACATCATTCGGAAGCTC
>JAILRG010000097.1 GCA_024698325.1 Treponema sp.
CTGCATATACTAGGCACACCGGGAATGTCAGCCCACCTGCGCATCAGATGTATCCACGGCCTTCTCGATTATTTCCACGTAGTTCTTTCCCCAGAACTCGCAGAGAAGCTCGTGCGCCTCGTCCTGCAATGCAGGGACAACAGTCTCGCGCAGCTGGCGGATGTTGTCGGCAAGGTAAACAGAAGACAGGCGGCGCACGCACTGCACTTCGCTTTCAGAAAGCGCTTTCAGTTCTGCGGATTCGGCGATGACGGCAAAGACGCTTGCCGTTGAGCAGACCATGCGGAGCTTTTTTACGGAGTCGATTTTGCGCGCACTGCTCATGCCGCTTTTTGCCCGGTAGCGGTACACCGGCACATCGATACCAACGTACGTTTTTGCATAAAAAGACGTAAAAAAGAAAATCAGGAAATCTTCCGCCATGTTGCACTCAATGTGCGGAATGCTTTCAAATGCTTTTTCTAGCAGCGTCCGCTTGAAAAGCTTTGCCCAGAGCACGTCGGAAAGATTTCCGCCATGAATCCACGTTTTTATGATGTCGTATCCGCTGACAGAGCCAAGCGTAATATTTGCATACAGATTTTTTTCTACGGGAGAAAAGCTTCCGTCCGGCAAAAAAATGCCGGCAGTCGACCGCCCCTGCACAATATCCGCATCCTGTTTCTGCGTTGCGGCAAAAAGCGACTTTAGCGCACCTTCTTCCAGCACATCGTCGCTGTCAACGTAGGCAATATAGCTACCGCGCGCATAAAACAAAAGCGAGCGGCGCACTTCCACCAGCCCCATGTTCTCGCGGTGCTCAATAAAGCGCACAGAAATGTCCGGCAGATGCTCTTTTTTGCGGAGCTTTTTGCACTCCTTGTACACCGCGTTTGTGATTTTCTTAGCGTTCCGCCTCTTCTCGTCTTTTCCCCGACTTGCGTCAGAAAGCACAATCACTTCAAAAGAGTCAAAATCCTGCAAAAAAACCGAACGCAGACACTGAGCCAAAAGCGGCTCGGTTTCATATACCGGCAGGCAGACGGAAATAAATGGGGCGAAATTGTTCTGTGCAGAGTGAGCTCTATAAAAGCGAAAGGCTCTTTTCATATCGTTTCTTTGCCTCTTCAAGCTCTTCAAGCATATTCTGATAGGCTTCAAGGCTGAGCATGACACATTCAGGTGCATTGTTGCGCACTACAAACTTGATGCCGTCCTGCTGCACTTCACTGACAATTTTGCTTGCCTCTCCTTTGTTAAAGCGACTGATGGGAACAAATGATTTTATAACGGTCTGTGCATTGAGTAACGCGGGCATAGCGCACCTCCTGTAAATTTACTAGCAAATTTACTATAGCACAGAAGTGTATTATTAACAACAAAAAATCCCCTGCACGCACAAGACACGCAGGGGATAAGGTAACCGAAGTTAGTCGCCGCAGGGGATGCAAGCCCACATATACGAGGCGTTATCAACCTCCTTCCAAGTACCATCTTCGTTGTAATAGCGGGTTGCATTAGTCAACGAAGAGAAGGCAGATTGGAACATGGTCGACTGAGAACCTGCAATAAAGCTCTTGATACTTGAATCATCAGCCGCAAATGAGGCGCTTGATGAAGTTGCATCCGTAATGGCAAAGGATTCCAAGTCGACGGTAACGACACGGTTTACGTTCTTATACTTTAAGACACCGTCGGCATCAGTATAAAAGGCAAGACCGTCATCAGCAATTACCAGCTTGCGCGGCTTTACGGCAACAAATTTGACCGGGCCGTAAAACGCGGTAGAAGACAGCACCGGCTCATGAGTTTCAGAATCAGTTTCAAGCGGGTTTGGCGTATAAAGTGCCGGAATACAATCAGAGACTGTATACGTAGTTGACCCATACGTCCATGAATATGTAGAGGATGCCAACAATGGAGTTGTACCCGTATCTTCAAAAATCTGATAATTTCCCTGGTAGTACAATCCGACCTTTACGGACGCAAAGTCTGAACTGCTCTTTGAGGAATCAGAAAACGGTATGACCGTCTGAACCGTGCCGAAATGAACATCGTAACGCAAAAGAGAACCCCGGCTGTAATAGGCAAGATCTGTAGAGTTAGCGCCGGTCGTAGAAACCTGCCGCACCAGCATATACACCGCCCCATCCTGATAGAGCATGTCGGTGATTGAACACGAAGCAGACGGCAATGCAAGGGAAACGATGTTTGAGCTTTCAACAGAACCGCCTGAGGGGGCAGTAGACAAATCTAACTCAGCGATGTAGTTTCCTGTATTACCGTATACATACCCCAAATCGTATACAATAGCGTTATTAACAATACAGTGGCTATGAGAGAATGTTCTGCTTCCCATATCAATATTGCTTGTATAGGTAACGGTAGATGTGCTGTCGATAACACCTGATGAAATCGCTGACGTATATTCAAAAATCGTGAGCGTTGCTTCATTTATAGAATAGGCATACAGCACATTATTCGCACGGTCGAACATAAGCCCGCACCCGCTGTCAGTATAATTTATAGCCTCTGCGTCATAACTAAAATCGCTTCTTGTCGAAGCAATGGTATATCCACTGCCTGAGTCTCCCTGCAAATAATAAGCGTTTCCCTCATTATCAAAGACAACAGAATTTTTCGGAGTAGTAAAGCTCGATGTTGCAGAAGCAGTTGGACTGTCCATCAGGGAATAGCTGTACCCTTCAGAACTTTCCGTATACAACGCGTACGGCGTATCTGGCACCACTTCCGTGCCGTACGCAGAAATCAAATCGTCAGTAATCACAAAACGGCTGGTACCGTCGGACTCTTCCTGTATATGAGAGCTTCCGCCATACCACGTGTCAGTTGTCCAGCGGCCGAACACGGAAATGCGTTCCATGCATTTGTAAAGCACGTTACCGCTTTCATCGTTAAAGAAGAACGTAACCTCATACGTTCCTGCAGGTACTCCTGACTGCGAAATCGTGACGGCGCAACTTTCAAACTTGAGCTCACCGTTGAGTTTTTCTGCACTCTCCTCTGGTAGCAGGGCATCGGTGATATACACTGCCGTACAGGAAACGGAATCCACCTTTTTAGTGTCGTCTCTAATGCTTAACGTGACATTACCAGTTTCACCATCTTTGACGAGAGGATACATAATGATAACCGGTGGCGCGACAGTTTCGCCGGATTTTACGACAACAGCCGTTTCGCCTTCAAGCATGGTAAGCGATTCACCAGTTTTGTCTGCAGGAATCTGCATGACAGCACGCAAGTTCCATTCGCCGTCCGAGGGCAGAACAATACTAAAAGAGCCGTTATCCAACACAGTGCCAGAAACCGAATCCACGTCACCATTCCCCGCATACACGGCAAATGAAGTTTTTTGCGAGCCAGCCGTAAGAGAGCTTGATGCAGAGCGCGGAAGCGAAGCGTTTTCCGGGAGCAAAGTCCGCAAGGCCGTAGCCCCGCTTGCTCCACCGACAAGCACCGTGCCGCTTACCGTATATCCTGCGCTTGCAGATTCAGATTCTCCGCCTGCCACTTCGGAGCAGCCGGCAAGAAAAGCAAGCGAGACAGCCGCCACAAAAAGATTCTGCATCACGCCGAGCATGACATTTCGTCTTATCACCGTTTTCATATGCGCTCCTTTATTCTTTCGTTATCTTCACGTACGCAGTCGGGCTTGCAATGTAGTCATCAGCTGTCATTCCCATAGCAGACTCTTCGCCTGCGCCCGCAGTAATCGTCATGCCATCTCCAAGGGTAAGCGTACCATTATCTGAGTTTCCGCTACCGGCTCCAATACCAGCGCTTCCAGTCGCAATGACCGTTCCGCCGTAAATCGCAACAGCGCCGCCGGCACCGCCTGTTTGATTATTGGTGCTTCCGCCACCACCGATACCGGCACCATTTCCGTCGCCGATTGCAGTGACAAGACCGCCATAAATAATTACGGTGCTGCCATCACCCGCAGAGTCGCTTCCACCACCGCCACCAATACCGGCTCCGTCGCCGGCACCGGTAGCCGTCACTTCGCCGCCATAAATCGTAATCGTTCCGCTCGTACGGATGTATGCACCGCCGATACCCGCCGCCCAAGGTGAACCGGCAGTTGCAGTGATGATACCGCCATGAATCGTAACAGCTCCACCTATCTTTGCATCTTCCTGACCACCATGAACGCCACCAATACCGGTGTCTTCACTACCGCCGGTGGCAATCAGCGTGCCAGTTCCCTCGCTCTGGGCGTAAATGGTAAGACTGCTTCCCGTTGAAACAGAGATGCCTTTTTCTGCCGTAAGCGTTGCCTCATCACTCAGAATAAGCGATACATCGCCAGAAACCGTAATGCGGTCTGAAACCGTCGTATCATCAGTAAGCGCATACCAACCGGCCGACCAGGTCAGCAGAGTGCTTGAAACGCCAAGACAATTTTCGGCAGTCTTTCCTGTGTATTCCACAGAAGCTGAGCTCTGATTCCAGCTTGCCTCCTGATACGTCACTGAATGATATTTCTGGAGCGTACCCTCATCATTTATCCACCATGAGATTCCGCCTGCCTCCGTAGGCTCTGGCGTTACCACAAAAACGGTATTTCCAGCAGGATCTTTGGTAAGGTCAAGAACTTTCGTGTCCGCTTCATAAGAAGCAGGAGTGATTCTCGCGGCAACCTCTATGTCGCCATCAAATAGTGAACAGATGGTAATAAAGCCGTTCAGGTACACCTCGTTGCCATACCCAACAGCTGCGCTACCACCCATATTGAATTCACCGTTCTGGTATACACCATTTCCAATGCTATCGTCGTTGTATGCATAGTTACCTATGACAGAGCCGCCGGTCATAGTGAATGTACCGGAAGAGCCGATATATACGCCACCACCAAAACTATATGTTGTATTATCGATAATCTCGCCACCGGTCATTTCAAAGCTTCCGTCTGCGATACAAACCGCGCCACCACCATAGGTAGACGTTACACTTGCAATATTATTACAAATCGTTCCGCCTTCCATGGTGAAAGCGCCACCCGCAATATGCACACCGCCACCAGTGCCGGCAGCTTCATCAGTAGACCTATTGCTATCGTCGTAGCCGCCTATTGCTCCGCCGGTCATTGTAAAGGTTGCAGAAGACGAGACACAAACGCCGCCGCCGTAACCGGTACTGGTGTTACCAGAGATAGTCCCGTCTTCAAGGCGGAACTCCGCATTCTCGCCAGATACACAGACACCACCGCCACCGGTACCCGACTCAGCCTCACCCGAGTACGCAGATGTATTTCCTCTGACAGAGCCGCCGGTCATAATAAAGCAGGACGGATTCTCTGCATCTGATGAACCGGAAACATATACGCCGCCGCCACTTGTTTCGGCTGTGTTACTACTGATGGTAGCGCCAGTCATAGTGAGCTTACCGCCAGACATGACATACACGCCACCGCCGTTAGCTGCCCTATTTCCTGCAATATACACCGTATCGGAAAGCGTTACGTCGGCAGAGCCGCCGACAAGCAGGCCGCCGCCAAGTGAAGGCTCAGCTATAGAAGTAGTCGTACTTACATTGTAGCCGCCGGAAATCGTCAGATTTCTGATTGTGACAGGAACCTCGGTCTGAATCGTGAGTGTTCGTCCTTCGTCATCAGAAGAGAAGCCGCCAGAAAGGCCATCCATTGCATTTTCTGAAGTACCCTGAATCGTTACAGCAGAAGCGCTGGCAGTCGTAAGCCCAGAACCGAGTTCCTGTGCGCCGGTAAGCGTTCCGGACACGTTAATGATATATTCATGTCCATCTGTCATTTCTGAAATCGCATCACTTATTGATGCAAGCGGTTTTGAGCTTGTCATACCAGTATTAGAGGCTTTGCCCGACGCAGAAACATACAGATTGTACTTACACTTTTTTTCTTCCGTAGAAACTATAAATGTCGCGCTGCCTGTATATTCACCGCGGCTTACCGTGACATACAGCTGCAAGTTCAGACCTTCAGGAAGCGGTTTTTCTTTACGCAGGCTAAGCGTACCGGTCTCACCGTCAAATTCATAATAGCTTTCGTCACCGCTTTTTAACTCCTGGCCTTTGTACATGAGAGAAGCCGTATAGAACACATCGTCAGTCACGGCGTTTCCGGCAGAATCCTTTACGCTGAGCGTAATCGTACCGCTGTCGAGATAATCGAATGCAGACATATCTGCGCTGATTACAAGCGCACCGTTGTCTGAGCTTATACTACCAGAGGTTGGTTTTAAGGTTCCACTCGGATGCGGACCTGAGCAGTACTGATACGTTGTTTCCAAATCGCCTATCGAAAGCTTACCGTTTTCTATGGTAAGGGTATACGGGAGCTCGCCCGAATCACCCACAACGACAGCCGTACCAGTATTATTCACATAATCATCTGATTCAAGCTCGTAGGTACCGGAAACTTCAATCTCCAGTTCTTCTTCGCCGGATGACTTTATGACATGTCTGGTCGCAATGAACGTATCGTCATCAAAAAGGAATACCGCAAGAACTTTCTTCTTGGAAGCTTTGTTTTCTGAGGTCTGATACCAGGCAACGACATTCTTTTCCTCATAACTTGACGGGTAGTACGCCTCTATACCGAACCGGAACGTAATGCCGCTTGCGCTCGTTATAGAAAAATTGTTTCCAGTTACAGATGTCTGCTGCACAACCGGAGCTGTCACCAGATGAAATGCAGCCTCGCCGGGCGTCCGATACACGTTTTCTGAAATAAGAACCGCCTCAATATGGTCTGCATCTGTTCCAATTCCAGTCCATGTGCCGACAGAGACAGGCATCCTGTTCTCGTTCAGGCTGTGGGTGAGCTCATATCTGCCGTCAGTATAGGCAACAAGTTCAAAATAACCGTCGTATCCGTCTACCGTGCAGAAAGTATCCGTTTCTGTTTCGTAACTGCCGCTGTAGACAGAAGAAAGTTCGAGCGAAAGCTCATTTTCACCAGATGAAATGGTTGTAGAACCGGATTGGCCATACCATTCAAGCCACAAGGACATCTCTCCACCATAGGTATATTTACCATACACGACGGCACGGGCATACACTGTTTTTCCAATCGGAACATCATCAAAAGATAGTGTAGTTCCATTATGTAATGCCTCAAAATCGAGAGAGACAGAGCGAACCGCCGTGTAGCCGCCGAGAAGCGCAACCTCCACAAACATACGGCTCTCGCCTTCCTCATCGGAAGAATTGGCCTCCCGCGCAAGCGCAGATCTGGAGCGAGCCGCAGAGGCCGAAGCGGCAAGACTTGCAAGTGTTTCGCCGTCAAACAAAAAGCTTACGGAAGCAGTCTCGCGAGAATTGATATTGCTGCAGCCGGCAAGAAAAACGGAACATGCGGCAAAAAAGGCTAGTAGCGGGAATAAAAACGACTTTCTCATACAGTCCTCCCATTTTTACACTGAAAATCCTAGCCTAGATTTTACTCCAGCAATACGCTTAAAACAAGAGGAAATTAGTATTAAAATAAAAATAATTCTCGCTGATTTTTTGCTGAATTTTACCGCTGATTCAGCACGCCGCCACTCCCCCGTCACCTGCTATTCGATGCCGTATTTTGCTTTAAGTGAGCCTATGACGCCGTCGACTTCTGCGCTTCTAAGGAAGCTGTTGAGGGGTTCGAGTAAATCGCTTCCTTTTCGGAGGCCGACGCAGAGCTGCTCATAGTTGAGCGACAGTGCCAGGCTGAGCTTACCGTCAAAATCAGCAAGGGAGGAAGCCATAATGCTGTCGACGACAGCGGCATCGGCCTTTCCGTCCACAATCATCTGGAGCGCCTGTTTCTGTGTCTGGGCGCCAATCGTGCGGAAATTAAACGATTTAAGTACATCCGCGCCGGTCGAGCCGGTCTCTACGGCAAACAGCAGATGGCTGCATTCGCTTTCGTGCTTATAGCGGGCTACCTTTTCTGAGGGAAGCACAATCACCTGCTGATTGACCAGGTACGGCCGGGAGCAGGTTATCGTCTTTAAAAGCTCATCGGTGCGGCTCATGCCGTTCCAGATGCAGTCAATCGAGCCTTCTGTCAGAAGCTTTGTTTTTTCATCCCAGTCAATTTCCCTGAAGATGATTTCTACGTTCAACGAGCGGGCAAACTGCGAGGCAAGCTCTGCGTCAAAGCCAACCCAGGCCCCGTCCTGCTGCCAGTCCAGCGGAGCATAGTCGGTAACGCCGACAATCAGCGTGCGCTTATCCTGAATAAAGGCGCTGTCAGTGCTGTATTTCTGCATGACAGAGAACGAAAGCGGCGCCTTTTCCCGCTTACAGCCGGGGAAAAGCAGAACCGAAAGCAGGCAGAAAGCAAAAAATCCGGCGACAGTCAGTCTGGTCAAAACGTTTTTATTCACAGGTCTCTCCTAAAAATCAGCGGCGAATAAACAGCAGGCCGAACGTACCAGGCCCACAGTTTATCGCTATTGCCGGGGATGCCTTTACAAAGTAAAGGTGCTCAAAGGTAAGAACTCTTTCGATTTCCTGCCGGATTTCTTCCAGCTCGTCGTGGTTGAGGCCTGCATACGTGATGAAAAGCTGCGACGTATCGATGGGAGCGCCTTTTAGCGTTGAATGAATGTACGACTTCCAGGCATTTGACCTGCGGCCAAGCCGTATGCTTCCCAGCCCCATCTTGCCTTTGTTCAGGCTGATGACAGGATGCAGAAGCAGCGTGCGGCACAATCCGCTTACGCGCTCAGAAATGCGGCCGCTTCTTGCAAGATATTCCGTTGTATCGACGATAAAGCTTGTGTTTATGCGGCGCTTAACGACTTCAAGCTCTTCTACCAGCGAGTAGATTGAGACTTCGCGGCTCTGCAGGCGGGAACAGGCGTACAGCACCAGAAGGCCGGTGCCGCTTGAAAGCTGGCAGGAATCTATGACCCTCACGTTGTGGAAGGAGCGAGCTGCCATGCAGGCGTTTGCGTAGCCGGAGCTTGATTTTGACGTCATCGTGATATGAATGACATACTGCGAGCGGGTAAGCTGCTCTGCAAAGAATGATTCATACGCTTCTACCGAGGGTGCGTCTGAATGCGCGTTTCCATTCTTTACGATGCCCTTTTCGGTATTGCGGACTTTTCTGCCGCTTACGTAGGCAAGGACCCCGTCGCTGTCAGCTTCCATGCCGTCCATAAATACGCCCTGCTCAGTGTAGACAAGGTATGGCAGAACCGGAATGTGGTAGCGTTCAATAAGCTCCCGCGGAAGGTCGCAGATACTGTCAGTGGTGATAAGAAGCGGCACACGTTCCTTGTGCCGGGTCTTCAGGTGGTAGACAGCCATATCCTCTTCGGAGGCATTCGTAAAGACGACAAGCTCCCGAGGAAGCAGCTTCAGGACGCAGGCTTCGAGCAGGGCGGCATTCACCGGCTTTACGAGGTATGCGTCAAAGCCCTCTTTTGCATACAGCGTCTGGCTTTCGTTACCGGCGTTTGCAGTAAGGGCGACGACAGGCGTTCTGGTACACAAACCGCCGACCTGCGAGCGTACGGCATGGAGACATTCAATGCCGTCCATCTCCGGCATCAGGTGATCCATAAGAATCACGTCATAATGGCAGCTTTCTGTCTTTTTAAGACATTCAAGGCCGCTTAAGACCGTGTCTGTCTGTACTTTGGTACCCCGCAACAGCTTGGAGGCAACCATCAGGTTTGATTCATTATCATCGACAATCAGAATGCGTGCGGCAGGAGCTTCAAAACTCTGCTTGTAGTGCTCGTACGCATTCAGGCTGTGGCGGGTCTCCAGGTTAAGCTCGCCGACTTCGTGCGCGTCCACGATGTCCTGCTCAACGGTAACGGTAAAGGTCGTGCCCTTTGTGTAGATACTGTTTACGGAAATGGAGCCGCCCATCAAATCAAGAAGCTGCTTTACGATGGCGAGTCCCAGGCCGGTACCTTCGATATTGCGGTTTGTCTCTTCGTCCACGCGCTTAAAGGCGTCGAACAGGTACGGGATGCTCTCCTTTTTGATGCCCATGCCGGTGTCTTCCACCATGTAGGTCATCTCCACGCGGTTTGCGGCAAGCTTCTTGCACTGAATGGAAAGCGTGACGGAGCCTTTCTGCGTGTACTTGATGGCATTATTCAGGATGTTCAGCAGAATCTGCTTAATGCGGACTTCGTCGCCGAAAAGCATACTCGGCATGGCCGGGTCAACGTCAATGTGGAATTCAAGTCCCTTCTGACGGGCGCGGATCCAGATCATGTTGACGATTTCTGACAGCATGACACCGGTTTCGTAGCTTACCGGCACGATGTCCATCTTGCCGGACTCAATCTTAGAAAGGTCAAGGATATCGTTAATCAGCGACAGGAGCATTTTACTTGCCAGCTGAATGCGCCGGGCATCTTCGGCGACTTCTTCGCTTACCGGTTCCCGGAGAATCATCTCGTCAAGGCCGATAATCGTATTGATAGGCGTGCGGATTTCGTGGCTCATGCTGGAGAAGAAGCGGCTCTGAGCACGGTTCATCTCTTCGATTTCCTTTGCCTGAGCCTTGGCGCGGCTGTTTTCATTTTCGTACAGCGTCGCCTGGAAAATCACCATCAGCGAAAGAAGGAGCGTTACTGCAATGACGCCGGTAAGCGAGTCTACAAAGGCGACGGTAAGCGTATGCTGGGGCAAAAACTCAGGATAAAAATACGCGACCAAAAAGCTGATGAGCGAAACGGCAATCGAAATAAACAGGAAGAGGATGCGCCGCTTTCCGGGAACCACAAGGCACACATACAGCGAGCAGAATACAAGCCAGACAGGCGCTCCGCCATATACGCCGCCGCCAGTCAGAAAAATGACCGGCATCATTATCAGGTTGATGACAAGCGCAATGATTGTGCCGCCTATGTCCGTGCGTTTTTTTGAGATTGAAATAAAGTACACTGCCGAGAAAAAGATGAAGCCTGCTGCCAGGCAGACGGTGTCGACCAGATGCTCCATGATGACAACATTGAACAGTATCATCAAAAACAGCGTAAAAAGCGCAATGCCGGTAAGCAGGCGGAACATGCGGTCCTGAAGCTCTACCTCAGGATCGCGAATTGACTTTAGCCACTGTCTAATCATGTTTACTTACCCTCCTGTGCAGAGACAATTGAGCGCACGCGCTCGGCTGCCTTTGAAAGCTCAAAGTCGGATATAAGCGCCTTTACGTCAGAAATGGCGGCGGCAGTATCTTGAGAGACAGCTCCAGAAAGTTCTGCAATCAACGCTTCGGCCTTGTCGGCCTCGAATGTATCAAGCGCTTCTAATAGTCCGGTAAGCTTTTCGGTAAGCGCCGCGCCCGAAAGAGCCGGGGCGCCAGCAGAAGATGCGCCGGAAGATTCTGCATTTTTTCCGGGAGCCAGCGGGAGCGCAGGGTTCTGAATGCCGAGCGCGCCACACAGGCCGGCGACAGTCGAGGCGAACGCCTCAAGAAGCGGCGCGTGCTTTTCGCGGATACAGTCCATGTTCCCGGCTTTTGCGGCAAGCTCCAGCTCGAGCGCCTTATCATATAGGGAATCTAAGCCGACAGTCTTCGACGCGCTCTTTAAGGCATGCACCTTAATGGCATACATGTTCAGATCGCTTCCGGCAAAACAGGATTCAAGATCCTTCGTGCGAACAGGCGCGTCAGAAACGTATTTTTCAAGCATTTCGCGGTAAAACTCTTCGCTGTTAGCGCAGTAGCCTACGGCAGCAGTCGTATTGACGCCCTGGCGGGTTAGCGCAGAAAGCCAGTCGCCGGAAGCGCTGGCGCCAGCGCTGGAAGCACTGTTGCTGGTGGCCGAAGCACTGCCAGCGCCAGAAGCCGCAGAATCGGCTGCTTTAGAGGCAGAGCCGGTTACAGTGCCGGAATCAGCAGAAGCGGAAGAAGAACGCGCCTCGGCATTTTTCTGTCCCCTGCTTACAGGAACGCCTGCAGCTTCGGAAGCCTGCGCAATGGCAGCCGCAGGAGAAATCTGCTCCTTAGGCTCATTATCAGACGGAAGCTCAAATGCAGAGACTGGAAGCACCTTTCGGAGTACATGCTCAAGTTCATTCGTCTCAATCGGCTTCGGCACAAAGCCGTCAAAGCCTTCCTGCATGAACATCTCGCGGGCGCCGCTTACAGCATTGGCGGTAAGGGCGACAATCGCGGGCATTTTTGACCGGTTGACAAGCAGTTTTTTAAGCTGGTGCATGGTCTCGACGCCGTCCATTTCGGGCATCATGTGGTCCATAAAGATAATGTCGAAATCCTGGCGGGCGCAGACCTGCAGCGCTTCGGCACCGCTGGTAACCGTCGTGACGTTCATGCGGTAGTCGCCCAGGATGCCCTTTGCAACAATCAGGTTCATCTCGTCATCGTCGACAACAAGCGAGCGAACGGAAGGACAGACAAAGCGCTTCTGGAACATGCTGTGAACGCCGGAACAGCTAACCTTTTCGTTATTCAGTATGCTGACAATCGGGATTGAGTTAAACGGCTTCCAGATAACGCGCGTGCGGGTCTTTGCCGGCATGACAAAATCCGGCGCAGCGACGACCGCCACCACGATGTCTTCCGGCAGGCCTTCGTAGTATTCCGGCGAGTCGGCATATTCGCTGTTACCGACAAACACATGCGTTAAGGCATAGGTTTTCTGCACGTTCTTTAAGTCACGGAGCGTGCTGACACGGTGCAGGGAAATATGCAGCGAAGAAGCGAGATTGTCTATAAGTGAGCTGTAGTAGTCGCGGATAGCGCCGGTAGAGTATTTTTCCGGCTTTAAGAAACAGGCGACGCAAAGCTTTTCCGGCGCGGCGACAGACATGCACGGCGCGTTGTCAGCAACTTTCTGCGGAATGCTCACACGCACGAGCGTACCGCCGCCGAGTGCCTCATCAATATGCATAAAGCCGCCCATCGCAAAGCTTAAGCCCTGCACAATCGGAAGGCCAAGCCCAAGACCGCCGCTCTTTCTTGCCCGTCCGGCGTCTGTCTGATAAAAGCTTGAGGTAATCTGACTGCGCTCTTTTTCCGCAATGCCGATACCGGTGTCGCAGATAGACAGGCACAGGTTTACGCCGTAGTCTTTTTTGAAGGTCTGCACATGCACATACACGCCGCCTTCCTTGGTGAATTTGCAGCCGTTTTCGATAAGGTGGCGCAGAATCTTTTTTACCTTGCCGCTGTCGCCGACAAGAGAAGCCGGTATCTGCGTATCAACGTCGAAAATCAGCTCCAGGTCGTCCGCATAATGCATCAGCTGCACTTCGGTAAGGATGTCGTTTATCAGCGAGGAAATCATATACGGCTCTTCCACTACCACAAGGCGGGAGGTGTCGATTTCCGTATAGTCAAGAATATCGCTGATCTGGCTGAAAAGGCGGCGGCCAGCCTGCTGGACTGCCAGCAGAGAGTCGCGCTTTCTTGCAGACTTTTCGTTTTTTAACAGGACTTCGGTAATGCCGCTTACAGCATTAATCGGCGTGCGAAGCTCATGGGACACGTTCGTCAGAAAGTTTTCCGTCCGCTCATTCATATCGATAAGCTCTTTCGTCATCGCCTTATAGCGGCGGTGCTCTTCCTTGCGGCGGCGGATTGCATACATCGTCAGGAATGACGCTGCGGTAACGGCAAAAACATCAAGTCCCAGGCGGGAAATCTCCTCGGAGGAAGTGTTACTGGTAATGTCCGTAAAATGATATGCCAGCACCAAAAGGTATACGCCCGCAATCCAGAAAGGCACCGTGTCCTCGTCTGAAAGCGCAAAAGTTCCCAGCACAAGGATTGTCAGAATCGGCATATCGTAAAGACTCGTGCTGTGGGAGCCGTAAAAGAACAGTTCCACGACCGTTATGAACAGGTAGAAAAAAACGCGGAAACGTTCCGTCAGCGTCTGGGTAATATGTATCCACCAGATGATAACCACGCCCGCGCCAATAACCGGCAGCGTCCACAGCTCCCAAGACATAATCAGCGTCTCCACAAACAGAGCCGCGGACATTATGGTAAAGATGATTACCATGCACAGGTGGGATTCCAGATGCAGCTCTTTCTGAGCATCGCCCTTTCGTTCATTTTCCATAGCTTATTTTTCCCTCATCATATAAGCGGTGTCTTCATCTATCATTTGAATCATGATTTGCGCAAAGCACGGGTCAAACTGAGTTCCGCTGCATTCCTGCATTTCGGCCCGGATGATTGCCTGCGGCAAAACGTCACGGTAACTTCGGCGGCTTGCCATCGCGTCATAGCTGTCAGCAACGGCGATAATGCGCGCTGTCTCCGGGATGCTTTCGCCCTTAAGCCCTTCCGGGTAGCCGTGGCCGTCAAAGCGCTCGTGATGATAATGCGCCCCGACAGAAAGCCACGGGTAGTCGGTAATATTGCTTAAGATTTTTGCGCCCAGAGCCGGATGATTGCGAATCTGGGCATACTCTTCGTCGGAAAGCTTTTCCGTCTTGTTGATGATGTCGTCTGGAATGCCGATTTTTCCGACATCGTGCAGCAGCGCCGCCATGTACAGGTCGTTGAGCGCCTGCTCGCTCCAGCCGGCGCGGCGGGCAATTTCGCGCGAGTACTCCGCAACGCGCAGGCTGTGGCCGTTCGTGTACGCGTCCTTTGCATCGATGGCGCCCGAAAGCGTCTGCACAATCTGCAGCGTCATGCGCGCAATGCGTTCGTTCTGCTCGCGGATTTCTGCAGTCTGCCGGTCTACTTCCTGCTCCAGGCTTGACTGCAGGCGCACAAGCTTAATCGTATGCCGGACGCGCAGCAAAAGCACTTCGGGAACAAATGGTTTTCTGATAAAGTCCATAGCGCCGGCGGCAAGGCCTTTTTCTTCAGTGGCGGCGTCGTCTGATGCGGTTAGAAAGATAACGGGGATTGTACTGAGGGATGCATCTGCACGAAGTTTGTGCATGGTTTCAAATCCGTCCATGCCCGGCATGTTTACGTCAAGGAGAATCAAATCAGGCCGGCTGTCTGGCGGCGCATTCAAAAGAAAGCTGATTGCCTCTTCACCTGACTTTAGACAGCTGACCCGCATGTTCTGCTCGGTCAAGATTTTGCTTGCCATGCGCAGGTTCGAGCTGTCGTCATCTACAACTAAAATCCATTCGGCTTCGAGCCGGATTGTATCTGTCACTTTTTAACCTATTCCGTTTTGGGATGTTTTTCTTTCATTCGCTTGCGCTCAAAGTAGCCGTTATCTACCAGCACCTGCCGCCGCGTCATCACTAGGCTTATAAGCTCCTGGTACATGTTGTAGTCGACTTCAAGTGCAATCGGAAAGATAAAGAACTCTGTTTCGTCACAATAGCGTTCGATGAACGTCTCGTCCGTGACAAAACCGAGCGAAATCATATTGCTTATGCGGTCAGCACATTTTAATACTTTTGCTTTATGGCTTCCGGTTTCGATTATGCGCCGCAGAAAGTCGTTTTTCTGCTCGCCGAAACGTTTCGTTACTTCAAGAACCAGGCTTAAGACGCTCTCGCCGTCCTCGTCGCAGGTACGGATGATATTCTGATCAAAGCCTTCCAGGTCTTCGACCACATCATGCACAACGCTGGCTTTTAAGAGCACGCTGTCGATATATCCGTAGTCAATAAGGATTGCCATTGTGTCGAGCTGGTGGCGGAACATATTGCCGCCAGCCCGCCGGCCTTTGCCGATAAGCGCAGTTGCAATCTGCATGTAGGGCGCAAGGAAGATATTCTTGAGCTGCAGCATGTGCTGCTGATCCATCTGGTCGGGTTTATCAACCTTCATTTCGTATTTCAATCACTTCCTCCTAAACCCTGGCGGTAGCCACGCGCCAAGGATGGCGCGAATCGCAGTTTTGCGGAACGCGAAACTGCCAGGTTCAAAAAGTACATGGATGTACTTTTTGAACCGCCACCTCCTTGCAATATTTTACAGCGCTTCAATGTATGACTGCAGTTTTTCAATGCGGCGCTTTGCTTCTTCAAGCTTGTCGCGTTCCGCCTGAACAACCTCTGCAGGAGCATGCTCCGCGAACTTGCCGCCAAGCTTGTTTTCAATCTTCTGCGCATCAGCCTGTGTCTTAGCAAGGTCTTTGTTAAAGTGGGCCAGAAGCTGTTCCTTGTTAATGTTCTCATCAATCAGGATGAATGCCTCAAAGCCCGCGCCGACAGCACCAATTGAAGAAGCCGGTTTTGCCTCCACAAAGTCGATTTTTGCAACGCCGGCAAGCAGCTGAATCATATCGACTTTTTCACGGCAGACTTCTGCGTCGCTTCCCGGAACAATCTGCAGCGCAATGTGCAGCTTGGTAGCCGGGTCGATGCCGCATTCATTTCTAAGGCCGCGGACTGCGCGGATCAAATCCTGCAGGACCGCAAAGCGTGCGGTAACGGCAGCGTTTACGCGGCTGTCAGCGGGAGCCGGGAACGGCGCGGTGACAAGCTTTCCGCAATATTCATCTGTCGGCAGAATCTGCTGGCTTCCGGCTTTTGTGCGGTTGGCTGTGATTTCTGCAAGCGGCAGCTTTGAGTAAATCTCTTCGGTTACAAACGGAATGAACGGATGCAGCAGGCGCAGAGACTCTTCAAGGACATTCAGAAGCACAGAGACCGCACGGTCTTTTTCATGCTCGTCGTCGCCGCGGAACGAAAGCTTGGTAGCCTCAACATACCAGTCGCAGAAGTAGTTCCAGAAGTATTCGTACAGCGTGCTTGCAGCATCGTTGTAGCGGTAGCTTTCGAGGGCGTCGCGTTCGTCACGCACAGCCTTATCCAGCGCCGCGTAAATCCAGCGGTCAAGTTCTGTAAGCTCTGCATCGGTTACCGGAATCAGGTTACGTCCCTCGAGGTTACCGAGGATGTAGCGGCTTGCGTTCCACACTTTGTTGCAGAAGCGGCTTCCGAGCTTAAAGCTGTCACTGTCAATCAGGATATCCTGTCCCTGAGCGCACATGAACGAAAGCGTAAACTTAAGCGCGTCGCTTCCGTACTGTTCGATAATTTCCAGCGGGTCAATGCCGTTTCCGAGTGATTTAGACATCTTGCGTCCCTGCTTGTCGCGCACAAGACCGTGAATGTAGATGTCGTGGAACGGCGCTTTGCCGGTAAACTCAAGGCCTGCCATAATCATGCGGCTGACCCAGAAGAAGATGATGTCGTATGCTGTTACCAGCGCGCTTGTCGGATAGAACTTTGCAAGGTCGTCGGTTGACTCCGGCCAGCCGAGCGTGCTGAACGGCCACAGCCATGAGCTGAACCAGGTGTCGAGAACGTCCGGGTCCTGTTTTACATTGCTGCTTCCGCATTTAGGACATTTTGTAACATCAGTGCGGCTTACGATTGTTTCGCCACATTCGCAGTACCATGCCGGGATGCGGTGGCCCCACCAAATCTGGCGGCTAACACACCAGTCGCGGATGTTTTCCATCCAGTGCGTGTAGGTGTTTTCCCATTTGCGCGGGAAGAATTCGATTTCTCCGTCCTTCCAAGCTTTTAGAGCCTTTTCTGCAAGCGGCTTCATCTTTACGAACCACTGATAGCTTAAATACGGCTCTACGACGGTCTTACAGCGGTAGCAGTGACCGACGGAGTGCGTCATTTTCTCTTCGCCCTTAAACAGGCCTGCTTCAGTCAAATCTTCGATTACAAGCTTGCGAGCCTGCTCGCATTTTAAGCCGCGGTATTTTTCGGGCACGTTGTCGTTCAAAGTGCCGTCCGGGTTCAGCAGGTTTACAACTTCGAGGTTGTGGCGCTGACCGACTTCCCAGTCGTTCGGGTCGTGTGCCGGAGTGATTTTTACCATACCGGTTCCGAACTCTTTATCTACATAGCTATCTGCAATGATTTTAATGATTTTACCGGTGAGCGGAAGCTTAAGCTCTTTACCTACAATAGCCTTGTAGCGCTCGTCATCCGGGTTTACCGCAACGGCAGTATCGCCAAAGAAGGTTTCCGGACGGGTTGTTGCAACTTCGATTTTGCCGCTTCCGTCTGCGTACTCGTAGTACAGATGGTACATGGCGCCCTGTGTGTCTACGTGGTCAACTTCATCATCTGCAAGCGCGGTGCCACATCTCGGACACCAGTTTACAAGGCGCTGACCTTTGTACATAAGACCACGCTCGTAGAGTGTAACAAACACATCGCGCACGGCTTTAGAAAGGCCTTCGTCGTAGGTAAAGCGCTCGCGGCTCCAGTCTACACTGTTACCAAGCTTTTTCTGCTGCTTTACGATAGTGTCGTGGTGGTCGTGCGTTACTTCCCAGGTGCGCTCAATAAACTTTTCACGGCCCAGGTCGTTGCGGGTTTTGCCTTCTTTTTTTAGCTGGCGCTCCACAACGTTCTGCGTTGCGATGCCGGCATGGTCAGTACCCGGCACCCACAGCGTATTGTCGCCGCGCATGCGGTGATAGCGCACCACGATGTCCTGCAGCGTATTGTTAAGCGCATGTCCCATATGCAGGACGCCCGTTACGTTCGGCGGCGGGATGACGACTGTGTATTTTATGTTGGTAGTATTCTTCTGTGCATGTACCGGAGATGCCTCATCAGTATGAGGATGGAAGTAGCCCTCTTCCACCCACTGGGCATAAATGCGGTCTTCAAAATCTTTTGGATTATATGCTTTTTCAAGTTCTATAGCTTTCATAGCGTAGGATTATAGTGAAAAAACAAGGCTTATTCAATGAAAAATTTGCACGGCGTACCCACAGCCTCCCCAACGGCGTACACAGTCTACCATCAGACCGCAGCTATTCCCGCTCCACGCCTCTTTTCTACCGTGCAGCACGTATGCAAAATGCTTTTTTAAACACAATATGCTTTTCCCTGCACCATTCGTGGTAGGCAACTAGCGCTTCATCTTGCAGCGGCTGATTATGCGGTCCCAGCGACTGACGTATGGTAAAATCTGGTGTTACTTCAATGCAGATTTTGTACTTGTGCTTGTACTTTGCATACACAATCGTACATTTGCGCGCGCGTACCGACTGCGCATAGCCCCAGCCCACACAGTTGTGCATCTCGCTGCCTACAATATGCAGTTCTTCGGTAGATTGTGCCACATAAAAGCAGTAGCGGTCATCGTCTTCTACTTCTATTGTTTCTACGTTGCCATTTTTGTCTTTTACGGCAATACGGTCATCACCGCATTTATACGCCAAATCTAAAAACTGCGACTCAATTGCAAACATTTCGTTTTCATTATGCCAGCGCTCTTTTTCCTGCGCTTCAAACCGAGCGCGCTCTTCTGCAGCCATGGCAGCACGCTGCGCCTTTTCTTCTTCTTGATGTGCATCTATGCGGCGCACTAAAAAATCATGTGTGTACTGGTTAAAGCCTTCATGCAGCACGTCTTTCTTTTCTTTTGTCGTCAGCAGGTTATTGCACAGCGGCCATGCATTAATGCCGTCTATAATTACATTATTCGGAATATCACTGTCAGCGATGTACGAAAATGTGCGTTCAAGGCTGTTCCACACCGTTTTCTGGTTAGAAAGTGCAAGCAGGTCAGTTACAAAAGCAATAAGTGCAGGACGTACTGGGTAGCTAGTCTCTCCGCCTGCAAAGCTAATCATGCAGTATTTAAAAAACGCATAGCAGACTGGTGTTGCTGCGCGGCGGATTATGTTTACATCAGTGAAGCCCAAATCTTTTGCAGCTGCACAACAGACCACGCTTTGCGGAAACTGCTGATACAGTTTTCTGATTGTCTTTGACGGGCGCAGTCCTAGGCTTTCAAACATTTCGTTTTCTGCAGTAGGCGTGTCTCCGCTTGAAAGCGAAGCAAAATCTTTGTCATACGGATTTAAGCCCCAGTGCTGCGCAATTTTGTAAAAATTGATATTGAACGGACTAAGCATGTAACCGATTATCAGGTTAAAGCCTTTAAAGCCCGATGCTACCGTAGGCTGTATTCCGTAGCGTTCTTTATAAGATTCCCCTAACTCTGCAACAATGTCCGCAGTAATTTCTGGACACAGGCCAGTACGCAAATCTTCATGCTCAAAGACAGACTTACCGTTTTTGTACAGCACTTTTTCTGCCAGATTAAGCTCATAAAAGCTTTCTACCAGCCTGCGGTTTGCAGTAACAACTGTCTGTCCTTTTACGCGTACACTGTACACCTGCCCGCGCCGCACAACATCATAGCCGTAGTTAAAAACCGTATTCTCATACGCAAAAGGGCCTTCGTAGCGTTTGCCGCATTGCGTTTTAAGCATATTCTGCGAAAACCCCGCAATGTACTCCCAGCGATGGCAGGCACGGCAAAACACCGTGCGCTCTTTCATGTCTACAATCGTAGGAAAAAGCGACATTGGCTCCCGAGAAAGCGGCACGTACTTGTTTAGCTTAGGGCTGTATATCCAGAATCGACTTTGCATACTGTATAATATAAGGCATAAGCGGCGGCGCGTAAAATATTAGATCTGTTCGGAAACTACAGCTTCCGAACAGGCTACGTTGAAATTGCACAAACGAAAAAAAACTGTTACTAGTTCACGCACCCCAAACCTTACTCCTTTATGCACCCCATTTGAATCTACTCGTCTGTAGCAGCATCTACCACCGCCGCCACAGGCCCCACCACCGCCGCCACAGCCACCCCTACCATCAAGGTAACCGGAAGCACTATACCAAGGCCGAACACAAAACCAATCGGATACGAAGCGACAGCAATAGGTATAGTAATAGCAGTGCCGATGTAGTCTACCACGGCTGTAGTTGCATATACATCGGTTATAACCGTGTTTTTTACAGACAGGGTATTGTCATACGAAGCCGTATCTTTCGCAATGACTCTAACCTGCTTTTGGTCATCAGAAAAAACATTGGTAATCTCACTTTGCGTAGTTGTTACCGTCAGATGACTGTCGGTAAACGCTTTGTGAAACTCTGGGTATTCAATAGCGTTTTTTCTGCGGGCTTCTGCCAGACGTTCCTTGTTTTTATTAAAATTCGGCAGGGTAAAAAACTCGCTGATATCTTTACTATCATTCTTTATAGTAGCATACAACCCAAAAGTAGCAGCGTTCACAAAATTCCACAGAGCAAACCCGGTACATTTTACCAGGCTGCAAGTACTTGCGCCCAAAACAACGAACGGTTTTCCCAAAAAACTGTATGCCAGATATTTCTTATTCAGCCTGCTGTCAACCTGAACCTGTTCTGTCTTAACCACCATAAACGCATAAGAGGAATCTTTTGGATAAGGAACGGTATCGGTCTCCAAAAGCGTATCTCCCAATTTAATCTGAGTGATTGCCGTACCGCCTGCCGGTACGGGAGCAGATTCCTTTGCCAGCTGAATTCTTTTTTGAATTGCAGGGCTTATATCAGCAGTTTTTAAAGGCTTATCATCACAGGTAAGCGTTTCCGTGTAATCTGTCAGTTCATTATTGTCATATAAAGCAGCGGTTTCTTTTACACACACACTGGTACTTTTGCAGGCAATAAAACAGAAATGTGTGCAAAATATACCGAGAAGCAGTGTCAACACCTGACCGGTCTTTAGACGCATAAAACTACCTACCTTACTATTACCGCAGAAACATATTCCTGCCTGCTGCCTTTTTTTAGATACAGTTTCATTGTGACAGGAGGTTTCAGCAACCACCACGAGTATTCAGTTTTTCCAGTACGTCTGTAAAAATAACTCCGCAGCTGCTCCTCTGAACGGACACTAATTTTCTGTGTGGCGTTAGCCGGTAGCAGCGTATCAGGAACCATTCTAGAGCCTTTTCCCCGCTCTGCATCTTCAAGAGTAAGCGGAATTGCAATCTGTGTCTGCATGTCTGGCTTCCACGAATCCACTTGCAGCGGAATATCAGCAGGCTTCTGCATTTCCGGACAAAAGAACCGGTACCATTCCATGCCAGCTGCACAACAAATGGCAGAGCGGCTCCAATCGATATACACATCTTGCCGGCTTTTATTTTGGAACGTAAGCTCAAAGCTTTCATAGCCCGCGCCTATCACTCTATACTTCCACTTTGCTTCAACAGAGAGCAGTACATCAGGCTGCTCTGTTTCGTAAACAGTCCTGACAACCTCAATTACAGGTACGTTCCTTGTTGAAGAGCAGCTGATACTTGCGACGAGAAGATACAGCATACCTAGTACAGCCACGATTGTGCGCATAAAACCTCGTTTCCGCTATTTTTTTGTCCAAATTGCGCTGAGCGTCATTTCTGCATGCTCATCAACATAACGGTATCTGTTTACTACTCGGTCGGAATCATCCTCATAATAAAATGCATTTGCATTTCCATTCACAATATACGCAACCATATTATCAGCATTACTTGCCAGATACCTGCACTCTTCTGATTTGTCCCCGATAGTTAACTTAGCTTTGCCATTTTTCAAAAATGTAATTGACGCATCTTTTCCATGCCATGAACCAGAAAATGTCCGGCCGATTACTTCGCTTGCATTTTGAGCATTAAAAGACGCATTGGTTTTATAATACACAAGGCTTTCTTTCGCATTGTACACAACTGATCCGTCTTTAAAATACTTAAAGCTCCATTTATTCTTTTCTTTTTTTGGCTCTACGGTAATAACATTATTGCCATCCGTATCTTTATCCAAATAATACATAAATTTACCGAAAGCAAGTCCGTCTTTTCCAAAAATAACAGAGGCTTCATCTGCATACCCTTCATATTCCTGCCCAACGAAGAAATCGTAATCGGAAGTATACCAGCTATCAAACATTTCTTTAGCTTTCTTTTTGTCAACAGCCATTTTATTTGAAGAAATCAATTCACTGGGAGAAACTCCAGACTTTTCTGCTGGAGAATATGAAACTATTTCTTCACTTGCTAAAGCACCGTAGCCGGTAAAGAAAAAAGCGGGTAAAAAAAAGAAAGCCGCTAGACCTGCTATACCATTATCAGAAGTAAGAAGATAAGCAATGATAGGAATAATTATGCATGATATCGGCAATGCATACGCAATCACTGTTGATCCCAGTAATGTTTGTTCCCGAAAAAAAGCCGTAAGGAAAAACAAGAATAGTTCAAGAGGCGGTAAAACAACCAACGGTATAATGAACAGCCCAGATTTTGTTGCAAAAAGAAGTATCAGGTTTGCTACAACAAGTATAATCATCATGCAAAGCAGGATCTTATTATCAAGCATATACGAAAAACCATGGTCTATCACCGCAGAAAAGGCCCGTCCTGTTACTTTGATAACCGCAATAAGCACACCTAAACCCAGAATCAGCAGAGCCGCCAGTAAAGCGGCCAGGGGACTGCCACCTTCATCTACGTCAGGAACCTCAATAATCCAAAATTTCATAATCCATACTCCTTTTCCTGTAAAATGACAGGGGCTTTTTTATGAACGAATAAGCTCCCTATATGCGCCGCTTGCCGCACGGCTTTACCAGACGGCAATGCGACAGAAAGCCTATTTTTTGCCAAAAAAGCCGCCTAAGCCTTTCTTTAAGCCGCTGAGACCGCTTTTGAAAGCTTCTTTAGTCTCATTAAGCGCCTGCTGCATTTCGCTGTTTGTGCCGGATTCTTCAGAACCGTCCTCGCCAGCAGAAGCTGCCGCACTGCCAATCGTTTTAAGCAGAGAGCCAATGCCGCCACCGATTTTACCCGCAGTAGCCAACGCTTCTTTTGCCGTTGCCATAGCTGCGCCGTCTTTGATTTTCGGCTTGTCTTTGCCGAATGTCTTTTCAAGATAGTCTGCCAAGGACTTGCGGACATCATGCGGGAGCGCACCGCCTTCTACCTCAATGGTCTTGAGCGCCTTACAGCCTTTCAGCCAGTCTTCGCCAAATTTGGTAATACCGGCGGGAATGGTAATGGTTTCAAGTGATGTACATAAGCTGACAGCACGCTTACCGATTTCAGTAACGGTAGAAGGAATGCGTAATGAAGTCAGTGAAGGGCAGTCATCAAACGTCCAGTCATTGATTTTCTTAATGCCTTCTGGCAGCACAATAGAAGAAAGTTTTTTACATTCAGTAAACGCGGCGTTTCCGATATAGGTGACTCCGGCAGGAATCTGCACCGTTTCAAGCGATGAACAGCCGAAGAACGTTCCGTATTTTATCTTTTTCAGGGATTCCGGCAGCGTTACCTCGGTAAGCGCCGTACAGCCGCGGAAAAGCGCACTGCCGGTCGCTGTTAACCCTTCGGCAAGCGTTGCTTTTTTCAGCTTCTTGCAGTTTGCAAAAACGCCTTTCTCTGCATCCTTTTCTTTTTCGTCTTTATAGGATCCCAGATAGAAATACGAGTCATCATCACCGTATTTTTCACCATCAAAGTCGAAGTCGCCTAACTTTTCTTTAGGCAGCGGAATGTGTACTTCCGTCAAGGCAGTATTTTCTAAGGCTCCGCCATGAATAACACATATACCTTTCGGAATGTTGATTGAAGCAAGCGAAGTACAGCCCCTAAACGCACAATATGCAAATACAACACAGTTATCTGGAACCGTTACGGACTTTAGCGCTGTACACTTCTCAAACATACACGAATCTGTTATTGCGCTATTTTCTTCAAGAACTATCTCTGTTAGTCCGGAACAAGATGAAAACATATAACAACCATGCTTTTTTATGCTGGAAGGAAGATACACTTTTTTGAGTGATTTACAAAATGCAAAGGCGCTGGTTCCAACCTCAATGTTCTCTGGCAGTTTTACTTCTTCAAGACCGCTCCAAACAAAGGCGCCATTCCCAATTTTCTTGATACCTGCAGGTAATGCTATCTGTGTAAGCGAATCACAGTTGGAAAAGGCTTCTTTTCCGATTTCTTCAAGGCTGTCTGGTAATGTAACAGATTTGAGCGATTCTTTACGTTCACACGCTTTTTCTGCAATTTCAATAACTCCCTCTGGAATAACAAGACGGCGCGTCATATCGTCTACTTCTATCAACGTGCTCTTGTCAGGGCTGTAATATGCACCGTCTATATTCACGCACTTAGCAAGCTTTGCCTCGTGCTCTTCCCGCTCCTTTCGCTCCTTTTCTTCTTTTTCACGGCGTTCCTGTTCACGGATGCGTTCCTTTGCGGCTGAATCAGCCTGAGCTGCCTGACCTTTTGTTTTTATGCCGTTAGAGCTGAAATACTGGCTTCGGCACGACTGAGAACAAAACGCCTGACCGAGTCCCGAACGAAGTGAAGCACTGCCTTTCCGCCAGAGGTCTTCTCTGCCCATCAGCATTTTGTCAATGCCACGTCCACCAGCGCCGGTTTCACAGCCGTTTTCCCAATAGACGGATGAGCTTTCGCTTATATAATCACTGCACCATGCACAACGATGCGACCCGTGGACTTTATCATAATCACTCTGATCCGGCTGATATCCATACCACTCATTCCATTTGCCACCCATATACTACGCTCCTTTATCTTTATAAGAGGCTTTTGTTTTCGTTCTGAGTGTACACCGGCTTTCTGTATACGTATATTCAGATTTTCCCGAAGCGTCGGGAACTTTTCCCGATTCCCGATTGTACTGGAAAAAACATGCGGGCTTTTGTAAAAACTGCGCCGATATGCTACAATAGCTACATGTACACCCGCGGGCAAAACCTTCGTATTGCTTACATTCTTATTGTTCTTTCGCTTGCAAGCTTTGCCGTTACCGAAGTGTGTAAGCTTAAAGCCGCGCACCAGTATGCAGTGCTTGACGCCGCCTTTGCGCAGGTGTATGCCGGACAAAAGCCCTTAGATGCTGTTTCTGACGGAGCCGCTCCGTACCTGTTTTTTGACCGGGAGCTTTCAGAATCGTTTACCCGCATACAAAAAGACGCAAGCCCTGCCGGTCTGCACGATTTTCAGAACAGCATACACATTCACCAGCGGCGTATTTCGCAGGGCTTTGACCGCCTTATTTTCTTTTCCGCCGTCATTCTTGCTATATCCGTCATGCTGATAATTATCCGGCAGGGAGAAGAAAAGGCAAAGCTTTCTCGTGTGCAGACTGCAAACGAAGAGCAGAAAAAGTTCAGCCGCAACCTGCATGACGGCGTTGCGCAGGATTTAGCCGCAGTGCGTACCTACCTGCAGCAAAACGACATAGAAAAATCAGGCTTTTACTTAAACCGTGCTTTTGAAGAAGTGCGCTACCTTATAGACAGCTCGCGCATAAATCTTTCAGAGCCGCTGTCACGCCTTATACGCGACACGGCCGCTGCATTTGAAAGCAACTACGAAATACCGGTGCAGGTACACATAGCCTCCAGTCTTATAGACCGGCTTAAAAGCACAAAAGAGCTTGACGTGCTGTACATACTGCAGGAAGCACTGAGCAATATTGCGCGCCATGCTGCCGCCACTCAGATCAGTATAAAAATAATAGATGTTGCCGATGACCTTATCATACGAATACACGATAACGGCAAAGGCTTCAGCCAGGAACAGCATGCAGCACAAAACAGCCGTCAGCAGGGCGGAACGGCTGCCGGCCACTGGGGACTTGTTACCATGCAGGAACGCGCACAGGCGCTTGGCGGTACACTGGAAATTCTGCACGAAGGAGGCACGACAATTGCAATCAGACTTACACATCCTGTTTCTTGACGACCACCCGGGCTTACGCGACGGCACGGCGC
Source organism: Treponema sp. (assembly GCA_024698325.1). GTDB lineage: Bacteria > Spirochaetota > Spirochaetia > Treponematales > Treponemataceae > Treponema_D. The sequence continues at coordinate 26,504 of JAILRG010000097.1, forward strand.
TGCTTCTTTCACAGAAAGCCCCCGCCCTGCACTTTATGTGCGCAGGCACTATGCAAGAAGCGCTTGAAATCGTACAGAATACATCACCTGACCTTGCGCTGATAGACCTGAACCTTGCAGGCGAAGACGGACTAAGTGCCATAAAGCAGTTCCGCAGTATTGTGCCCGGCTTAAAAGTGATTATCTATACCATGTATGCAGACCCATACCACATAAAAAATGCACTACAGTCTAACGTGCAGGGCTACATTACCAAAAATACTGACATTACAGAACTTATGAACGCCATTACCAGCGTTGCAGGCGGTGGCAGTGCATTCTGTCCTGCTGCAAGCAAGATAATGAACACGCTGCTTTCTGGTGAAGCTGCAAAAAACTCGGAAGATTTTCTGTTTATAAACTATCAGGCACTTTCTAAAAGCGAGCAGACACTTTTTGAGCTGCTTGCCAAAAAGACTGACCTTGCTGAAATTGCCGCTGCGCTTGGCAAAAAGGAAAAGACCATTTTGAACAAGCGTACTATTCTGTACCAGAAGATGGGCTTTCATGACCGCCTTGATTTGGCAGAGGCTGCGCGCAAGCTGGGAGTAATTGAATGAAAGAAAAAACTCACCGGCTGCCTTTTGCATTGGCGGCGCTAACCGTTTCCGTCTGCATAAACTGTCTTGGCGGCATTGGCATACCTAAAACCGCTGTGCCTCTGTATATGGATTCTATTCTGACCTTTGCTGTAACCGCATGGTGCGGGCTTGGCTATGGCATTGCCTGCGCCGTGCTTTCAAACGGCATAATGTACCTGTTTGACGCTACGATGATTCCCTTTGTAAGCTGCCACATTTTAACGGCTTTTTTTGCGTGGCTTACCTTCCGCCGCCATCAAAGGCTTTTTCCCGGTGAAAAGCTTCCGCTTGAAGCATTTTTGTGGGCGGGGCTGTGGAGCGCACTTGCTAACGCCGTGCTGGGAAATATTCTTGTAGACCTGCTGTTTTCATCTCAATCAGACAGAATGAACACCGCAACCCCGGTGCAGGGGCTGTACATCGCAACCGGAAGCCTTATGTTTGCCACCTACCTGTCCGGCATACTGACAAACCTTGCAGACAAGCTGATAAGCGCAGCCATAAGTTTTTTTGTGTATCGCGCTAAGAAGCGACCGTAGAGATACAGTCGCGGTATTTGCAATGTAGCGGCGTATGCTTTACTATTCTCTTGCTGTATGAAACATCGTTTTTTTAGCGCAGCAGTCTGCGCACTCATTGGAATGGCCACATGCGCCACCGTTTTTGCACAAGGCGGCCCGGAATCTCCCGCCCAAGATTACAATATGAATTACGGCTGGAAGTTCAAGAAGACTACTGCATTTCCGCTTTCGGAAGCGCTTGAAAGCGTGAAAGTGAAAAACCGGCAGTTTTACGATCCGAAATTTTCCGACCGCTTGTGGGTACAGGTCAGCGTGCCGCACGCCGTTAACGCGGAAGACTCGTTTGACAATCAGATTGTAGACGCGGGCGAACAGGGGCTTTTCAGGGGCTTTATGTTCTACCGGAAAAAGGTGACGGTTCCAGAAAGCGACGCCGGCAAAAAATTCTTTCTGGAATTTGAGGCGGTGCGGCAGTCCGTATACGTGTGGGTAAACGGAAAGTCCGCAGGCTACTATGAAGCGGGCGTTACGGCAGTTGGCTTTGATATCAGCGCCTGCATTGAGCCGGGAAAAGAAAATCTCATTGCGGTAGCAACCGACAATGCGGCAAGCCGCGGCGCCTCGTTCCAGACGCAGGAAACAAGGCCCGGAAATACGCCGGGCGACAGAAGCGGCAGTGGCTATCAGTGGAATACAAAAGATTTTAACCCGGTGCAGGGAGGCCTTACAGGAAACGTCATACTGCACGCACGGGGAAGCATATACCAGACGCTTCCGCTCTACTCAAACTTAAAAACCCGGGGAACGTATATTACGGCCAGGGATTTTGATTTTGAAAAGCATACGGCAACCGTTGTGGTGGATGCGGAGGTTCGAAACGAAAGCGGAACGAGCCGCAGCGTTACGCTTAGCGTGAGCGTGCTTGGAAGAGACGGAAAGGCGCTCGCCTCGTTCAGTTCGCAGGGAACGGTACCGGCCGCTGGAGACGCAGGCACGGCTTTTAAGACCGTTGTAAGCGCAGACGCCTACAAAGAGCCGCCGGGACCTGTCCCGACAAATACAGTAGCAGTGACGCATATTGCGGCGGAGGAACGCGTAAGCGGCTTACAGTTCTGGTCACCGGAGACGCCGGAGCTGTACCGGGTGCGCACAGTGCTTACTGACAGCACAACGGGCGAAGTGCTCGACGTGCAGGAAACGCCAACCGGCTTCAGGGAGATTTCCTACGATGCAGCCGGCGGCGGGCTTTTGATTAACGGAAAAAGCATATACCTGCGCGGCTATGCGCAGCGCTCCACAAACGAATGGGCGGTTATCGGAACTGCAAACGACTGGCTTACCGATTACGACATGCGCCTTGTGCGCGAATCTAATGCAAACTATATCCGCTGGATGCACGTTGCGCCTAAGCCCGCCGCAGTCCGTTCCGGCGACAAGTACGGCATCGTTTCCGTCTGCCCGGCTGGCGACAAAGAACGCGAGGCTAACGGCCGCGAGTGGGGACAGCGGTTGGAAGCCATGCGCGATGCAATCATCTATTTTAGAAACTCGCCGTCGGTATGGTTCTACGAGGCTGGAAACAATGCCATTTCGGCAGAGCACATGCAGGAGATGACGGCCCTCAGGCGCACGCTTGACCCAGCGGGCGGTCGGCTGATGGGCTGCCGGAGCATTTCGTCACCGGAGCAGGTAGCAGCCGCAGAGTGGGTCGGCACCATGATATGGCGGTATGATGCAAAGGCGGCCGAGAGCATGAAGCAAGCCGGAGTTGCGCTTCCCATGCTTGAAACAGAGTATAAGCGCGACGAAAGCCCGAGAAGATTCTGGGATGACTACACGCCGCCTGACTACGACTACAAAAACCTGTGGCTTGGTGACGGCGGGAAGAAAAAAGACCACTACGACGTCTGGGACCAGACGCAGGAAGCGCACATACGCTCGCTTGTCTCCGCGCAGGACGGCTACAGCTACTTCTGGCACAAGAGAGCAGGCGGCGAAACTGGCACCAATTACTATTCGGGAGCTGCCATGATGGTGTGGAGCGACTCCAACATGCACGGCCGGAACAGCGGAAGCGAAAACTGCCGCACCAGCGGGCGCGTTGACCCGGTACGCATTCCAAAAGAGTCGTTCTATGCAGTGCAGGTGCTCCAGTCGTCCGTTCCGGCACTGCACATAGTCGGCCACTGGAACTACCCTGCCCTTACCGATGAAACCTACTGGTACAGGCAGAAATCATGGGACGGCTTTTACTGGCGCGAGACTGCAAAAAAGCTTCGCCGCGACCCGCTGCATAAGACGGTGTATGTGGTTGCAACACCGGACGTAGCAAAGGTGGAGCTATATGTAAACGGCGCTCTTGTCGGAACGGCAACGGAAGCGGCCGACACGTTTATATATGCGATTGAAAATGTTGATGTAACGCAGGCTGGCACGGTGTGTGCAAAAGCATACGATGCAAATGGAACGCTGATTGCGACCGACGAAAAGACTAGCGCCGGGGAGCCGGTGGCGGTGCGCCTTACGCCGGTAACAGGTCCCGAGGGCTTTCTGGCAGACGGCGCAGATATCGCATTCTTTGACGTTGCCGTAGTGGATGCGGCAGGAAACGTATGCCCGACCGATACACGGCGGATTGATTTTAAGGCGAGCGGCGAAGGTGTCTTTTTAGGCGGATACAATTCCGGTCTGTTTGACGAGCGGTCGGTGATTCACAAGAGCTTTGTGTTTGCGGAATGCGGCACAAACCGCGTTTTTGTGCGGGCGACGGAACACGCAGGAGTTTTTCGCCTTACAGCGAGCGCAAAGGGGCTGGATTCTGCGGCCGTGGAGATTCAGTCGCTCCCGGTGAGTATACCCGGCGGATTTTTGGCAACAGCGCCGCAGCACTGTGCAGAAAACAGGTATGAAGAGCCTGGGCAGCCAACCGGGAGCCGCACGGCGGCTGATGGCGTGGCTACCGTTGGCGTAACAGCAGCTGGTGGCACGGCGGCTGGAGGCGTGGCCGCTACCGGTAGAGCACGCACGGCGCCCGCTGGTGGCACGGCAGCTGCTGGTGGAGCCCGCACCGCAGAAAACGCCTACACAGTACTTGTAAACGGCACAAGCGTCCGCTTTGACACCTCCCCCTACCGCCCCGACAGCGCAACCGGCGTACTCTGCGAAGTACGCCCGCTTCTTGACGCACTAAAGGAAGCCGGAGCTGCGCTCAGCTACAGCTACCAGACAAGCGGCGCGCTTCCCGCACACGTACGTGACTTTTCTCTCCCGCTTCTCACACTTGAAGCAGGCGGCAAACGCATAGACATTGTGTGCGGCGAAACTGCGCTCGTGCTTGACGACGGCGCGGAGAAAAACCTTACCAACGCCGAATTTTCGGTTACCGAAAACGGAGAGCTTGTTGCAGAACTTGCGGCAGTGCTTGCATACGTGTCCGGGGTGTCGGTAAGAACCGACATAAACTCGCGCACCGTCCATGTAACGACAAAGCAGTAAACGCGCCCACAGAAAGAAAGCGCCCGCCGGGCTGTATGCCAGGCAGGCGCTTGTTTTTTTCACCTTGAGCAGAAGCGGTTAATTAAATGTCGGCGCCAC
>JAILRG010000099.1 GCA_024698325.1 Treponema sp.
GAAAAGTCCACACTGCAAAAGTTGAGGAAATCCGAATTCGCGCCTTTTATCCTTTTCATGCTGATAATCATCATTTTCTTTCTTCTGCCGCTTTTTTCAGTTTTCGTATCAGCTTTTACGGGAAGGACTGGCGGCAAGCTCTACTTCAGCCTTTCAAACTGGGCTAAAATTTTTACGAGCCGTGTTTTTTATTCGTCTCTTTTTTCCACGTTGATGACGGCTACCTGTACATGCCTGATTTCGACGGTTTCTGCCTTTTGCTATGCGCTTTTTTTAAGAAAAAAAGATCCTTTAGGAAAAAATCTTTTACTCAAGCTGATTCCTGTTTTCCCTCTGGCGGTTTCTTCTGTCGTCCTCGGATGCGGTCTTACCCAGCTTTTCCCGCGCGGGAACTTCATCTTTTTGGTGTTTTGCCAATCTTCGATGTACTGGCCTTTTGCGTTCAGGACGATTTATCCTGTAATTGATAAGATTCCTGGAAAAGTTCTTGAGGCAGCTGCGTTGCTCGGTGAAAGCCGGACGAATGCGGTTTTTGACGTCATTATTCCATATTCAAAAAAAGGGATTTTGAGCGCCCTCGGTTTTACCTTTGCGATGAGCTGCGGGGATGCAAGCCTGCCTCTCGTCCTTGCAATTCCAGGCTATCAGAATCTTGCGCTATATACTTACAGACTTGCCGGTAGTTACCGGTTCAATCAGTCGAGTGCTGCCGGAATCGTTCTTGCGCTTTTGTGCATGACGGTTTTTGCACTTGCCCAAAAAATTAAGGAAAAAAATCATGGCATATCTTGAAATCAACAATATCTACAAAAAATGGAATGAGTTTAACCTTGATCTCTCGTTTGAATCGGAAAAAAACACCTTTACGTCGATTGTCGGCCCGAGCGGAAGCGGAAAATCAACTACTTTGCGCATAATTTCAGGTCTCGACAAAAATGATAGGCGTGAGGATGGCAAGGATTTTTCGATTTATCTGGATGGTCAGAAGATTTCTGATTTGCCTGCCAACAAGAGGATGTGCGGGATGGTTTTCCAGAACCACAGCCTATTTTTGAACATGAACGTAATTGATAACGTTGCCTACGGATTGAAATGTCGTGGTGTTCCTAAAAATGAGCGCTACGAAATTGCACGTGAGTATCTTAAAAAAGTCCAGCTCGAAGGTTTTGAAAAGCGCGACCCTGCGACCTTGAGCGGCGGTGAAGCTCAGCGCGTATCTCTTGCAAGGACTTTGATAATAAAGCCAAAACTGATACTTTTTGATGAGCCATTGAGCGCTTTGGATGCTCCTTTGCGAAAAAAACTTGCTGGTGAAATACTCGCTTTGCAGAAGGAATTCGGCTTTACGTCTGTCATGGTCACGCACGACCTCAACGAAGCCAAACTGATGAGCGACCGCATCATAATATTAAAGGACGGCGCTATAAACTGGCAGGGAAACAGCTCGGATTTCCGCGAGGACATGCTGTAGTCTGCGGACTCTTCCGCAAGAGTGCCCGTTTGGGTACGCATTTGCACTTCGTGCAAGGCGTCCCAACCGGTTCCACTCTTGCTCCGAGTTCGCATGTCAATCCCCAGAGGCCGCGTTTTTTGCTCTCCGCTCGCGTATTTTTTTCGGCTTGCCATAGAGGCGGCGACGGATGTTAGTTTTCTTTTACAAAAAATCGGCAGTAAAAAAGCGTGCCGTAGAGGCTCGTTCCGTCTCTCGGCACACCCGCCTTTATTCAACGCACAATGCTGGACATACGCCATGATAACTATTAAAGACGAGGCTGCGGGTGTAGGTATCACCATAATCCCTGACGGAGCGCACGTACTCACTATAACTATAGTCAGGAGAGCGAAGCCGCCAATTACCGCCTCGACCACTTGTAGTACTTTGATAAGCCATATTGGCCTTTGCATAGTCTGTGGTTACTCTTATTCTTGTATTGAATGTTCCAGAACTATTGTATGCTGCAAAGCCATAGGTGCTTGTCGTCACTTCCTTTTCACTTAAAAGGAAAATCTTGTCGCTGGTGTTTTCACAGGCATAAGTTGTAGCTTGCCTAACAGCTCCACTTGAGTCCGTAGTACTTGCAGCTGAGTTATCTACTGCTGTTGTTTCAATTAGATCCTGTGCACTTGTCGTAAAGGCCTTCTGTAAGAAGCCTTTTTCATTATATGTGGTAACCGCTGTATTTGAATTATTATAGTAATTCAGTCCATTAAGGTATGCCCTTATCTGACTGTACTTGTAGTTGTTTGGATATACAGTTGTATCATCATCTATGCTTCGTGTACCTGAATTTAAGTAATAATATGGCACATTTGCTGTAAGAATGCTTTCTGCAAGAAGGAGCTTTTTACCTGTCGAGTTGTAGTTACTTGTCAACACACGCCATTCTATTGGTTGGACCTTAAAGTAATAAGTTGTTCCTCTTTCTAACACAGTTCCATCTGTACAGGTTCGGCTTGAGCTATCACTTATGTATGATTAGCTGTACACCTTTCATAGAAATATCCGTCAGAGCCAAGATACCAGCCGTTGTAGACAGTACTTTCTGAATAAGTAATTTCATCATCTGCAATTGTCTGCGGAAAGTCCCCGAATTTTACCAGCTGGAAGGTTTTTCCAGAAATTGTTGTTGTTCTGTTATCGACTACTTCTTGAGTAAGGGCGTCACTTGCTGCTACATAATATGGAGTAGTTGCTGTTTTTGTAACGCCATCCTCTGTATAAGACACTGTCAATGCCTTTATTCCGCCACTTGTAGAGTCAAAAGCAGACGTCGTAAAACCTGCTACTTCTGAAGAAGAACCATCATTATAAGTAGCGGTTACTACCATTCCATCGGTAGATAGGTTTTCTCCAGACCCAGCGAAACAAAAGATCGCAGTTGGTGCTGTTGTTACAGTAATTGACTCTAACGTTCTCTGCGTTGTTGTCGCTTCTTCACTTGATGTAGTAGAAACTGTCGTTCCTTCATTTGATATTGGCGTTACGGTCACTTCCGGGTTGCAGCCGAAAACAATAAAAGCCATCAGAATGCACGCTAGTGCAAATAAAATTTTTACATAGTTTTTCATACTTTTTTACTATCCTTTATTAAATATTAAGAAAATATTAACATTTCTATAAACAACATTCAACAAAAAAGGCTCCGGATACTGTCACGATACCCGGAGCCTCGGTTATTTAAAGCATGTTATCCTTTCTGGGGGAAAAGATTTATTTCAAAAGACCTTTGTTGGTCTTAG
>JAILRG010000106.1 GCA_024698325.1 Treponema sp.
GGTGACCACACGGCGCCAGTATGCACCACGCTACTTTCGTCTTTTGCGGGAGTCACAAAGCAGTGGTCATAACCGCCAATAAAGGCGGGAATCTCGCTTCCTGAGATACCATCGCTTAATGGGCGGGGGCTTCTAAAGTCAAAAACGTGATTTTCATCTCTCTTTCCGGTAGGAATCAACCCTCCATATACTTCTAGAGGGGCTGTTGTTTTTGCTTCCAGCGGAAGGCCATTAATCCGCACAGGCGCATCGTCTTCCCCGAACCAATCGCTGCCTTCGAGCTGAACAACATGATCAAGAATGCTTCCGCCGCCGGTTAAGTTAAAATATGCGTGATTTGTCAGATTTACCGGAGTTGCAGCATCTGTCGTTGCCGTGTAGGTAAGCGAAAGCTCGTTTTTGGTATTGAGCGCATAGGTAACCGTCACCGTAAGGTTACCCGGAAAGCCCTGCTCGCCGTCAGGGCTGATGCGGCTAAAGCGCACGCCCGCACAGTCATCTTCGGTAAAGCTTTCTGAATCCCAGACCATTTTTTCCCAACGGGTAAATCCGCCGTGCAGGCAGTTTTCGCCGTCGTTTGCATCAAGCGTGTAGGTAGTGCCGTCAAGCTCAAATTTCGCGCCGGCAATACGGTTTGCAAAGCGGCCTACAATGCAGTTGTGGCTGTCGGTATCAGCCTTCCATCCTTCGAGCGTGTCATAGCCCTGCACAATGTCAGTCAGCATGCCAAGCTTATTGGGAACCAGAATCTGCATGATGGAACAGCCGTAGTTCATTGCCGTAAAAGAAACGGTGCCGTTAGAAACGGTGTAGCTTGTAATGCCGCGCTGCAGCTCTTTTTTGGTTACAGTCATTTTAATCTCCTCCTATTTTTTTTCTTTACAGCCCGTTTACGAAACGCAGGAAAGCAGCTCTTCCCTTCTCGTCGCGCTTGTACACGCCGGCATGCTCAAGCACTTTGCTGAACACAATGCCTGTTTCTGTACGCAGAATCTCATCAACGTTCTCTGACGTAATGCAACAGCTGTATTTTTCGCGGATTTCCTTTACCCAAGGCTCATGCTTAGAAAGCACTTCATCAGCAGAAATATCACGCTCTTCGACAATCGCTTTTCCCAGGTCAGCAAGTTCCTGCTTTAAGCGGGCGGGAAGAACCGCAAGTCCCATCACTTCAATCAGACCGATATTTTCCTTTTTGATGTGATGCAGCTCAGCATGTGGATGGTAGACACCCAGCGGATGTTCTTCTGTCGTGATATTGTTACGAAGGACAAGGTCCAGCTCGTAACAGCTTCCGCGGCGGCGGGCAATAGGTGTAATCGTATTGTGCTTTTCTCCGTCAGTTTCGGCAAAAATAAATGCGTCTTTGTCTGTATATGCCCTCCATGCCGTAAGGACATGGTCTGCAAGCGCTACGAGGCGTTCCTTGTTTTCCGAGCTTATGCGGAGCACGCTCATAGGCCATTTGATGATTCCGGCAGTTACGTCTTCATACCCGGGAATTGAAACCGGCGTCTCAATGGGAGCGCGTGCCATCGGGAACTCGTACGCACCGCCCTGGAAATGGTCATGCGTAAGGATTGACCCGCCAACGATAGGCAGGTCGGCGTTGCTTCCAAGCGTATAATGCGGAAACTGCGAGACAAAATCTAAGAGGCGCTCAAATGTCTTTTTTGAAATGCACATGGGCGTATGCCGGCTGTTAAAGACGATACAGTGCTCGTTGTAGTACACATAGGGCGAATACTGGAAGCCCCAGGACTCGCCGGCAAGCGTCAGCGGAATAATACGATGATTTTCGCGGGCTGCATGATTAAGCCGGCCTGCGTAGCCGACATTTTCCTTGCAGAGCAGACACTGGGGATAGCCGCTCTGCTTACTGTTGCGGGCAGCTGCGATGGCTTTAGGGTCTTTTTCCGGTTTTGAAAGATTGATGGTAATATCAAGGTCCCCGTATTCAGTCGGAGACTTCCACTTCATGTCGCGCTTAATGCGGTACCGGCGGATATAGTCACTGTCCTGACTGAGCTTATAAAAATAATCAGTAGCTTTTTTGGGGGACTCTGCATACAGACTGTTAAAACGTGCCGTTACTTCGCTGGGCTTGGAAATAAACACAGACATAAGCTTTGTATCAAAAAGATCGCGTGCAACATTTCCATCATTCACCGTAAGATTGTGTTCCACCGCATAATCAAGCAGATGCTTCAGGATGTCTTCCAAATCATCTACAGAAACTTCAGGAAGACTTTCAGCCTGTTCCTGGCTTTCAAAGCCGTCAAGCTGCAAGTGCATCAGAAGCTGATTTTTTACATACATAACATCTTCTTTTTCAATAAGACCTGTCGTAACGCCATACGAAGCAAGCCGGTTAACATAGTCAAAAATAGTCATGCATCTATTATTAAGATTGCCAAACTTTTGTCAAATGGAAGGATATGGATATTTCAAAGCCCGCGCGTCCTACAGCCGCCCCGGAAGGAAGAAGTGCACTCAGCGAATCGGCGCACACCGACGCCATGGATGATCCACCGAAGAAATGTCAACAGAAATGAAAAAGCGCAAGCTTTTTCATTTCTGTTTGAATAAAAAAAGCGCCTTATGGCGCTTTTTTTATTCTGGAGATGGGGGGAATTGAACCCCCGTCCGAGTGCGTAAGTCGAGCACATCTACAGGTTTAGTAATGCGAGGTAGTTGTCGGGAGCAGGTAGCAACATTACAAGCGTCTGCTCCGTATTCTGATTAAAAGTCCCGGCCGGCGACCAGAAACACCAGCAAGCAAGTCCCTGTTTGTAACAGAATCATACATCGCTAGGAACAGCGCCATGTACGTTCCGGCTCTTTAAGTCGCTACTTAAGCAGCGAGAGCTAACTGTACGTTATCAGACTCTTCGTCTTCTCTACGTTTGGCAGTTATAGTGTTTGTCAGCTTAGGGCGCCTTCACACCCACCTGCAGCACAGGCCTTCCCGCATCCGTCGAAACCGGTGCACCCCCGTTAAAAGATGTCGGTTAAAAACAAAGGCGAGCAGAGCACGTCTGTTCGCCTTTGAATATACTTGATTTTGCCTTTACCGTCAAGCAAACGGCAGTTTTTCAGCAGTTTCTATTTGATTTTGCGCAGGAATGCATCCTTAAAGCCAAATGCCTTGAACTTTGCAAGGATGCTTCCGTACTCGTCTACCGTAAGCGGGCCGACAAGCACATGATGACCTTTGCCGTTTGCCATCGGAACAAGCGTCATCGGATACGTCTCTGCATATTTTTCTATCAGAGCTGTAATGCTTTCCTCGTCGCTCAAGGCGGCAATCTGCACATAATAGCAGCCGCTTAAAAGCGCTTTCAAGCTGGGAACGGTGTATTCAGAAAGTGCCGTCGCAGCGTGTTTTTCTTCAGCAGTGACTGTCGAAGGCTTTTCTACCGCCTCTCCAGAAGCAGGCTCTTCAACATATGTCACTTCAGAAGCAGTTTCTGCTACCACGGGGACTTCTTCAACAGCTTCTTCTGCTTCCGCGGCCCGCTCTTCAAGAACAGCCATCTCTTCAGCAGCATTCTCTTCCGCTACAGGCTCTTCAGCTCCGTCTGCATCCGAGTCAGCAGCCTTTTCCTCTGGAACTGACTCTTCAGAAACAGGCTCTTCCACCGGCGGATTCGGCTCTGCAGGCACAAGGACAATCGGCTGATAGGCATCTTCTGCCACAGGCTCTTCCGCCTCTGCAGTTTCTTCCATTGCAGGAGCAGTCTCGTCTACAGGCTCGGAAGGCTCACTCTCTTCCGATACGGGAAGTTCCTCTGCCTCTACGGCTTCAAGGTTTTCTGATTCCGGCTCTGCCTCCGGCTCAAGTTCCGCTTTTTCTTCCGCAAAAGCAGGCTCTGCTTCCACAGGCTCAGCTGGAACTTCTTCCATCGCGGGGACTGTCTCGTCTACAGGCTCGGAAGGCTCGGATGGCTCGGCGGGCGCTTCTTCCACTGCAAGCTCCTCGACCACAGCTTCACCTTCTTTCGCCTCTGCAGGCGCCTCTTCTGTAACAGCTTCTGCCTCGACAGCCTCTTCGCCAGCTTCTTCTGGAACCGGCTCTTCAGTAACCGCTTCAGGGGCAGGAGCTTCTTCCTCAGACGCCTCCACAGCCTCAAGCGGCTCGGGCTCTTCTACAGCTTCAGCCTCTTCCTGAACAGCATCCTCAGAATCCGCCGCTGGCTCTACAGCTTCAGCAGCTTCTTCATCAGAAGGCTCTGCAGCTGCAGGCTCCGCGTCAGTCTCCGCTGCACTCTCTTCTGCAGCAGTTGCGTCAGCAGCCGGAAGCTGCTGGACAGGCTCAGAGCTTTCTGCAAGAACAGCCGTGCCATACACGCTGTCTTCAAGGCTTCCTTCGCGCTTGGTGATTTTTACCTGCACATTGCTGTCTTTTTTGATATTCAGCGCATCTGCGGCTTCCGGCGAAAGAAGGATAGCAACGCCTTCTGACGGGTCGATGGCACCAAGAATCAAGACATCTACAGTACTTCCAGTAGCCGGGTTTGTAACACTCACGCTGTCGCCGGGAAGATAGCCGATAGTCCGAGCAAACAAGCCTTTCGGCATGGCGCCCGTATCAGCAACAACAGCTCTGCCGTCAAGAGACGGCCGGGCTGCTGCGAATAAAATACCAACAGTACAAACAGTCAGAACAAAACTGATAATTTTTTTCATATCGCTCTTCCTTATCTTGTTTTCTTTAATCCGGCACTAATTTGAGATGCCAGCAGGCTGGAAAAACCAACAATTCCCTGCTCGTTATTATTGCCATTCGTCAGATTAGGCTTGCCCGTACCGGAAACAAGGGCGCGACCGCTTACTGATGAATAAATAGTCCAGTCAACTTTTTTTATATACTGCAGGAGCATGGGATCAGAGTCAGAAAGTTCTCTATCCAATGCAAAATGAACCGTGAGTGTTACTAAGAAATCCATGCCGCCTTCGAGCGTATCATGCAGGGCCTGCTTTAGGGCAACAGTATCATCGCTTCCAAAAACGCGCACCGGGCAATTTGAAACGATAGCGCCGGATTCAAAAAAGAAATCAATTACGCTCTGTTCCACAAGATATGAAATGGAGCAAGGCTCTTTCTGAATGCCGTAATCCTGTATCACTTGAATCGACAGCGAATTTGCCATTGCCGTCGAAAGCGTCAATGCACTTACGAGTAAAAACACTGCCAGCAAACGCTTTTTCATGGTCCACCCCCACTTACAGATTTTGTCTGTCTCATTTAATATCGGCGACGGGAAAAAATGGTTTAGTATTTTATCTGTTGAATTGAGACGCGCTGCATGGTACAATAAAAGCAGGTGGGTTACATTGCATGAGACAAAAAAGTGACGTTCGTCTGTATATAATTGGCGCCGGTTTTGCCGGTCAGATGATTGCAAAAGACATCATACGGAAAAAGGTATTCGGCTCGGTTGCAGCTTTTTTAGACGATGATAAGGAAGCAATCGGCACCCAGATTGACGGCATACCGGTATTAGGCCCCATTGAGAACACCGCAAAACTTCTGCGCACCGAAGCAAAAGACGAAGCGATAATCGCTATGCCAAGCGTTCCCGTAGAGCGCATCCGCTCAATTTACACGATTTTAAAACAGAGCGGATTCGAGCATATCCGTATCGTGCCTACAGCAAGCCAGATTATTGACGGCAAGGCGCATTTTGTTCAGACACGCGACATAGACCCCTTAGACATCCTCGGCAGAACCCCGGTAACCATTCCGTTGCACGAAAGCCTTTCGTACCTGCGCGGTAAGCGTGTCCTTATAACAGGCGCAGGCGGTTCCATCGGAAGCGAACTGGCACGGCAGCTGCTTTCTGGCGGAGCGGAACGACTGTACCTGTTTGGACACGGAGAAAACTCAATCGTACAGATTTACCGCGAGCTGATTGTGCTGCAGAATGAAGGTGTAGGCGAAAAAGCAACCGTCGTGCCGATTATCGGCGATATGAAAGACCGTGCCTACATCCAGTACATCATAAAGCAGACGCGGGCAGACGTTATCTTCCATTGTGCAGCCTACAAGCATGTTCCCATGATGGAAGAAAATCCTGTCGCAGCCATCGAAAACAACGTGTTCGGTACCAAAAACCTGCTCGATGCCGCGCTTTCCTCGGGAACAGCTCGCTTTGTGCTTATAAGCACCGATAAGGCTGTCGAGCCGGTAAGCGTGTACGGCGTAAGCAAATTCCTCTGCGAGAAGATGGTACTGGAAACAGCGAAAAAAGCTGCAGAAAAACAGGCATTCATGTTCGTGCGCTTCGGAAACGTACTCGGAAGCCGCGGCTCCATCCTGCCACTTTTTATGAATCAGATTAAAAACGGAGGACCGGTTACCGTAACGGACCCCGGCATGGAACGCTACTTTATGACGATTCCCGAAGCCTGCTCCCTTGTACTCGAAACAGGCGGCGTAGGCACAAACGGCTCCTCCTACCTGCTTGATATGGGAGAGCCGGTAAAAATCATCGACCTTGCCGAGCAGATTATTGCCTTCAGCGGGTTAGAGCCGTACAAAGACATAGACATTAAGATTATCGGGGCGCGTGAAGGCGAGCGCCTGGTTGAACCGCTGTGGCTGCGTGCTGAATATCCACAGCCCACTGCCTATGAAAAAATCTTACAGCTTACAAATATCGAATACGGCTCCGAAAAGCTTTCTAGCCTGCTTGAAGAGCTTATGCCGGTCTGCTTCTGCACGCCGGGAAAAGAAGCGCTTTTCCGCAACAAGGACAGGCTCATATCCCTGCTGCGCCGGGATTTTTCTTCGCTTGACGCGCTGTATACCCGGAAGCGGACATCCATTGAAAGCGGACTAAGCGTAGAAGACCGCGAAACGAATCTTACGAAGGTAACCCTATGATGACTGTACCCTTTTTCCGTCCGAGCATGGGAGAGGCAGAAAAAAAAGCTGCCTGCGACGTAATTGAATCCGGCTGGCTTACCACCGGCAAAATCACCCACGCTTTTGAAGAGGAATTTGCCGCCTTTACCGGCGCCCACCATGCGCTTGCAGTAAACAGCAACACCAGCGGGCTTCTGCTTGCCATGGAAGCCTGCGGCGTGCGACCGGGAACACGCATCATCACCACGCCCTACACCTTTGTCGCGACAGCAGCCTGCGCCCTGCATTTGGGAGCCGACGTGCTTTTCGCCGATGTTGAGCCGGATTCAAACTGCATAAATCCCAAGGAAATTGAAGCGCTCCTTAAAGAAGACTCGATGCATACCGTGCAGGCAATCGTACCGGTGCACATAGCCGGAGCTGTCTGCGACATGCAAGCCATACATGAGCTTGCCCGCCGCTACAGCACGCCGGAACACAAGATTTACGTCATCGAAGACGCGGCGCATTCCTTTCCAAGCCGCACCAGAAACGGCATGGCAGGCACGCTGGGAGACGCAGGCGTTTTTTCATTCTACGCGACAAAGACCATGACCACGGGCGAAGGCGGTATGATTACTACAAACAGCGATGAATTAGCCCGCCGCATAACACAGATGCGCCTGCACGGCATGAACCGCGACGCATGGGACCGCTACACCAGCACAAAGGCAAGCTGGGAATACGACATTATCGACTGCGGCTACAAATGCAATCTGCCGGATGTTCTTTCTGCCATTGGACGCGAGCAGCTGAAAAAAGCAGACACGTTTGACAGGCAGCGGAAGGCAATTGTCCGCCGCTACAACGAGGCCTTTTCAAAACTTGATTTTATCCACCTTCCGCCTGACAGCGAAGGAAACGCCTGGCACCTGTACATCATAAACCTGGAGCTTTCAAAACTGGACTGCGACAGGAACCAGTTTGCAAAGGAGCTGCAGGAATCAGGCATCGGTATTTCGATGCACTTTATTCCGATTTTTCACTTTACCTACTGGAAGCAGAAATATCCGGACTATACTGCAGAGCGTTTTCCGAATGCAGAAAAGCATTACCAGACCGCCATCACGCTGCCGCTCTGGCCGGAAATGCCAGATGAGATGATTGCGTACGTTATTGAGACAGTAACGCAGCTGGGGAATGTACACCATGTGCGCTAAACGCCGTTCCGCAAAAGACCGCAGCATTCTTTTTTCAGACACCTTCTACAGCGACATGGAAATGGAAGGCATGCTCTATGCCGCCATCGTCCGCACGCCTTTTTCTCAAGGTATCATACAAAGCATTCATATTCCGGATCTGCCGGAAGGCTACAGCTTTTTCTGCCACAGTGATATTCCGGGGAAAAAAAACATACGGACAATGGGCGTTGAAACACCAGTTTTCTGCGCCAAAAACATTGCCTACCGGGGAGAACCAGCCGGTCTTGTAACAGGCCCGGATGAACAGAAGGTTTCCGAGCTTGCTTCCACCGCAGTTTTTACGCTCAAGCAGGAGCCGAAAGAAGAAGCACAGGCAGATGAAGCGCCGGAAGCAAAAAAAAGCATCGCCGTCATGCCGAAAACAGAGGACTGCAACATCGCCTGCGAGCGTACCGTGCGCTATGGCACCGAAGACGACGATGAGTTTGAAGCGCTGTTTTCGGAAGCAGCCTATGTCGTAGACGGCGTCTGGAACAGCACGCTGCATCCGCTTTCTTACGGCGAGCCGACAGGCACGTTTATCGCGCTTAAAGGCGGAAATCTTCAGGTTTATACGGCAACCCAGTGGCTGAGTCATCTCCGAAAGACACTTTCTGAGGTAACGGGAATCAAAGATGACAAAATCTCCATCACCAGAACGCCGTCATCTGATTTACACACAAATGTGCTCTGGCAGACGAGCCTGCTTTCATCGCAGGCAGCGGTAGCCGCCCTTAAGACGGGAAAGCCCGTAAAGCTTGTGCTGTCGCGGGAAGAGCAGGAGCTTTACATGGATAATGCGGCGCCCGTTTCTGTCATCTACCGCACTGCCATCGCAAAAAACGGTGAGCTTATCGCTGTAGACGCGACAATCGATATCGATGTCGGCTGCAGGAATCCCTTTGCAAAAGAAATCGTCGACAGAATCGTCATTGCAAGCCTGTCCATCTACCGGGCAAGAAGCTTAAGGATTCGCGCGCAGGCAAGGAATTCGCCGCAGCAGCCGTTTTCAATCAACCTGTCGACAATTGATTCGCAGGCATTTTTTGCCATCGAAAATCAGATGCAGCGCATTTCCGAAAAAACCGGCTTTACGCCAGTGGAATTGAGGCTGCTCAACTGGAAAGAGCCGAACGTAAAGAAAAAAGACGCCTACCCGTTCCTATTCCAGTGCGAGAAAGTGAAAGAGACGCTGGAGGC
The DNA here is from genome assembly GCA_024698325.1 of Treponema sp. Lineage (GTDB taxonomy): Bacteria > Spirochaetota > Spirochaetia > Treponematales > Treponemataceae > Treponema_D. Next base: position 9,292 of record JAILRG010000106.1, read on the forward strand.
GGTATCCCGCGCAAGTGATTTTCTGCGCAAATACACCGCCTATAAGCTGGATGAAAAAGACCGCTACAGCGAAAAAAAAGACCTCGCCTCTCCCTACACACCGCCGCTACGCGGCATAGGACTTGCCTGTGCCTTTCACGGCTGCGGGTACGCGGGAACGAATTTCTCGACAAAAAACACGATGCTGGAGGCAACGCTTGAAAAAGACGGCAGCCTTACCATCCACGCCATGCCCCCAAACGAGACAGTCTGGGCTATCTGGAAGCAGATGGCCCACGAAACGCTGGGCATAGAAAGCAGCAAAGTCAAACTGGAAAGCAATTTTGTGCCAGGCGCCGAACCGGAAGCCCCGGACACAATCACGAACGGCATTGGAATCTACACACTGCTGCTCCAGAAATGCTTAAAATCACTCAAGCCAAAACTGAACGGAGAGCTGCCGGTAACCGTAAAGAAAGCCATGAACAGCGTGTCAAAAACGCACTGGTCAAAGGAAAGCTTTACAGGACAGCCTTTTTTTAAGACATCATTTGGCGCAGCTGTCGTTGAGCTGGAGCTGGATCCGGCTACCTACAGGGAAAAACTCCGCGGCATCTGGATTGTCGTGAACGGCGGAAAGATTCTGGACGTACGGGCAGCGGAAGGCGCCATAAAAAACAGCGTGCAGCAAGTCCTCGCCTCGTTCATCGAAGACGATCCCATTGCCTACACCAACATAAAGCTGCAGTTTGTGCTTTCAAATCAAGACGCGTCTCCGGTCGGAGACATCATGCCGTCAGTAATTCCAGCCGCTTTTTCGGCGGCGCTGTCGCAGGCGCTCGCAGCAACCATCACCTGCCTGCCCATTAAAACCGACACCATGTATGTCATAAGTTCTCAGGCGCAGCGCGCGCTCGACGAAATCCTAGCCATGCAGAAGGAAGAACTTGCTCGGAAGCAGGCCGAACAGGAAGCAGAAGCGATGGCAGCTCTGGAAGCCGAAACATTGGCCGCTCTGGGAGAGCAAAAGCCTGAAAAAGCCCCCGCAGAGCAGCCGGATGCACAAGAGGACGACATGCAGTCACACAAAACAGAAGAGACCGAAGAGCTGGAAGAACTTGAAAGCATGGAGACAGACGTCCAGGAAAAGACCATGGAGAACGATGAATGAAAATACCTGTTATCTTGAATGGCGAAAAGACAATACTCGAAGCCCGGCCTGACGAAACCCTGCTTACCGTACTCAGAAGGCTCGGTCTTTTTTCGGTAAAAAAAGGCTGCGGCAAG
>JAILRG010000006.1 GCA_024698325.1 Treponema sp.
TAATTGGTTGCCAGCAGATATAACAATTTTAGATGCAGTTGAGGAATTACTATAGAATGTTAAAAATCCAGCAAAACAAAATCCGCCAGATGAAAGACAGATTGAACCGCTTCCAGTATGCAAGCTCTATTTAGAGGATAACTAATGAATAATGATTTTTCCATAACAAAAGAACCGCAGCTTTTCCTCGATATAAAAAACATTATCGACTCTGCTAAAAAAGACCTTGCTGTTCAAGTAAACAGCACGATGTCTGCTGGGAAATTGGAAATAAAATCAATCAGGATTTGCTCAAAGAGAAAAGGGTGGAATATGGGAAGCAGATTGTTTCGCAGCTGGCTAAGTAGCTTCAGACTGAATATGGTTCAAACAGCTTTTCAGAGAAAAACCTTCGCCGAATGATGCAGTTTGCTTCTGTTTTTCCCGACCGTAAGATTGTCGTATCACTGATACGACAATTCAGTTGGACTCATATTATTGCATTTATTCCTATTCAAGATGAACTGAAGCGTTCTTTCTATATGGAAATGTGTGCTTGAACAGAAAGTCAATCAGGCTATAGAATTTGCCAGAAACCGATTAGAACAAAAAAATAAATGAAAAATCTTGCAGGTCTCTGGCTATAAGCCCTTATTCGCCCAAGATTGTAAAAGTCGAGGGATGATTGGAGAATATCGAATCATGAAAACCATAAATGTCGTCGCGGCAATAATCATCAAACAAGAGATGCTGAATCCAGTTCAGCATGACCACCGTTCCGCACAGCATGACAAAACTGTATGCAAAGTCTTCGTCACTCAGCGCGGCTATGGCGACTGGAAGGGCTTTTGGGAATTCCCCGGCGGAAAAATCGAATCTGGCGAAACACCCCAAACTGCACTCCAGCGGGAAATCCGCGAGGAGCTTGCCACCCAAATCAGTGTGGGGGAGAAAATCGCCACGATTGAATACGACTACCCGACCTTTCATCTTTCCATGCAGTGTTTTGCCTGCCGGGTGCTTTCGGGAAAGCTGGAGCTTTTGGAGCACGAAAACTCTGCTTGGCTCACGGCGAAAAACTTACGGAGCGTGAAGTGGCTTCCTGCGGACGAGTTGATTTTAGACAAAAATGCGGTAATTTTGCAGAGCAAAAAATTGTAGCAATCCTTCAGTCCTGTCCGTTCTCCGCGCAGGCCCTTTATACCCAAAAAGACAATTTTCAGTAAAAATATATTGCATACAATATATTTATGCCTTATACTATTCTTGAACAATTGTTCAGGAGGCTATCATGAAAGAATACGATGTTATTTTTATCGGAAGCGGACATGCTTGCTGGCATGGGGCTGTGATTTTGAAGTCTTTCGGAAAATCTGTCGCGCTGGTGGAGCGGGAGCTTTTGGGCGGCACTTGCACGAATTACGGTTGCGATGCGAAAATCCTCTTGGACTCGCCCTTTGAGCTTAAGGAGGCCCTTGACCGCTACAAGAACATGGGCCTTGCTTCCCCGGCCGAACTTGACTGGAAGAGCCTTATGCAGTACAAGAAGCAGGTTATCGCAGGAATGCAGCCCGCCATGCAGGGGCTTTTTGGCCGCTTCGGCTTTGACCTTATCCGGGGCGAAGCTTCTTTTGTGGATGAGCACACCATTTCTGTCGCGGGGCAGGAGTACAAGGCCAAGCATTTTGTTATCGGCACCGGTCAGAACTATATTCCCCTGGACATTCCGGGAAAAGAATACTTCCACAACAGCCGGGATTTCCTTTCCCTGGACGAGATTCCTGAGCATGTCACTTTCGTGGGCGCGGGAATCATCTCCATGGAATTCGCTTCAATCGCATTAAGCTTGGGCCGCAAAGTGGACATCATCACCTCCGGAAGCTCTGCCCTAAAAGCCTATCCACAGGAATATGTTGCAAAAATCGTGGAGAAAATGAAGACTCAGGGTGCCAATTTTATCTTCAACGCATCCGTGGAAAAGCTTACCAAGAATGATGACGACACTTATGTGCTTTATGGTCAGGAAAAGTCTGGGAAAAAGATTGAAATCAGCACGGACTACATTCTGGTTGCCGTGGGCAGGAAGGCAAACGTGGACGGCCTGAACCTGGACAAGCTGGGCATCTCCTATTCTGACCGGGGAATTGTGGTTGACTCCCACCTGCGCACTGCCGTCCAGAACATTTACGCTTCCGGCGACGTTATCGACAGGAAAATCCCCAAGCTCACTCCCACCGCAGAGTTTGACTCCAACTACATCGCCTTTGACATCGTGAACCCGGCGAATCCTGAGATTGCCTACCCGGTAGTGCCGAACCTTGTATTCACCCTGCCCAGAATCGCTCAGGTGGGCGTGACTGTCGCCGAGGCAAGAGCAAATCCCGACAAATACCGGGTGGAAGAGAGCGAATTCGGCAAGACTATGTTCTGGCTCAACAAAAATGAGGCGGGCGCCCACATGACTTTCATCTTCGACAAGGAGAATCACCTTGCAGGCGCGGCCATTTTGAGCGACGATGCGGGAATCTACATCGACATGCTTACCATTATCATCGAGAAAAAGCTGGGAGCCGAGGACTTGGGCAAGATGATTTTCTCTTTCCCCACGCCCACCTACGGTTTAATCGGAACCCTTATCCCGCTTTTCTTAAAAAAATAGCTTTTCCTAAGCTGCTGGGGGCGCCTGCCGGGGCTCCTTCCAGCTGAGGCAGGGGACTGCACCGCTCATGCTCTTTTATGCCGGCTGTTCCGCGTCTCCTGCTTTTGTGCTATACTTTCTTATCATGGCAAACGGCGAAGAAGACTTACGGGAAAAGAACAGGGACGCGCCTGTGTTTTCCCAAAAATACGATGACTGGCGGGTCCTGCAGGGCAGGGAAGACGCTCAGATGCTGCAGGAAAAGTCGGTGAGCTGGAAAAGCAGGAAGGACTGGAGCGAGAAATACGACCGGGACTACGATGACTGAGCCGGGCGGTAGTGGCTCTGGCGGCGGGCCTGCCGCCGGTGCCGTTTCCGAAAGCGGCGCTCGCTTTGACAGGCTGACGCCTTTTCAGCGCCACGTCAACATGTCCCGCATCCGCAGCGCGGACACGTCGCTGGAGAAGGCCCTGCGCTCCCAGCTTTTCCGCTTCGGCTTCCGCTTCCGCAAGAACGACCGCAGGCTGAAGGGCAGTCCCGACATTGTTTTTCCCCATTACAGGGCTGTGATTTTTGTAAACGGCTGTTTCTGGCATGCCCACGGCTGGTCGCCGGAGGGCCGCCCGGCGGCAGGGGAGCGCTGCGAGAAATTCCGCCTGCCCCGGTCGAACACTCCTTTCTGGGAGGCTAAGTTCAGCCGGAACAAGGCCCGGGACGAGCGCGATATTGCCGAGCTTCTGGCCGGGGGCTGGCGGGTGGGCATTGTCTGGGAATGCTCGATTACGGGGCGGGGCAGGGCGCAGAAAGTCCGCTCGGTGGCGGAGCGCATTTCCCTCTGGCTGGAGGAAGGCTTTTCCGAGCCCCTGCGCTCTTTCTGACAGCAGGCTGGATGCGTGCGCCGGCAGCTCGTGTTGCTTTCTGGCCTGCCGTCTGCGCTTGCCCTGCCTCTGTAAAAAATCGCTGCTTTATATTTCCATGTTCATGACGTGGCGTACTTCAGACAAGGTCTGCTGGGCGATGGCCCGGGCTTTTTCCACGCCGGCTGCGCGTCCACTCGCAAAAAGCTTGGAGAAGAGTGCTGTGATTTTGTCCGTGGCAGATTTTTCGCCGTCTTCCGCAGTTTTCAAATCTTCGGTTATACGGTATACTGTGCTTTATGGAAAAGAAATTTTGTACTCCGCGCGAGGTGACTATCGGCGGCTTTGGAAATGTTGATAAAATTATTGTGGGTGGAACCAATCCTGTTACGGTGCAGACTATGTGGAAAGAGGGCATTATCGGCGTAAAGGATGATCCTTCTAGGCTTGAAAAAATCCGGAACGAGATTATTTCGCTCAAAGGCTTGGGGTGTGACATTATCCGATTTGCAGTGCCTGACATGGAAAGTGCCGAAAGCTTTAAGAGAATCTGCGAGGTTTCGCCAGTGCCGCTTGTTGCGGACATTCACTTTGACTACCGGCTTGCGTTAAAGGCGCTTGAAGGCCCGGTCTCTGTTATCCGCATCAATCCGGGAAATATCGGTAAGCGGGAGAATGTTGAGGCTGTCGTAAACGCCTGCCGGGACAAGGGCGTTGCAATCCGCATCGGCGTGAATACGGGAAGCCTGCCGAAAGACCTTGAAGAACAGGTGCTTTCAGGCAAGATGAGCCGTGCGCTTGCACTTTCCGAGACTGCAGCCCGAGAAGCTGCTGTGTTTGACGAGCTGAACTTTAATCAGGTGGTAGTCAGCATGAAGGCGTCGAGCGTGCAGGAGACGATTGACGCAAACGAAGCCTTCGCTTCTAAGTACGACATTCCGTTGCACGTTGGTGTGACAGAGGCAGGCCCGCTGATTATCGGCGTGGTAAAAAGCACGATGGCCTTTACGCACCTCTTGAAAGAAGGCATTGGTTCTACTATCCGCGTAAGCCTTTCTTCTACGCCGGCAAACGAGGTTATTACCGGCCGCACGATTTTGACTGAGTGCGGACTCCGTCACGGCGGCGTGCAGATTGTCTCCTGCCCGAGATGTGGCAGAATCGGCTTTGACGTACACAGCTTTGTAGACCGCTGGCAGAACAGGCTGCTTGCAATGGACAAGAACATCACGGTTGCGGTGATGGGCTGCGTGGTGAACGGCCCCGGCGAGGGAAAGCATGCCGACATCGGTATTGCTGGCGGAGACGGACGCGCGATTATCTTCAAAAAGGGCAAAATTGTGCGCACGATAGACGCAAAAGATGCCGATAAAGTATTTGAAGAGGAACTCAATTCATTATGAAAAAAGCAGCCCTGTTTTTTACCGCCCTTATCTCTCTGACTTTGCTTTGTAATGCGCAGGCAGCCCGTAAGCTTTCTGATGAAGAAGCCCCGTGGCGTATGCTGGAAAAAGCTCAGGTCGCGTTTGATAGCGGGGATTACGGCATGGCGCTAAACCTTGCCAACAAGGCGAAGGAAAACAGGTCGCTACAAATCCATTGGGAATTAAATGTCCTGGAAAACGCACTTGCTCCCCGGCAGGTGCGCAGGGCAGGCGAGCGCTTTCAGGATGTGCTTTTAGTTCTTGGGGAACGTGATGAAAACGATGCTATAGCCCTGATTAAGCGCTACCTTACCCGCTACGGGGGCGAATTCTATAAAGATTCTGTTTCAAATCTGGTACAATGGCTTAATGAAAGCATCGTGTATCCGGAAGCGGATTTCCTGACAGGTAGGATTTATCAGCTTGAGGGCGAATTTCAGCTTGCTTCTTCTTTTTATGAAAAAGCCCGCACCGAATCGGATTTCCTTGATATTCCGGATGTAAAATACGATATCCTGTACGCGATGGCAGACCTTGCCCTGCAGCAGGGAAATACCGAAGAGTACGAACAGATGCTTCTTCTTGTATTAGCTTCAGATCCTAACTATCAGAACAAGAGTCTGGTGCGTTCTTTTGAAAAAATCGTGGATGCGGATACGGCCGAAAACGCAGACCGCTTTTTCACGCTTTTCCGTTGTCAGGGAAAACATTCCGTTTCCGCATTGTATCATCTTTGTCAACTAAAGCGGCAGCAGAATGACGCCAAAGGGGTGTTTACCTGCGCTTCTCTTGGTATGATGGAATCTTTTACCCATATGCTTGAATCTTTGCAGGAACGGGATTCCGAATTCAAGTTTACCACACTCTCAGCATTTTTTAAAAAGCTTTCTGATTATCCAGAATTCCTGGACTGGGCAGAAGAAGAACATGTCTGGGAACTGTTTTTCCTTTTTGCAAAACAGGCTGACGAAAGAGGTCGTCATGCTTTTTCACAGAGGCTGTATCAGATTATGAGTGACAGTCTCCCCAGTGAGTACTGGAGAGCTCAGGCTGACAACCGGCTGGATTAATAGTGCAGGCCGATTCCAATATACAGTTCCATTGCTGAAACTTCGCTTCTCCAGCTTGTATCAATCAGACTTGAAACAGCTTTTTTGATGATTTTACGTCCTGCATCAACTCCGAGGCTTGCCCGTACTTCAATACTGCGCCACCGTGCAGGATATACAATCATCTCTAAACCGCCTGAATAAAAGCCGTCTTTAATGCTGAAAAGCCTTCCTGTTTCCAGGTTCTTTGTGAGCGCAAAATCAGCGAAAGGAGCGAGCTGCAGCTCAAAATCAAAGAGCCGCATCCAGTGCAGTGCCCTTGCAATTTTGGATTCTTCGCCGAAAAGCGCTTCTGTCCAGCCGTTCCAGTCTGTTGTGATGATGTGGAAGGGTAGGTCGAAATTTCCGACGATAGCGACCGGAACTTTTACTGAAGAGACGTCATCCCCATAGTCATCTACGAGGTTTTTATAGTCCTGGGAATCTTTTATACCACGAAGGTATGTTCCGATAGCCGTATTGCCGTTAAACTGGGCAAAGCCGTACAGCCGGGCACAGATACCTGCGTATTTGTATGCCTTAAAGCCCTGCCATTCTGCCCAGATTTTAGGCGTGTAGTTCTGGGTAGTGTAGTTGTAGGCAAGTGAATTGCCAAATTCCAGAGACAGGCCTTTTCTAAAGTTTCCTATCCAGTTGATTCTTGATGTTGAGATACTGTGACCGGCTTCTATTGACGGACCTAACAGGTCAGTATTTCTCTCGTCGATGGCATCTCTGTCCCAGTTGTTTGTGTAGGAACCGTACGGAGTCCAGGTAACATCTCCCCAGCTATCAATAGCAGCAATCTTAACAGGAGCGGATAATTCTGCAGTTTCGGTAAAATACAGTTCATCACCGTAGTCTTCGTAGTCGAAGTTTCTGGTCACCGTCTGCTTTAAATCCAGAACCAGCTTGTAGGTATCAAAGGGATATGTGAACGTAAAGCCTGTTTTTACCTTGAACTCGGGCTTTGAGTTACCGACTGTAAAGTCGAGTGAAAGGTCATTGTTCCAGGATGAGTCGAGCTTCCAGAGTCGGAACGGATAGTCGTAATCGAAGTTGATGCCGAAAATGTCGTCGTAGCTTCCGTCATCCTGCTTTTCATGCTTGTAATTAACGTCAAAGCTCATGGATTCCATGGTTCCAAGGAAATTCATGTCTTTTACCTTGAGTTTAAGCGTCAGGCCGCTGTTAGAATCATATTTCGGATAGGGAACGGGGAGTAAGTGCTTTGAATCCTTTGTATGGACGAGAATATTCATCTTTGTGATGCCGTTTTCTTCCGCGGCTTTTTCTACGTCCACTGTTGAGGTTTCGAACACGCGCTCGTTATTAAAACGCTGACGCAAGTCAGCGAGGTAAAGCGTGAATTCCTCTTCTGTATGAAATATGCGGTTTTTATCAATCGGTATATTCAGTTCAACCGCATATTGTTTAGTCATGCCTTCAATATTATACAATACTTCTGCAATCTGGAACTGTTCAGAAAACAAAGCACCCGGCATTATCATGCTGAGTGCAAAAAAAGCGAGTTTCAGCTTTTTCATTAATAAGCACCTTTTCCTTTTACTACTACGTATACCGTTTTTATAATTATCCACAAATCAAGCCAGATGGACCAGTTTTGAATATAATACGAATCAAGCGTTATGCGCTCTTCATAGCCTGTGTCGCTGCGGCCGGAAATCTGCCACATTCCGCTTAAGCCGGGCTGCACGGACAAAATGAACTCTGCCTGTGTTCCGTATTTTTCAAGCTCCGGTGTGGTAACAGGGCGGGGGCCGATAAAGCTCATCTCGCCGGTCAAAATGTTAAAGAATTGCGGAAGCTCATCAATGCTTGTCTTCCGCAAGATTTTTCCAATCGGAGTGACACGGGGGTCGTTTGTGAACTTCCGGTCTTTTTCCCATTCCGCACGCATTTCCGGGTTTTCTGCAAGGATTTTCTCAAGCTGCTTGTCTGCGTCGATGACCATGGAGCGGAACTTCCAGCATTTGAATTCACGGCCGTTCTTACCGATTCTTTTGTGTCCGTAGAATATCGGTCCCTTGCTGGTGCATTTTACGAGCAGCGCGACAATGACTGTTACTGGAAGCACGAGCGGAGAAGAAATTAAAAGCAGCAGAAGATCGATAATGCGCTTTATGACCAGTCCGCGGCGTTTTGTAAGCTGATGCGTTGAGGACACGCCGAGAATGCCGCCAAAATCGCGTACGGAAGATGTCAGCGTACTGGTGTCTTCGACAGGGGCAATGTTGATTGTATAGCGGAAATATCTGTTTATGTCAGTTTTATCCTTGTCGTAACCGCAGATGATGGCAACTTTTATGCCGGTGCTTTTTACGCAGTCAGCGGTTTCTTTTGTCGGCGGAAAAACAGGAATTTCCTTGTAGAAATATGGCTCTGAAGCTTCGCTATCAATGATAAGCGCCGGTTTGTATCCAAAGTCCTGGCGCTTTAAGAGGCGGCTTATGATGAAGTTTCCGCTGTCTCCATGGACGTAAATCACTGCAGGAACGCCAAACCAGCGGCGTTTTGAAAAAAAGTGACGTGCTACTTCGCGGCCGAACGGTATGCTGAAAGATGCTATCGGAACGGTAAGGATAAATGCGACCATTACCGGCACTTTTTCGTCAGCCTCCTCTACGGTAATTGACAGTGCGATTCCGATGAAGATGAAAAATGAACAGATGGAAAACTTCTTGATTTCTTCGGCTGGAGGAAGGGATATGCCGGGGTAGAGCCCTGCTGCATAAAAAACGGCAAGAGCCGCCGGAAGGTATACCCAGTACGTGACGAATGAGCGGAAATTAATCCAGCTGTGGTTAAGAAAGTTGATGATAAAAAAGCTGGCACCGATTGAAAGCATGACTAACAGGGCATCGCTGAACATAAGCGCAATACCGGAGGTGAAAGAGCTTGTTTTTGGATATTTTTGCTTAAAATACACGTTAAATGTTTCTGTTGTCATACTATTCATCTAGTCCCATTTTACAGAAAAAGTGAGTAATCGTCTACTATAAGAAGCGGAATCAGGAAACTGCCTCAAGATTCGGTCCCGTAAGGGCCTGCAAGTCTTGAGGCGCGGGTTCTTACAGTGCTTCTTCGATAGTTTTCAGAATGATTGCCGCTGATTTTTTGTAGGAAAAGGCTGTGCTGACAGTCGTGATGTCAACACTCTTTCCATCTGCCTTGAGCAGTTTTTCAGCAAGGCTCTCTGCATTCCCGGCTTCAAACCATGTTACAGGATAGGCCTGATATATCTCTTTAAACACCGGAATGTCAGAAATGATTACAGGTGTTCCGACGGTCATTGCTTCAAGCGGCGGAATGCCAAACCCCTCGTAAAGCGAAGGCTGTACAAGAAGCTTTGCGCGTGCATACAGCGCTTTCAGCTCTTCATTTGAGATCCGGCCGGTAAAGACAAGGCTTCCGTCGCCTGCGTTTTTGGCTTCATCTAAGAGGGCGGCTGTTTTCTGGTCTTTTGTGCGGAAATTATCTGCGTTTCCTACGATGACAAGCCTGGATGTAAGGCCCTGGGAGCGGGCTTTTTTCCAGGCGTCAAGCAGCGTGGAAAGTCCCTTGTGTTTTTTTATATTCCCTACGAAAAGAATCTCATCTGCTTTTTGCGGGCGTACGTCAAACGGAGTTGTAAGATACTTTGGAACGCCGTTATAGGTGATGACAAGCGGCTTTTTGCAGTGCAGGTGATGCAGTATTCGTTCCTTTGAAAAATTGGAGACGGTAAAAATCACCTTTGAAGCGTTTATTGCCCGTTTGTAAAATTGGCGTCGCACGAATCTTCCTGCGGCGGACGTAAGGTCCGGAACATCAAAAAAGACGACGTCATGTATTGTACTGAATACAGGTACGGTAATACCGGCCGGAATGTTGCAGTAGGGCGTATAGTAGGCGTCACAGGCATTTATCTTTTCAAGTACGTCGCGGGGAAAAGAAAAAAGCTCTTTTGCAGAAAACGGCTTTATGTCGCAGAAGCAGAACTCTTCGTTATCCATGCGCACAAAGTCCATGCACTGTTCGTGGGTGCCGATAAGCATGCAGGTGGCATCGTGGAGAAGGTGCGGTATTATTTCGCTGATGTATGAGCCTATGCCGCCTGAGCCTATCATGCGGCAGTCTACGGCAAGCTTTAACATGTTGCTTCTCCCGCTGTTTTTTTACCAAACGCATCTAGCAGTGTGTTTACCTGTTCCTGCATCTGTCGTAAGAAGCGGTTTACGCTGAACGTAGACGCATGGCTTACAATAGCGGCTGTTTCAAAAGCGTGCGCGTCATCGAGCTTTTCGAAACGGTTGAGCGCATCGATTAAGCTTTCGGGGGTCTGCTCTTTGAAAAAGAGTCCTGTCTTTCCGTCAACAACGGTTTCGAGCGCGCCGCCTTTTCCGAACGCGATGACCGGCCGGCCGCATGCCTGGGCTTCTACGGGGATAATGCCAAAGTCTTCTTCTGCGCAGAAAAGAAGCGCGCGGCAGCGCTGCAGGTAATCCTTTACTTTTTCGTCGCTGATTCTGCCGGTAAACGTAATGTGGCTGTCTTTGTACTGTGCTGCAAGCGCCTTTAAGGCTTTTTCTTCGCTTCCGCTTCCGATGACCACAAGGCGGCGGCCGGTTTTACCGCAGGCTTGAATGGCAAGGTCAATGCGTTTGTAGGTGACAAAGCGGCTGAAAACTACATAAAAGTCTTCTGGAGCGCGTCCGTTTGGTGAAAGCCGCAATGTGTCTACCGGCGGGTAAACGACGACGGCGTCGCTCCGGTTCCAGTATTTTTGTATGCGGCGCTGAATGTAGCTGGAATTGCAGAGAATACGGTCTATGCGCTGGGAAGAAACATAGTCCCACAGACGAATCTGGGGCATCCAGCGGTCCATAAAAAAGCGGGTAAGCTTTCCGCTTCTGGAACGGTAGGCAAAGAACTGATCCCATGCATAGCGCATTGGCGTGTGTACATATGCCAGATGGGGAACATCCGGCGGGGTAATGACGCCTTTTGCGCAGCTTGAGGACGAGCAGATCACTACATCATAGCCTGAAAAATCAAACTGCTCGAATGCTTTTGGCATAAGTGAAAGCAGCTTCGTGTACAGCTTTGTCGCAAATGGAATCTTCTGTACAAATGACGTATGAACCTGTTCCGGCGGAAAGTGAGAAGCCATCTTTTTTTTATCATAGACAAGCGTATAAATATCAGCATTCGGGTAGAGCGAAAGCAGGGATTCTACAACGCGCTCAGCTCCTCCGTAATTTACAAGCCAGTCATGGACTATTGCTACTTTCATACGTTTTTCTCCTGTGCCTGTATAAGCTCATACAGCTTTTCTGCGGCGTTCCTGTAGGTATACTGCGCAAGAACGGGAGCTGCATCGGTAACTGGTTCCGAAAGCCGGTCAGTAAGGCTTTCCGTCGCTGCACTCATCACGTCTGCATGCAGGTAATGGGCGGCGCTTCCGTAGATTTCGGGAAGGCTTGCTTCGTCGGCAACGACAACCTGTGCGCCGACAGAAAGCGCTTCAAGCGGAGGAATGCCAAAGCCCTCGTAGTACGACGGGAAAACAAAGGCACGGCAGGCTTTCATTAAAGCCTTTACTTCGCTGTCAGTAACGTATCCGACGAGGGTAACGTTGGGAAGCGCTTTAAGAGCTGCAAGCTCTGGCGGCACAAAACCGCCGCTGATTGCCTTTCCGCTTACGGCAAAATGCTCGTCTGCATGCGTCGCAGCATACGAGGCTATCCACGCAAGGTTTTTGCGCAGGCTTAGCGAGCCGAGCGTAAAGTAAAACGGTGTATTTGAAAGCTCCGGAAAGCGGTCAAAAATGCCAGTGTCTTCGGTAACAGCAGTAAAATGATCCCAGCCGTTTCCGATAACGCTGATGCGGTCCTCGCTGACATTGTAAGCGCTTTGAATGCGCTCTTTACTGAAATTGCTTACCGTGACGATGTGTCGTGCGTTACGGGCGATGTTCTTATAATGCATGCGGCTGTATGCTCCGATCAGCTTTTCCTTAAACGAGGAAAAATCTCCCGGACAGTCGTATGCATAAATGTCGTGAATAAAGGAAATGCCGCATTGTTTTCCGAGCGGGGCGGTATTTGAAAAATTAAGCGCAACTGCTCCGAGCTTTTTTGCATAGCGGGGAACAGTATGCATATCCCAGAGCGGAAAGCTTTTTAGCGGCTTTTCGCTTATAACCGGCTGTATGCGCTTGTATTCCGGAAAATGCGGTGCATTGACCGGAATCAGAATGCGGACATCATCTGTGTCGGTTAAAAGCGCATCAAGCTGACGCGTTACTTCCCATGCAAAGCGTTCTATGCCGGTAAGAGAGCGGCATAGAAAATTGCCATTTATTAAAATCGCAGTCATGTGCTCTTTTAAGCTTTTGCCTCAAGCTTTTCCATTGTAGAAATCATGTAGTCGGCGGTAAGCTTTCCGGCTTCTCCGATGTGCTGCCAGGCTTCGGCCTTGTAATGAGCGCGCTTAGCGCTAAGGTCCGGGCTGTCGCTGGCATTCTTTATGACGTCTGCGATGTTTGCAAAGTCTGCTTCCTTAATCGGAATGCCGATTTCTTTGAGCGTCGTGACAGCCCAAGGCTCATGGCCGGTATCGTAAATGTCGTAGGGAAGCAAGTCCATTTCGGCATTGGCGTACATAACCGGCTTGTCGCACAGGAAGGTGTAGTCGTAGACGATACCCGAAAAGTCAGAAATCATGATGTCAGCTTTTTTTAGCGAATAGATGTTGTCGCGCTCGTTGTCCCATTCGAGGTTTTTCGCGTCCTTGTAGCGCTCGTGCAGGCGGTCAAGCATATCTTTTTCGGAAATGCGGCTCTGCGGGTGCGGGCGGACGATTACCTTCATGCCGCTCTGTACCAGCGGGTCAAGGAGCTTTTCGCCGTACAGGCCAAGCAGGGCGCTTTTACCCCAGCTTGGGGAAACAAGCACGGTAAACTCGTGATGTTCCTCTTCCGGGATTGCAGCCATCTTTTCTTTTAGTACGTCCAGATAGGTACAGCCCACGGTTACCAGCTCTTTTGCCGGAAGACCGCGCTGTTTTTCCAGCAGGCGGATATCGTCAGCCTGATAGTCTCCTGTCATAAGGACTGAATCGAAGTAGTCAAGTCCGAAGAGACGGTACATCGTAGAGTCGGTGCAGGAATGGAAAATATGGCTGTAGTGCTTTACGTTCTTGCTGCGCTTAAGCTGGTAAACCTGCAGACCCGGCGTCGTCATAAGCACGATACCGGCAGAGAGCATGTTAAGCTTTGCGTAGGCGACGTTTCCCGTGCCGATGCATTCGGGCTTTACGTGCGTAAAGTTTTTTTCGAAAATCGGGTCGTCCTGCGTCCCTGTGTAGTAGGTGAGGTCAATACCACGTTTTTCAAATTCTTCGGCGACGGGTAAAAATACCGTAAAATAGCGCTTATCCTCGCAGTAAACCACATATTTTTTATATGACTTGTCTTCCTGTATGCCTTTCTTCCCGGCAAACACGAGCTTAAGCTTTAAAAGCAGAGCTTTCGCCAGGAAAAAAAGCGTTGCGGCAGCGCCAATCAAAATCGAAAACAGCATCGACCCCGTACCGGGGTCAATATACAGCGGTAACATCATTTTGCAACAAATTCCTTAATGAGCTCAAGCACTTTGTCCATGTCTGCCTTCGGAGCAACCGTAATGCGCATGGAAAGGTGGCTTCCTTCTGTCCAAAGACGGGTAAGGTAGCCGTTTGACGCAAGGTAGTCTTTCAGAGCCTGTACGTCAATTTCTTTGTCGTTTTCGCCCATGTTTTCATTAAAGCGGATAAAGATAAAGTTTGCGGCTGACTTGTATGCCTTAATGCCCTTAATCTTGTTGATTTCGGAGATAAAGTCATCCTTGAGCTTGATGATGGTGTTTGTCAGGTTGTTGTAGTATGTGGTGTCCTTGAGGGCAGCGATACAGACTTTGCGGCCGATGTTTGACACGCGGAACGGGTTCAGGTCAAGCTTGAAGACCTGTTTTGCCATCGGAGTGCAGAGACCGTAGCCCATGCGGATGCCTGCAAGGCCGTAGAGCTTTGAGAATGTGCGGCAGAATACGACGTTGTTGTAGGTGTTCAAAAGGAACTTTGCGTCGTAGGTAACGGTAGAAAGACCCAGATATGCTTCGTCTACGATAACGAGAGAAGTCGGGTTCTCTTTAATGACTTTCTCAAGGTCGTTGCGGCTGATGACGGCGCCCGTAGGGTTGTGCGGCGTTGTAATTACAATGATGCGCGGCTTTGTCTTTTTTGCGACAGAAAGCAGGCTGTCCATGTCAAATTCGTATGAGTCTTTTCCCGGAACTACATCGTAGTACGCGGCCTTTGCGTGGCGGAGCTCACAGACTGACTTGTAGTAGTTCCATGCCGGGTTTGAGATAAGTACGGTGTCGTCCTTATTCAAAACGATTGTCATGATTGTCTTGATGACGTCAGAAGAGCCTGAGTGGATAAAAATTGAGTCTGTCGGAATCTCGGTTGCCTTTGAAACTTCTACGGCAAGGTCATCTTCACGGGTAAGATCGTACAGGTACAGGTCTTCCATGGTGGCATTGTGCAGCACGTCAAGGCACTTGGGGCTTGGACCAAACAGGTTCTCGTTTACGTGCATGCGTCCTGTCAGCTGCTCTGTCGCAACGACAGAATACTGTTTGGTTTCGCCGTAGTTAGAAAGATATGAGATGCGCTGGGTAGAGTTAATCAGCTCGTCTTCCTGGAAGAACTGCTCGATAAACTCCTTAAAGTTCGGGTAGAACTGCAGGATGTCGTCAGTCGTATCGAATTCCTTGCACTCGTTGTCGTCGTAGCGCTTGATTTTCATCAAAAGCTCGGTGATGTGCTTAATCTGGAAGTCGTCCCAGAGCATGTATTTCATTTCCGGGTCGTAGTATTCCTTTACCATAAGGTCAACGAATTTCTCAGAGAAGGATTTTGAGAAGAATGCTTCGCCGATGGTGTACCAGGCTTTTTCTCCGCCTTTTTTGACTTCGGTCATGTAGCCCCGGTCATCCAAGCCCTTGACGCAGTATTCGTTACAGAACTCATCGCTGTAGAGACAGCCGTAGTATGAGTCATACACGTAGTCGCGGTATACGTTGTGGGCAAACCAGTTGTCAGAGCAGCAGATGTACGAAGCCTTGATGTAGTCCTTGGCAGCGTAAAGAGAAGACATGTTGTTTTTCTCTTCCCATTCGGTGTTGTCGATAACGATAAGCTCAGGATACTTTTTTGCCATCTCGTAGTAGCGCTCTTTTAAGTAGCCGACGACAAGCACGATTTCTTTAATGCCTGCGTCATGCAGCTGCTTAATCTGGCGCTCGACCATCGTGTCGCCCTTAATCTCAAACAGGCCTTTCGGCAAGTAGTTTGAAAGCGGCATACAGCGGCGGCTGCGGCCTGCAGCCATGATGATTGCGTTGTCAACTTTGTAGGGGGCGAGGGCGTCCATGCCCTCTTGAGTAACCTTGTTATTCTTAACCCAACCGGATTTTTCACAGCTGAGAATAGTGTCTTTGTTGAATGATGAAGTGTCTTCCTTGCGGCGTACAGCCATAATGTAGTCAAATTCTTGTTCAGTCATTTACTTAAAGCTCCTTGGTATAGGCTTAATAATCTCGCTACACATTGTAGCGTTTAGTACTATATATTTCAATCAATTAGCAATATTTTCCCGGCTCCAGCTCGAAGCCTTGAAGATGCTGTCCTTGACCCGCCACCACTGGTTGTCCCGGATTGGGTAGGTGTACAGATTCTTCATAAGCCAGGCCTGATGCACGTCGCTTGCGCTCACCACGACACCGTCTTTTTTGAGGTCGGTGGTGTCCAATGGAACTGCTTTTTTGGTAAAGGGATTTACCGGTTTTTCCACAATACCATGCAGGGCAATGCTCGGCACGTCGCCGTTTGTCATGAATGTCATGTCGGTCTTAAGACGCCCGCGCTCTCCAAAATCCTTTACCAGAAGCAGCGGATGGAAATGTCCGCGCCCGGTATAGCGGTCGCCGGCAATCTGGCTGTCAAGGGCCGCATCCTGTTCGATGCAGTCTTCGGTGGAAGCGCGGCCGTGGTCTGCCACCAGAATAATCCTCGTGTTGTCATAGACGCCGTTTTCCTGCAGGTAGGTAAGCCAGGCGGAAATGCGCTTAAAGGCTGCCATGTTTGTGTGGTATGATTCTTCTTTGCGGAAGCGGGAAGAGCCATAATCGGTTACTTTTGTCACGGGAATGTAGTCCGGCGCCTGCATGAAGATGCTGTCGTGAGTCAGCTCGTTTACGATGCAGATGTAGCGGCCGTCGTCTGTCTCCGCAAAGTCCGTAAGGTCGGGAAGAAAATCCAGGGGTGCGTAATTGTTTACGATGTTGGTATAGGACGTGACGCTTCCGTTTGAGTACCAGTACTTTCCCTTCAGGTAGATAAGCTCCCGCATGATTACCGGGCTTGCGCGGAAAATGCTGAAGACAAACATGTTGTGCTGCAGGAGGGCATCGGTGTTGTCTAGGCCAGCTCCTTCGGTATTCGCCTTGTACCAGGCGGTTGAGTATTTTCCGATGGTCTGGTAGCCGTCAATCTTATCGTAGCCGTCGGTAATGCTTACGTCTGCATAGGCTGAATAGTTTGCCCAGGACGGATCGGTAATGACTGCGTGGAAGTCTGCCTGCTCGGTAAAAATCCGGGGCAGCAGAAGCAGAGCCTCGTTGTTCTTCTTGTATAAAAGCTCATCCTTTCGCCTGTTCATCTCAAGCGGCTGGTATTCATAGCCGCCGTAGACTAGCGGTGAGCCCATGAGCGTGTGGCCGTTAAAGGAGACGGTATTGGGATAGTAGGTGAAGCCCGAGAACGCATCAAAGAAGTCGGGAGATTCCTTGAACATTTCCTCCACATACTGGCTTTCCGAGCGGTCAAGCATGAAGACGATGACGTTCTGCTTGTTCCTTGAAAGATGGAAAATTGGCTCCATGGTCACAGCCTGCAGGTTCCCGCCGGAAACGGCTGCCCGGTACTCACGCTTAATGGTTGCAGTGTTCATAAGGGCGAACGCCAGCAGCGCAAAGGAAGCAATGCCGTAGGTATAGGCGTAGAGCCGCCCATCAAGGCAGTGGAGCGTCATGACGATGAGGCCCAGAAGCAGGATAAGCACGGCAAGGTTTGCAAGCGAGGCCAGTGACAGGGTCTTAAAGTCCACGGCGTTCAAAAATGCGAGGGTTGCTGATACGTCTCCGTAATTGAGCATGAAGCAGAAGGCGTTCACCGTTGCTGCAAGCGCTCCAAAGGAAAGAACTGCGGTCAGGAGAGTCTGCACCTTTTTGTTAAAGAGAAAGTAGACGCAGAGTGGCCAGAACAGGAAGAAGCCTGCTGCCTGCATGGCCGTAATATGCACGTAGTCCAGCGGGTTTGGATTTGCGCCGATTCCCGCAAACTCAATCGGGGATGAGGCGATAAGGGACGTGGGAATTGTAAGGCCCGTCAGAATGTACAAAAGCAGGCATGAAAGAACGTAGGTTACTGCCCGTCCCTTGTTGTGTAGCATGACGGCTGCAAGCGGCTTTTCCAGTATAAGGCTTACGGCCTTAAGAATGAGCGGCAGTACGTAGATAAAGGCGACGGCACAGACAAAAAGCGCCTTGTAGGCAGCCTTTGTCTTAAAGCCAAACAGCACGAAAAGCAGCGCGGGAATGCAAAGTGCGCAGACTAAGAGCCAGAATGTCTTTAGGGGATTTTTGAGCTTGTAGAAGACGTTCTTTACCAGACTGAAAATGTTGTTGAATGTCCAGTACAGAACCAGTCCTGCAGGGGAGTTATACAGCACAACCAGAAAGATTGCCGCCATGCCGAAAATCTGTATTTTTTCACGGATGCCGTGGCCCCGGGAATAAATGACGCCGGAGACGCAGTTGATGAGCGTCATGGCGATGGGAAGAACGTTTACCGTAAAGCTTCCAAGGCGGAAGAGCGCGTCCGGCTCTCCCATGTTGCGGATAAAGAGGAATGACTTACCCTGCAGGTCCGGCAGGTGGGAGAGGTAGGCATAGGCTGCAAGAAAAAACGGTATCTGTATTAAAAGCCCGAAGGAGCTTCTTAAGGCCATGATGGGGCTGTAGTGGTGCTGCTTATAGAACGTGGTGGTCATCATGTAGCGCTCGTCGCCGGAAAATGCTTTTTTAATCCGGTCCAGGCCGCTTTTCATCTTGTTCTGCTTGTCCCGCTCAACTTCCTGCCAGTGCTCGGCCACCGCATAGAGGGGAAGACAGAGCAGCGTGATGGCGACGCTTACGCCGATAACAGAAAAGCCTGCGTTGTGCAGCACCTTGTAGACGAGGGTGTAGGCAACTTCAATGATTGAATACAATGGGTAAATAATCAGTGTGTACAAAAGATTCATAGCATATCCCTTACTGTTGTGTACTTGCCAGATATTGTAATGCATTATCCAGCCATTTCATACGGTTTTCAAGCCAGTTTGTCATGTAGGAAACTTCCGCCGCATAGGTCTTACGTTTTTTCCAGCCGGGAGCATGAGGCCACTGCCGGTGGCCGATATTCTTCCAGACGGCGTCGTTCAGCATGACGGCCGGTTCCAGCTCATCTGCCCGCTGCCTGAGCCACGTAAGGCTTTCGGTAAGGGCGTCCCTTTTCTCTAACCACCGTTCCTGCACGAGCGTTACAAAAGCAGGGTCTGTAAAAAGCTTCTGATACCAGCTGGCGCCGGAAATCCACAGGCCTTCAGGATTTTCGCAGTCGTCCCAGCTGATGTTTCCGCAGGAAATGTCGAAGTCCCAGACTGGCCCCATGAAAATTTTGCCTTTCGTGCTGTCGTAGAAGAGAAAGCAGGATGAGTTAAAGCGGGCGTCATGGTTTTTGGTAAGCTCGTTTACCAGGTACCAGTCCGCAAAGCTCTCTGTATCCAGGAGTGACTGCCAGCCTTCCGTGCTGTCGCCGGGCTTTGCGTCAAAGAGGCGGTCTTCTGCCAGCTGGATAATGGCCTGCTGTTTTTTAAAGCGTGCGGTGTCGGGCGGCAGCGCCGTTCGAATGCTGAAAGGAACTCCCCGCTCGGATCTGAAATTCCAGTCCTTGTTCTGGCGGCTGTTTACCTCAAACAAAAAGGAGCCGTCGGCTTCGGAAATGGGAAGCCTTCCGCTTACAGCCTCTATCTTTTCCGTGAGGCCATACAGGCCCGCGTAGGTGCCGTTTATAAACAGGGAGACAAAGCGCTCCCCTGGCGTCCAGGGCATGCCGGTAAACACCCTGGAAGCAAGGTAGGTTGCATAGGTGTTTCTGAGCTGGGTTTTGTCAGCGGTGTTTGCCATGAGCACCCATTTTTCGGCTGCGGGAAAATCAAGCAGAGATGCCGCCTGGTCAAGCTTCAGTAAGTAGGGCTTTTTGTAAAGCTCCCGGGTCCGCCAGGTGGTGTTTCCCCGGCCTCGAATCTTACAGCCGCCGCCAGTTGCGGCTTCTCCGTCATAGAGCATGTAGACTGCCTTCAGGTATGTTTCCTTTGACTTGATTTTCTTTCCGCCCTCTGTGTCCACCGTGAGAACCGGAAGCCCCAGTTCCTTGCAGTCTTCCAGGGTGATTTCAGCGGAAAAGCTCAGCCATGCGGCAAGCGCCATACAGAGCGCCGAAAGGCAAAAGAGGATGGTAAATGTCAGTGAATGGCGTCGTATTTCCATAGCACCTTATTTTCCGAAGGGAAAAATCTGCTCCCAGTTTTCGCTTTTTGTGATGTCGCCATGTACCGTCCACCAGACGTCATGGGGAATGGTAAACTGGGTATGGTAGCGGTTCCGGGTGCTTTCTGCCTGAGGCTTACAGATTTTTACGTACGCCTGCTTTTCTTCCGGCGAAAGCGCATAGTCCAGGCCGGTAAATGGATTTTTTGCGCCGGGAATAATGCCGTCGGTTGCTAAGGCCGGGGTGTCGGCATTGGTCATAAAGCGCATGTCCCGGTTTAAGTGCGTGCCGTCGCGGCTTGGGGTGCGGTCATTAAAGTCCTTTACCAGCAGGCTTGCTGTCACATGTTCCTTCAGGAAGGGCATGTCGCCAGTATTTTCGAACTTGCCGGATTTAATGCTGGTGCCGTGGTCAGAGACGATGATGATGCGGGTGTTGTCGTACAGGTCATTTTTCTTCAGCCAGTCAAAGAATGCGGCATAGCAGCGCATGGTGCCCGCCTGTGTGTTGTACTGGGGATTTTTTGACCACTTGTCCGGCCCGAATGCAGTCACTTCCTTTACCGGCACGTAATCCGGCCACTGCAGGAGGCTAGGCTCGTGGGTGGCAAGATTGTCAATCATGGTAAAGGTGCTTTTTTCGGCGGAGGCGTCAAAAAGCTGCGGAAAATAGAGCAGACAGCTGTAGTTGTCGATGAACTGGGAGAAGTGGTCTTTCCGGCCGTCGGTATTCCACCAGCGCTTATGATGCACCAGCCGCCGGAGTACCGGCGGGAACGTCTTAAAAATGCCGAACATGATGAAGTTATGCTTTATGCTGTCGGAAATGTACGAAGTCTTTTCGATGCCGTTCTGCTGGTACCAGTAGTCGGAGTAGACGCCCTGTGTCCAGACCCGGTTTACAAAAGGATAGCCCTCGTACATGGCGGTCAGCGGTTCCTTGTCAAAGTTTTCGTAGGGCATGTCGGAAACCGTCACCTCAAAACCTGCCTCGTTGAATGTCACCGGCAGGGAAAGAATGGCTTCGTTATGCTTTTTCTGCAGGGTTTCCGTGTCCCGCCGGTTGATTTCTGCCGGCGTGTAGCTGTAGCCGCCGAAGATGCCGGGGACGCCTAGCATGGTCAAATGTCCCAGAGAAACGGTGTTCGGATAGAAGGTAAAGCCGTCAAAATGGGTGACGAGCTCCGGTTTTTCCTCAAACACTTCGTCCAGAAGCGGAGAAAACAGCCTGTCCTGCATGAACACGATGACGTTTTTACCGGTCTTTGAAAGATGGTACACCGGATCGATGGAAGTGCGGACTTCAGGTGCCGTCATTTTTGCAAAAGCCTTCGAGACGATGACGCCGTTTCTTGCGGATACTGCAGTAAGCGCAAAAAGCACTATGAGCGAGCAGGGAATGAGGGGGTAGGCCTTTTTTGAAAGCAGAAGCGTAATGCCGGCAAATGCTCCAAGGGCTACAAGCGCATTCAGCAGAATCCTGGGCAGGGTGTCGTTAAAGAACTGCGCTTCCATAAAATCAAGGTTCGGCTGCAGCGGGCCGTAGCTTCCGGTAAAGGCAAAGTTGTTTATGAGGGCATACAGGGCCAGAAAGGCTGCCGACAGCGTAAGCAGCTTTTTAATTCGGGTGCCGAACAGCGCATAGAAGCATACCGGCCAGAGCACATAAAAGCCCAGCGCCTGAAAAAAAGGCGTCCACAAAAAGATAAAAGGTGACGTGTAGCCGTCAACAAAGCAGAACTCCTGCGGCTCGCTTTCGATAAGCATGGCGGGAATGAAAAGCCCTGTCAGGAATGCTATGAGCAGGGAAGAAAGCACAAAAATGCCACAGCGGCGGGCCTTGTTCTCCGTGATGTCAGAAAGGAAGCGGTCGCTAAACCAGACGACAGCCTTTACCAGCAGCGGCGAGGCGATAATCGTAAGGCAGAGCAGCGCAAAGAGTGCGCGCACTTCAATTTTTGCGCCGGTAAGCACAAAGGCTGCAAGGACAATGCCTAAAAGGGAAGCTCCAGCGGCAATCAGGTACAGCGTCTTTAAGGGGTTTTTGAGCTTGTAGAAGACGTTTTTGACTAGCGAAAGCAGGTTGTTCATAGTCCAGTACATGACCAGGCCTGCCGGCGAGGTGTACAGGAGCACCAGAAAGAGAAGGGCTGACACATAAATCTGTATCTTTTCCCGGACGCTGTCGTGGCCATGGGCATACACCGCACCGGAAATGCAGTTGATTGCCGTCATGGTGATTGGAAGCACGTTGATAGTAAAGCCGCCGATGGTAAACAGAGCATCCGGCTTACCCATGTTGCGGATGAACAGGAATGAAACGCCGTTCAGCTCACCCAAGTGGGACAGAAAGGAATAGGCGGCGATGAAAAAAGGAATCTGAATCAAAAGGCCAAAGCTTGAGCGGAGCGCCATCATCGGGTGGTAGTGATTCTGCCGGTAGTAGGTGTTCAGCATCATGAACTGCTCGTCACCCCTAAATGCCTGCTTGATGCGCTGCAGGCCGGGCTTCAGCTTTTTCTGGATGAGCCGCTCTTTTTCCTGCCAGCCCTCGGCAACGATGTACAGAGGCAGACAGCAGATGGTGACCACAAAGCTTAAGCCGATAACCGAAATGCCGGGATTGTGGGTAACTTCAGTAAAGAATATATAGCAGATTTCAAGCAATTGCCTGATGGGATGGATAATCAGATTGTAGAGAAACATAGTTCAGATGATAGTGATTTTGCGGGGCTTAGACTAGTACTTACAAAAAAGCGGCCAACATGAGCCAGCCGGCATGTGCCAACCGGCACGGACCAGCTGGCATGAGCCAATCAGAACGAGCTAATCGGAACGTGCCGGCCTTTGCGTGGCAAAGAAAATCAGTAGGTAACTTCGCCGTCGTGGCGGAGCATGCTTGAGGAGATGACGCTTTCCAGCGCCGCAACTTCCTGCACCAGCTTTGCGTCTGCCAGCTTGAGGGTGCGGAGCTCAATCACCAGGTCAGTCTGGCCGTTGGAAAGTGAGCGGCTCTTTACCGTATGGTAGGCGCTGTATTTCCGTACGAGCGCCATCACGTCTTTTTCAGCCTCATAGCCTTTTGCACTTACCATGAGAATCTGGGGAGCCTTTCCTACCGGCACGCGGTCAAGCACGAAAAGGGCAATGGTAAGGACGAATGCAAGCACGCAGGCAATTTCTGCCAGTCCTGCGCCGCAGATGATGCCGGTGCTGATGGCCCAGAACATAAAGGCCAAATCCATTGGCTCTTTGACGGCTGTGCGGAAGCGCACGATAGACAGGGCACCGACCATACCCAGGGAGATGACGACGCTGGACTGAATCGTAAGGATTACCGCGGTGGTGATGACCGTAACAGCTGCCAGAGAAATATTGAATGTCTTTGAATAGAATGTCTTGCGGGTTAAAAGCCGGTAGGCCATAAAGATATAGACGGCAAACAGCGTGGAAATGGCCATGACGATAATGATGTTCGTAGGCGACATATCGTAGCGTGAAAAACCTTCCAGAAAGGATTTTTTAAAGATGTCCTTGAATGTCATAGATGCTCCCTGCGGCTTTTACCGCATGCTTATAAGGTCTCTGCCGCCATGTTGTACCGGCGGCACAAATAATACTTGGAAAAAGCGGTCTGCTGCAACCGGCCTGTCTGCAGCACCTCGCTGATAAAGTCCGGCAGAAACTCATCGAATTTTACCTCAATCATGTTGGTGCCGGCCTCAAGAATGGGGCGGGAAGGCAGGAAAGGCTCAAAAAAATTTGAGAGCGAGCTGCTGCTCCTGATGTTTCGGTCAAAGGTGACGCGGACGTTCCCGGCATTCCATACCAAAGGTACCCGCTCATAGGAGACGATGCATACAGGCTTAAGGCCGCGGCTCTGCATTTCCATGATGAGTTTTTTCACGAGGTAGGGGTCGGTATCCTTGACTGCAGGAATCTTTCCCGAAAGGATCTCGTCGCAGAAAGCCGGGGTAAGGGGTACGGAAAGCTTGTGGCATTTTCCTTTTTCCCGCTGCTTTAATTCCAGAGAAATGCGCTCCCGGCTTGCATTGTAGATGCGGATGCGGAATTTTTCGCGGGGGTCGGTTCCGTCCTCGTTTTCGTAATAGCAGGTATTGTACAAATCGTCGAAATACAGCGAGCGGATGGCATAGTAGCCCTGAGAGCCCGTATGGCGGTCGCGTTGCATTACCGCGGCCGTGCGTTTTTCAAGATAGGAAAGAATGTATTCCGGCGACACATATTTGAACTCATGACGCCATTTGGGATTTTTCTGAACGTCCGTCATTTTTTGACATGCTACCGAACAATCGGTAACATGTCAAGCATGGAAACCTCTGGCAGGCTTTCTGTCCGCACCGCCTGGCTCGATGGTGAGTTTGGACGCCACCAGGGCTATTTTTTTCCGGTAAGCTTTTTTCCCAGCCCCCGGAAAAAGCCGCAGAGCCCTTCAAGAAAAGCAAAGAGGTGCGGCAGGTGCGCCTTTATGTCTGCCAGCGTGAACGTAAGCGGCGACTGCATGATGCTTACGATGCGGCTGTCGTTAATCAGGTGCACGCTGTTGAACTGAAACTTTGGCTCCCGTATCATTTCCTGAATGTCGGGCGGAATGTCGCCGGCTTCCTTTATGCGCTGCTGCAGCGCCTTGTCTGCAAGCTTGTAGTAGGGAATGTAGTTTTTCCCGCTGAACTCACTGGAGTAATAGTGAATGATTTTCGCATTCTTTAAGAATGCAAGGCCTCCGTGGCTCGGCTGACAGTTCCACTCGCCGGGAAGCAGCTGCATTTTTAAGCCGGTGCGGTAATTTGCCTCGTTTAAGGCGCTCTGGTCATGCTTATCGTGCTTTTCGTAGGCTGAATAGCGCCAGATTTCATTCCAGGCCTTAAAAAGCGCCTCGGTTTCTGCCTGCTCGTCCGGTGTGTCAGCCTTTGCAAGGATAAGGCCGCCGTTTATGTTTGCGCCGAGCGCCTGCGTGCCCTTAAAGCCCAGTTTTTTGTCGCGGGCTAAAAAGTACTTTTTGTGGATATGCTCATCCAGCATGACATGGCCGTCAAGCACGCCGCCTGTTGTTGCAGAAACCTGTGCTATGCCGCTCAAATCATCACAGATGATGGTGTCGCAGTCGATGTATAAAAAGCTTCCGCCCACATAATCAGGAATTGCTGTTTTTATAAGGCGCGAGCGGTCTACGTTTGGCACGCTGTCTTCGAACGGCACTGTGATGATTTCTGACGCGCAGCCTGTAAGTGCGGTCCGTTTGTTTTCAGCCGTAAAGCTTGCGGCGGTCTTGTCATCGACGAGTACGGTAATGTGTGCGGACGGATTGTGCAGCCTGAGTGACCAGACTGACATGAGCGCCTGCTCGTAGTACAGGTCTTTTGGCGTAGAGGTAAGGACGTAGACGTATTTCATGCATGTGCTCCTAGTCGCGGCTGAAAAGGTCGCGGGTAAAAATCTTTTCCTGTACGTCAGCTAAGTCTGGCGAGTAACGGTTTGCGATGATTACATCACATTCTTTTTTGAATGAATCCAGATCCTTCGTTACTTTTGAGTTAAAGAAATCCTCACCCTTATACGTTGGCTCATACACGATGACGGGAATGCCCTTTGCTTTTATGCGCTTCATAACGCCCTGAATCGAGGACTGGCGGAAATTATCGCTGTTTGCTTTCATCGTAAGACGGTATACGCCGACAGCCTTTGGCTTTTTTGCAATAATCTGGTCAGCAATAAAGTCCTTGCGGGTGGTATTTGACTCAACAATAGCCTGAATGAGGTTCTGCGGAACGTCGCGGTAGTTTGCCAGAAGCTGTTTTGTGTCTTTGGGCAGACAGTAGCCGCCGTAGCCGAAGCTCGGGTTGTTGTAGAAGTCGCCGATGCGCGGGTCCAGGCTGATTCCCTGAATGATTGCCTTTGTTGAAAGTCCGCGGACTTCTGCATAGGTGTCAAGCTCGTTAAAGAAGGCGACGCGCAGTGCAAGGTAGGTATTTGCAAAAAGCTTTATCGCCTCAGCTTCGGTCAGGTTGGGGTAGAGTACGTCGATATTCTGCTTGATGGCGCCCTGCTGCAAAAGAGTGGCAAAGCATTCAGCCTTTTCCTTTAATTCCGGCCCATCTTTCGGCCAGCTTACGACAATGCGGCTCGGGTACAGGTTGTCATAGAGCGCGTGTCCTTCGCGGAGAAATTCCGGTGAAAACAGCATGTTTTTCCAGCCGCTTTCTGCCCTGAGCTTTTCGGTGTAGCCGACCGGTACCGTAGACTTAATGACGACCGTTGCGTTTGAGCCGGATTCCTTTACCAGCGCAAGCACGGCTTCTACGCTTGAGGTGTCAAAATAGTTTTTTTCCGGATCGTAATTAGTCGGCGTTGAGATGATGATGAAGTCTGCATCTTTGTAGGCAGAAAGGCCGTCTGTGGTTGCCTTCAGGTGCAGTTCCTTTGTTGCAAGGTACTCTTCAATCTCTTTATCGATAATCGGGGATTTTCTGCGGTTAATTAAATCTACCTTTTCCTGCATGATATCAACAGCAGTAACATCATTGTGCTGCGAAAGTAAAATGGCGTTGGAAAGTCCGACATATCCTGTTCCCGCTACTGCAATTTTCATAATTCATTCTCCATAATATAAAAAGAAAAGTTCTATTTATGTTACTCGTTACTGTCGTTATATGCAAGCTGTGTACTTTCTTAACGCATTCTGCTATAGTGGCCTGATGAAAGCAATTTCTTTTGATAATAAAACAATTCTTGTAACCGGTGCCGCAGGTTTTATCGGAAGCTATCTTTGCAAGCGGCTTTTAGAGACTACTTCTGCCACCGTTATTGGTGTTGACTGCATAACCGACTATTACGATATCTCGCTTAAAGAAGAGCGTCTTTCTATGCTTTCTTCTTTTGCACCCCGTTTTGCCTTTGTTAAGGCGGATATTGCCGACCGTGCTGCGATGGAAACGCTGTTTGCAGAAAAAAAGCCTGGTGTCGTGGTAAACCTTGCCGCTCAGGCTGGAGTGCGCTATTCAATCGACAATCCCGATGCCTACATTCATTCCAATATGCTCGGCTTTTACACCATTCTGGAGCTGTGCCGCCATTACCCGGTGGAGCATTTGGTGTATGCGTCTTCGAGCAGTGTGTACGGTACGAACAAAAAAGTACCGTACTCTACCGAGGACAAGGTTGATAACCCGGTTTCCCTCTATGCGGCGACCAAAAAATCAAACGAGCTGTTTGCCCACGCCTATGCAAAGCTGTACAAGATTCCGTGTACGGGCCTGCGCTTTTTTACCGTGTACGGTCCGATGGGACGCCCCGACATGGCCTACTTTAAGTTTACGAACAAGCTGGTAAAAGGCGAGGCGATTCAGATTTACAATATGGGCGACATGAAGCGCGACTTTACCTACATCGACGACATTGTTACCGGCATTGTAAACGTCATGAAGCGCGCCCCGGAAGAAACCGAAGACGGCGCTCCGTACAAAGTGTACAATATCGGAAACAATAAGCCCGAAAGCCTTATGTACTTTGTCGAGACCCTTGAAGCCTGCCTCTTAAAAGAAGGCATCATCACAAGCCCGGCTAAAAAAGAGCTCTTGCCCATGCAGCCGGGCGATGTGTACCAGACCTATGCCGATGTTACCGACTTGCAGAATGACTTTGGCTTTAAGCCTGCCACGCCGCTTTCTGAAGGCCTGGCAAAATTTGCGGCATGGTACAAGGGATACTACAAAAAATGAACTTCCTGTACAGCATTATCATAAGCCCCATAGAAACTGTTGTTGACTGGGTATTCCTCTTCATTATCAACAAGATTGACGCTGTCGGTGTCATTGGTGCTGTCGTTGGCGTAAGTTTAGCCATAAACTTCCTTGCGCTTCCGCTGTACAACATAGCCGACCGCCTGCAGGAAAAAGAGCGCGACCTTGCCCGTTCTATGGAGCCAAAAATCAAGCGCATAAAGAAAGCGTTTAAGGGCGACGAGCAGTTTATGATGCTCCAGACGTATTACCGGCAGAATCACTATCATCCGCTGTATACGCTGCGGTCTTCCCTTTCAATCCTGATTGAGATTCCGTTTTTCATTGCGGCATATCATTATTTAAGCCATAACACGCTCCTGCAGGGTGCCTCCTGGTGGATTTTTACTGATTTAGGTGCCCCGGACACTTTTTTTAGCCTGAAGCTCGGCTCTTTTACGCTGCCAGTGCATACGCTTCCCATCCTGATGACGCTTATAAACTTTGTCTCCGGCGCCATTTACACGCGCGGAACTCCGGTGCGGGAAAAAGTGCAGCTGTACGGTATCGGCATTGTGTTCCTGGTGCTGCTCTATAATTCGCCGAGCGGCCTGGTGCTGTACTGGATTTTGAACAACCTGTTTTCCCTCTGCAAGAATGTCGTGATGAAGACAAAGCATCCTGCCCGGATTGCCCATGCGTTTATAAGCGTCCTGTTTGTTTTATTCTCACTCTATGTCGTAAGCCGTCATGGAAGCGTTGCAAAGAAAGCCTGCATCACGCTGTTTGCGCTGTTGGTAGCAGTTTTCCCCGCCGGCTTGTCTTTCCTACGGAAAAAGCTTCCGCAGGCTGTCGTTCCGGCTGCAGAGTATGCTGCTTCCCGTCCGCTCTTTTTCGCCTCTGCACTTGCGCTTTCGGTTCTGTTCGGCCTTATGCTTCCGTCTCGCGTTATTGCCTCTAGCCCGGTGGAGTTCTCCTTTTTGGGAAACACGGCTTCACCGCTCAGCTACATCTGGTCGAGCTTTTTCGTGTTTTTTGGCTGCTTTGTGTTCTGGCCGGCTGCCATATACAAAATGTTCGGCAAGAAGGTGAGGGCGGTGTTGCCCGTCGTGCTTTTTGCGCTGTTTTTGAGTGCGCTTACAAATGTGTTTTTGTTTCCCGTGCCCTACGGAAACTTGAGCGTAAGCTTTACGCTTGATAACGAAAAAGTACTCCGTCACTTCCCCATGCAGTTTGCCTTGCTTCCCGTCCTCGTTTCCACGGTTGCGGTTTTGCTTTACTTCGTGTTTGCAAGATTCCGCAAGGTATCCGTCCTTACGGGCATCGTTTTTTCAGTTTCGCTTGCAGGAGTTCTTTTCAGCATTACGAAAACAAACGAAATAAAGCGTGTGTACACGGTTCATGCAGAGAATGTTGCAAAATACAAGACGGTAAAACAGACGCACAGCTTTGAAAAAATATATCATCTTTCAAAGACAGACAAAAACGTCATCGTGCTGTTTTTAGACAGGGCGATTTCTGCATTCTTTCCGGAAGTGCTCAATGAGTTTCCTCAGCTTCGGGAAAGCTTTGAAGGCTTTACCTATTACCCGAATACGCTGAGCTTTTCTACGCATACCTCATTAGGCGCACCTGCGATGATGGGCGGCTATGAATATACGCCAGCTGGAATGAGTAGCCGCGCTGATGAGCTTTTGCGGCTCAAGCACAACGAAGCCATGCTCGTGCTTCCGCGCCTGTTTTCCGAGGCAGGCTACAACGCCGTTGTTTCAGATCCTCCGTGGTCAAACTATGCGCATGAAGGTGATTTATCCCCGTTTGAGCCGTATCCGGATATACAGGCGTATACGACATTCGGCAGGTATACCGAGCAGTTCTTTAACGAAATAGGAATCCACGGCGGCATTGCAAGTAATGTCGCAGACGTTGTCTGCCGCAAGGAAATACGCAATTTCTCAGTACTGCAGGCGCTCTATCCTCCTTTCAGAAGCACGTTCTACCGCCTCTGCCGCGAAAACAGCCGCCGTGATGACAGAACGTACTACAATATTTTCTCCTCGCTGTTTTTCTTACGCGAACAGACAGATTTTTCTGCACAGAAAGGCACGTACTGCTTTATCGACAACGACACGCCGCACGAGCCTCATGCGCTGGAGAGTGATTATCTGACTATCTCTGCGGAGAAAAAGAGTTACGAGCAGACTCACTATGATTCCAATGCATCGGCTCTTGTGCAGGTCGGAAAATACCTGGACTATCTGAAGGAAAACGGCGTCTGGAATAACACCCGCATTATCATCGTCGCTGACCACGGGCAGGCCTTAAAGCTATCCAGATTCAGCACGTTTAAGAGTCAGACTGTGCCGGCTCAGTACAATCCGCTGCTCCTGTACAAGGATTTTGGCGCATCCGGCTCCCTAAAGACCGACAAGTCGTTCATGACGAATGCCGACACGCTGTTCCTTGCTAAGCGCGGCTTACCGCTGGGCGAGGAAAATCCGTTTACGCATAAAACTTTCGTGCAGGAAAAAGCCGGTGGAGTAACGCTCTATCCGCTTTCTAATGGCGAGCACCATGCCGACCACCTGCTTAAAAAGACGCAGTTCACCCTGGACAAAAGCCGCGCATGGCATGTTCAGGATGACATGCTGAAAGAAGAAAACTGGATTCCGCTTACAGATTGGGAAAAAGGGACGGCAAACTAAAAATGACTCAAAAAATAAAGATACCGCTCAAAGCTGCAGCGTTTGTAGCCGGCTTTTTTGTGTTGAGTGCAGTTACAGCTACCCTGTTGCGGGATGACGCAGAGGCCTACTCACGTATTTTACTGCATGAATTATACAATCAAGACAGAATTGACGTTGTGTACTGCGGTGCAAGTCATGTTTCTCACGGAATTGTAGCAGATGTGGCTGATGAAATGACCGGCATGAAAAATTTTAGTTTAGGGACGGCGGCTCAAAGCATCGACGGAACCTATGCCGTCTTGCGTCAGGCTGTTAAGCTGTATGACATACAGAAAGTCTTTCTCGAACTTGATTTTGCAGTCGCAACGCAGCCTGAAAGAAAAAACAGAAACGGTTTTTCTTCCGACTACCTCGTTGCTTTATATCTGAAAGACCCGCTTATTAAGGCAGATTTTCTTTTGAATGTTTCTACTCCGGCATACTATGTAAACCATATGCTGCCGATTGGAAAAGACAAGCATCTTACGCTTCGGCCGCAGGACTTGAGCAAAAAACTGGGAGGCGTTCTAAACGGTGATTATTTCCGCTACAATTATTTAAGCAAGGACTCTGCATACAATGGTCGTGGCTGTGTGATGGATTATGATGTCATCAAAAAGGGCAGTTTCCATAATGATAAAGACGAAGGCAGGATACGGGTAGATTCCATTTCCCGTGACTGGAAAGCTACCATCGACAAAATAATTGCGTTGTGCCGCGAAAATAATATTGCATTGACCTTTTATTCAATGCCCTGTTCCGATTTTTATTTGAACGAAAAAGGTAATTATGACGAGTATTACACTCAGGTAAAAGCGTTTTGCCGGGAACGCGGATTTGACTATTTTGACTTTAACCTGGCAAAGCCGGAATATCTTTCAGTAACGGACGAGGATTGGTCTGACGACAATCACTTTAACAGAGCCGGTGTGTACAAATGGACAAAGGCGTTCTGGACCTTTTTTAACGGTGGAATCGCTAAAGAAGATTTTTTCTATACCTCATACCGTGAAAAAATGGCTGCAATGGGAGATACCGTTTTTGGAGTTATCGCGAAAATGAGCGGGGATAAAAAATCAGTTTCCATAACGCCTGTCACTAACGTAACTGATGAAAACGCCATAGCGTATGAAGTAACGGCTCTTACTGCTACTGCTGAACACGTACTGCATAAAAATAAGGTGGGTTCGTATGAGCTACCTCCCTCTAGTACCGGAAAACTTCGCATAAAAAGCTATCTGCATGACGTTTTACAAACCGATTGCACTATGCATTATACAAGCTTATAAGGATTTTTTTATGAAACTATCGTTTTTGCCGGTAAAGATATTTCTCTTTACGGTGATTTTCTTTGTGCTCACCTTTGTCGTCTCGATTCTGCTCTGCGATGAGCAGACATCGTACTCGCGCATTTTTATGCACGAGCTTTACACAGAAGAGCGCATAGACAACATTTTTTTAGGTGCGTCGCATGTATCCCACAGTGTATTGCCGCCGCTTCTTGATGAGCTTACCGGCGAAAAAAGCTTCTGCACCGGAAGCGCAGGCCAGACAATCGAGGCAAGCTATGCCATTTTACGGCAGGCCGCAAAAATCCACAACATCAAGCGTGCCTTTCTGGA